>DASXJY010000055.1:0-20507 GCA_036497115.1 Solirubrobacteraceae bacterium
TTGGCCCTGCTGGTTCCCTTCGTGCTGATCTTCATGGTCGACGGCCGCCGCGCGCTGCGCGAGGCGTGGCCGGCCGCGCTGGTCGCCGGCGTCTCGTTCGCGCTGGTCCAGTTCGCGGTCTCCAACTACGTGTCGACGGAGCTCACTGACATCCTGGCCGCGCTGATATCGGCGGCAGCCCTCGTTGGGCTGCTGCAGGTCTGGTCTCCCGGCCAGGCCCGCGCGGTGGGCCGGCGCAGGCCGCCGCACCGTCCGGCGATCGCCGGCGGCAGCGCCTCCGATGCCACCTTCGAGCGGCGCTTTGACAGCGACGACGGTCCGCCGCCTCGCGGTCGGGAGCTCCTGATGGCGTTCGCGCCGTACCTGATCATCATCGTGATCCTCGGTGGCCTCAGCCTGCATCCGGTGATGAACTGGCTCGACAAGGCGACCACCGAGTTCAGCTGGCCCGGCCTGCACATCCTCAGCTCCAAGGGCAAGGCGCCGACGAGCGAGATGTTCAAGCTCAACTGGTTCACCGCCGCCGGCACCGCCCTGCTGCTCTCGGGCATCGTGACCGCGATCGTGCTCCGGGTCCGGCCGTCGATGGCGCTGCGGGTCTACGGCCGCACGCTCGGCCAGGTCAAGTGGGCGATTGTCACGGTTTGCACGGTGCTGGCCGTGGCCTACGTGATGAACTTCTCGGGCCAGACGGTCACCCTCGGCACCTGGGCGGCCGGCGCGGGCGGCTTCTTCGCCTTCCTGTCGCCGCTGATCGGCTGGTTCGGGACCGCGGTCACCGGCTCCGATACCTCGACCAACTCGCTGTTCGGCGCCCTCCAGGTGACAGCGGCCAAGCACGCCTCACTGTCGCCGACCCTGATGGCGGCGGCCAACAGCTCCGGCGGAGTGCTGGCCAAGATGGTCTCGCCCCAGAACCTGGCCATCGGGGCCGCCGCGGTGGGCCTGGCCGGCAAGGAGGGCCACATCTTCCGCAAGGTGGTCGGCTGGAGCGTGCTGCTGGTGCTGCTGATGGCTGTGCTCGTGCTGCTGCAGTCCACCGGCGCCCTCTCCTGGATGGTCCCGTAACAGCTCCGCGTGGGTGGCCCTGGAACCGAATGCATGTATGTCATGCATTCGGTTCCAGAGCCCCTGTAACAGCGGTAGCCGCGCCGAGACCCCCAGGCCCGGGGGGTCAGCTAGTCGAGGTACTCGTAGGCCACCAGCGTGAGGAACTCCAGCAGCTCCTCCGACAGCGCCACGCGCTCGAAGATCTCCCGCGTCTCGGTGGGCCGGCCCGCCTGCCAGACCTCGTCTCCGACCGCCTCACGAATCTTGGCCGTCTCCTCATCGAGGATCTCCCGCACCAGCTCCCGGGTCACCGTGCGACCGTCCTGGAGCCGAGCCTGGTGGTGGATCCACTGCCAGATCTGCGACCGGGAGATCTCGGCCGTGGCGGCGTCCTCCATCAGCGAGTTGATCGCCGCCGCGCCGCGTCCGCCGAGCCAGAACGAGACGTACTGAAAGCCGACGTTGACATCGGTGCGCAGTCCGGCCTCGGTGATCTCGCCCGGAGTCGAGGGCAGGTCGAGCAGGTCAGCAGCGCCCACGTCGACGTCGTCGCGACGGCGCCCGACCTGATTGGGCGCGCCATCGAGCCCGCGCTCGAAGATCTCGCGGGCCACCGGCACCAGGTCGGGATGGGCCACCCAGGTCCCGTCGTAGCCCTGGCGGACCTCGCGGTCCTTGTCGTCGCGGACGCCCTGCAGCGCCTTCTCGTTGGCCGCCTCGTCGCCGCCGCGGGAGGGGATCAGGGCGGCCATTCCGCCCATTGCGTGGGCCCCGCGGCGATGGCAGGTGGCGGCCAGCAGCTCGGTGTAGGCGTGCATGAACGGGACGGTCATGGTCACGTCGCCGCGATCGGGCAGGACCATCTCGGACCGCTGCGGGAAGCATTTGATGGCCGAGAAGATGTAGTCCCAGCGGCCGGCGTTCAGGCCCGCCGAATGGTCGCGAAGCTCGTAGAGGATCTCGTCCATCTCAAACGCCGCCGGCAGCGTCTCGATCAGCACCGTGGCCTTGATCGTGCCGTGCTCCAGCCCCACCGCGTCCTGCGCGAACTCGAACACCTCGTTCCACAACCGGGCCTCGAGGTGAGACTCCAGCTTGGGCAGATAGAAGTACGGCGCGGTGCCTCGCTCGAGCAGGAGCGGCCCGCTGTGAAAGAAATACATGCCGAAGTCAAACAGCGCGCCTGAGATCGGCTCACCGCCCACCAGCAGGTGGCGCTCGGGCAGGTGCCAGCCGCGGGGGCGGACCAGTAGCGTGGCCGGATTCTCGCCCAGCTCGTAGTGGCGGCCGTCGGAGCCGTGGTACTCGATCGTCCCCTCGATCGCGTCGCGCAGGTTGGTGTGGCCCTCGACCATGTTGCGCCAGGTGGGGGAGTTCGCATCCTCGAAGTCGGCCATGAAGCCGTCGGCGCCCGAGTTCAGCGCGTTGATCACCATCTTGCGCTCGGTCGGCCCGGTGATCTCCACCCACCGCTGTTGAAGGTCGTCGGCCACCGGCGCGACCTGCCAATCGCCCTCGCGCACCGAGGCCGTCTCGGACAGGAAATCCAGCGATCCACCGGCCTCGAGGCGAGCCCGGCGGCGCTCGCGAACGGCCAAGAGCTCCCGGCGACGGTCGCCGAACTCCCGCTGCAGCGCGGCCACGAACTCCAGCGCGTCGGGAGTCAGAACCGGATCGAATGCCGGATCGTCGGGCCCCCGCAGCTCGATCCTCGCGCTTGTCGCCATCTGCACATGGATCTTCCCCGGAGACCTGGCGCCAAACACGCGGTGATATCGTCACCGCCGTGGCCAGCCTCGACGATCCCGCGGTCGGCAAGCTCCTCGAGTCGGGCAACTTCGCGATTATCTCGACCCTCGACGAGGTCGGCTCGATCCACAGCGCTGTGGTCTGGATCAGCCTCGAGGACGGCGAGCTCGCGGTCAACAGCGCCGAGGGCCGGCACTGGGCGTCCAACCTGGAGCGCGATCCGCACGTCACCGTCGTCGTCCACGACTCCGGAAATCCCTACGAGTACGTAGAGGTCCGCGGCACCGCGACCGGCACGCGGGAGGACGCCGACGACCACATCAACCGCCTGAGCAAGACCTACATCGGACAGGACGAGTATCCGTTCCGCGGTCCCGGCGAGGTCCGGGTCAAGTACGTGATCACGCCGCAGCGCGTCCGTTACCAGAAGCAGGGCTGACGGCGCTCAGGCGCCGTGGCACTTCTTGAACTTCTTGCCCGACCCGCACCAGCAAGGATCGTTGCGCCCGATCTGCTCTGAGGGGTCGACGTGGCGCTGCTCCACCACCGGCATCGCCGTGATCTCCTCCTCGGCATAGCCCTCGGCCTCACCGGCGCCGGCGGCGGCCATCGCCAGCGCGCTGGGCTGGGCGCCGCTGCCGCCCGAATAGGACACGCGTCCGCCGCCGGTGGCGGAGCTGCTGGACGGGCTGGGACGGCTGCGCGGCGGCGGCGGCGGCCCGGCCCCGTTGGGATCCTCGAGCGTCACCTCGACGTGGAAGATGAGCCGCGCGAAGTCAGCCCAGACGCCGTTCATCAGGTCGCGGAACAGCTCGAAGGCCTCGTTCTTGTAGGCCACCAGCGGCTCGATCTGGGCAAAGCCGCGCAGGTGGATGCCCTCGCGCAGGTAGTCCATGTCGTACAGGTGCTCCTGCCAGCGCTGGTCGATTATCTCCAGCAGCAGGGCCCGCTCGAGCGCCCGCATCAGCTCCTCGCCGAGCTCAGCTTCGCGTCGGTCGTAGCTGGCCAGGGCCTCTTCCTGCAGCCGGGCGATCAGCTCCTCGCGGTCGATCGTGTGCGCATCGACACTGGCCAGCTCGTCGCTGGGTGTGAACACCTCCTCGATCCGCCGCATCAGCCCCTCGACGTCCCAATCCTCGACGAAGTCGCCTTCGGTGTACTCCTCGACCAGCCGCTCGATCATGTTGACGACCTCATCGCGCGCGGCCGCCGACATGTCGCGGCCCTCGAGCACCTCGTCGCGGTAGGTGTAGATCACCTCGCGCTGCTGGTTGAGCACATCGTCGTACTCGAGCGTGTGCTTGCGCATCAGGAAATGCTGCTCTTCGACCTTCTTCTGCGCCTTCTCGATCTGCTTGGAGAGCATCCCGGCCTCGATCGGCTCCTCGTTGCCCTCGTCGTCGGTGGTGCCCAGGCGGTCGAGGATCTTGTAGATCCGCTCGCCGGCGAACAGGCGCACCAGGTCGTCCTGGGCCGAGAGGAAGAAGCGGCTCTCACCGGGATCGCCCTGACGGCCGGAGCGGCCCCGCAGCTGGTTGTCGATCCGCCGCGACTCGTGGCGTTCGGTGCCGAGGATGAACAGGCCGCCGGCCTCCAGGACCCGCTCGCGCAGATCCTCGAGGCGTGACTCGATCTCCGGCAGGACCTTGGCGTAGTGCTCGTCGTAGTCGGGCGCCCCGGGCGCCAGGCCGAGCTTGGCGACCTCCAGGGCGGCCAGGTGCTCGGCGTTGCCGCCCAGCTTGATGTCGACGCCGCGCCCGGCCATGTTGGTGGCGATGGTGACCGCCCCGGGGGCACCGGCCTCGGCGATGATCTCGCCCTCGCGCGCGGCGTGCTCGGGCTTGGCGTTGAGCACCGTGTGCTTGATCCCGCGCTCGGTCAGCTGCTGGGACAGGAGCTCTGAGACCTCCACGGCGATCGTTCCCACCAACACCGGCTGGCCGGCGTTGTGGCGCGCCTCGATCTCCCTGACCACGGCCGCCCACTTGCCGTCCTTCGTCTTGTAGACCTGGTCGTTGCGATCGTCGCGGACCATCGGGCGGTTGGTGGGGATCTGGACGACCGGAAGCTTGTAGATCTTCATGAACTCGTTGGCTTCGGTCAAAGCGGTTCCGGTCATCCCGGCCAGCTTGTCGTACATCCGGAAGTAGTTCTGCAGCGTGATCGTGGCCAGGGTCTGGTTCTCCTCCTGGACCCGGACGCCCTCCTTGGCCTCCACGGCCTGGTGCAACCCCTCCGACCACCGGCGGCCCTCGAGGATCCGGCCGGTGAACTCGTCGATGATCTTGACCTCGCCGTCGATCACCTCGTAGTCGCGGCCGCGGCGGTACAGCGCCTCGGCCTTGAGCGCCTGCTGCAGGTGGTTGACGAGGTGGCCGTTCTCGGCTCGATAGAGGTGGTCGACGCGCAGGAACCGCTCGGCCTTGGCCACCCCCTGCTCGGTCACCGAGATCGTCTTGTGCTTCTCTTCGAACTCGAAGTCGAAGTCGGCCACGAACTCCTTCTTCATCCGCGGATCAAGCCCCTCGGGCATCTTGCCGGGCTGCATCTTGGGGGCCAGGCGGGCGAACTGGGCGTAAAGGTCGGCAGCCTGCTCGGGGGCGCCGGAGATGATCAGCGGCGTGCGCGCCTCGTCGATCAGGATGTTGTCGACCTCGTCGACGATCGCATAGGTGTGGTACGGGGACTGGCCCTCCTCGGGCTTGGGCCGCCCACCGTGCTGGACCTTCTCCTCCAGCACCTTGGCCATGTTGTCGCGCAGGTAGTCAAAGCCGAACTCCGAGTTTGTCCCGTAGGTGACGTCGGCGGCGTAGGCGTCGCGCTTCTCCTCGTAGGGCTGCATGTTCTGCAGCACGCCCACGGTGACCCCCAGAAAGTCGTAGATCGGCTTCATCCACAGCGCGTCGCGACGGGCCAGGTAGTCGTTGACCGTCACCAGGTGCACGCCGCGGCCGCCCAGCGAGTTCAGCACCACGGCCAGGGTCGCGGTCAGGGTCTTTCCCTCGCCGGTCTTCATCTCGGCGATCGCCCCGTCGTGGAGCACCATCCCGCCGATCATCTGGACGTCGAAGTGGCGCATCCCCATCGAGCGCTTGCCGGCCTCGCGGACCAGCGCGAAGCACTCGTGCAGCAGATCGTCGAGCGGCTCCCCGTTGCGGGCCCGCTCACGCAGCGCGTCGGCGGCCTCGCGCAGCTCGGCGTCGGTCGAGTGCTCGAACTCGTCCTCGTAGCCGTTGATCCGGGCGACACGCTGCTCGTAGGTTTTGAACTTCTTGGCTTCGCCCATGCGAAGCGCGCGGTCCAAAAAGGACATTGGATTAGGGTAGCGCGGCCCCGGTCCGCGCCCGGGCCGTGAGGTCCCTAGGCGGCGGGCGAGATGTCCCCGGACAGCGCCGCGGGAGCGGCGGCGCGCGCCTCCCGACGGCGCCGGCGCTTGTCGCGGTGGCGCTTGACCTGAACCGCGATCTCGTCGCTGACCAGGTTGATCGAATGCTTCATGTCTCCGGAGGCGTCACGGGCGCGCAGGGTCACGCCCTTGAGGTGCAACGTAACCTCCGCCACCTGTGACTCGGCGATCGCCGGATTGCGCTCTTGGCACAGCTCCACCTCCAGCTCAGCTAGTTCGGACACCTGCTTGGAGACCTTGCGAAAGCGCTTGGCGATGTGCTCTCTGATCTCGTCCGAAACGGGCAGGTTGCGGCCCTTGACGTCGATTCGCATCGGCCGACCTCCTGGAGGAAGCGTGGGATCTATGTGAACCCGAGGTTAATCCCGGCAGCCGAGTTTGTCGAGCCGTCAAAATGTCGAGCTTGGCCCCGAGCGTCTCACCGACCATCAGCTGGTCTCTGGAGCCGACGGTTCTGATCGGCGTCGCCGTTCTGGCCGGTCTCTACGTTTTAGCCTGGAGACGCGGGCGATCCACGGCTTCGCCGCACAAGCCGGGGTGGGGTCGGATGGCGCTTTTCGCTGCTGGGCTGCTCGTGATCGTCGCCGCCCTGGTCTCGCCGATCGACGGTCTCGGCGACCAGTTGTTGGTTATGCACATGGTCCAGCACATCCTGCTGCTCGACGTGGTGCCGATCCTCTTGATCCTGGGGCTCAACAAGGTCCTGCTGCGTCCGGTGACCCGCAAGCTGCACGGGATCGAGCGCCGGGCCGGCTACCTCGCCCACCCGGCCTTCGCGGTGATCCTCTACGCCGGGTTCATGTGGGGCTGGCACATCCCGGCGCTGTACGACGCGGCGTTGCGAGACTCGGGCGTCCACGCGCTGGAGCATGTCTGCTTCGCGGTCGCCGGAACGCTCTACTGGTGGCACCTGCTGTCGCCGATTCGCAGCCGGATGCGGCTCGGCGGGCTCGGCCCGGTCTCCTACATGGTCTCGACCAAGCTGCTGGTCGGGATCCTGGGGATCGTGCTGGCGTTCGCGCCGGCGTCGTTCTACCCCTTCTACGAGCACCACCCCCACTACTGGGGGCTGTCGCCGTCCGAGGACCAATCGATGGCCGGGCTGGCGATGGCGCTCGAGCAGTCAGTCGTGATGGGGATCGCGCTGGTCGTGGTGTTCGTGCAGATGCTGACCGAGTCAGAGCGCGAGCAGCAGCGGGCAGAGCGCTACGAAGTCGCCTGAGCGCCCAACCCGGCACCGGGATGCTCCCAGCCGCCGCGCAGCGCCCGGACTCTGGGTCCAGCCGCGGGGCTAATGCCCGTTGGCGTGGGAGACCAACAGCGCGGCGCCGATGCCGCCACCCAGATCTCCGAGGCCGGCCACGCGGACCGCGGGCGGCCGGGTGTCGTTGAACAGGTGGGGGTGCATCTCGGTCGCGATCCGCTCGGCCATCGGCTGGCCGAACCTGACCCCGAGGCCGCCGCCGATGATCACCGCCTCGATGTCGAGCAGGTTGACGGCGGAAGCGATCCCGGCCCCCAGCGCCTTGACGGCACGGTCGATCAGCTCGGTGGCCAGCTGGTCCTCGCGCTCAAGCGCCTTGCCCCAGATCGAGCTGGTCAGGCGCGTACGGCCGCGTTGCTTCATCAGCTTGAACAGGTCGGTCTTGGCACCCTTGTCGACCTCGCGTCGGGCCCGGGTCTCCATCGCCGCTCGGCCCGCGTAGGCCTCCATGCAGCCCCGCCGCCCGCAGGGGCAGCGAGCGCCGCCGCGCTTGACCACCATGTGGCCGATCTCCCCGGCGCCGCCGCGGCCCAGCCACGATTTGCCGTCGAGAATCAGTCCGCCGCCCACGCCCGTGCCCCAGAACACGCCGAGCAGTGAGTCGTAGGGCTTGCCGGCGCCGAGGGCGAACTCGGCCTCGGTCGCCACTTGGACGTCGTTGCCGACGTACACCTTGGTCTCGAGCCGCTCCGAGAGCGTCTGGCCGAGCTCGAAGCTCTTCATCCAGTCGGGCAGGTTGCGGGCGTTGGCGACCGTTCCGGTGTCCTCGTCGACGTCGCCCGGCGACCCCACACCCACGCCCAGCAGCGCCGACGTCTCGACGCCGGCCTGCTTGGCCGCTCCGGTCAGGGCGTTGGCCATCCGCTCGGCCACGTCGGACGGACCGCCCTCGGTCGGCGTGGGATGGCGCGCCTGGCCGAGCACCTTCTGATCGGAATCGACGACGATGGCCTCGATCTTGGTTCCCCCCAGATCGATGCCGCCGCGCAACTGCCCGTTCTGGCCCGCACCCTCCATATCAGCCTCCCAACTCTCCGTTGTCGCCCAAGCCCTCCATGAAGGCGCAGCGTACCTCGTCGGGCAAGCGGCTCAGGTCCAGGACTCCCGGTAGTGCTCCTGCTCGGCCGTCGGCTCATCGATCTGCACGCCCAGCGCGGCCAGCTTGAGCCGCCCGACCTCGCTGTCGATCGCTCCGCTGACCGCGTGAACCCCGGGTCCGAGCTCGCCGCGGGTCCTGACCAGCTCCTCGACGCTGAGCGCCTGCAGTGCGAATGAGACGTCCATCACCGCGGCCGGGTGTCCCTCGGCGGCAGCGAGGTTGACGACTCGCCCGTGGGCGAGAAGGTTGAGCCGGCGGCCGTCGGCCAGCGTGTACTCCTCGACCAGCCGGCGGACGTCGCGCACCCCGCCGGTGGCCAGCGCCCGCAGCTCGTCGAGGTCCAGCTCGACGTCGAAGTGGCCGGCATTGGCCAGCAGCGCGCCGTCCTTCATGCGTTCGAAGTGGGCGCCGCGGAGGACCCGCCGCGACCCGGTGACGGTGACGAAGACGTCGCCGCGCTCGGCGGCGGCCAGCGAGGGCATTACCTCGTAACCGGCCATCCGGGCCTCCAGCGCCCGCAGCGGATCCACCTCGCAGACGATCACCGCGGCGCCGGCACCGCGGGCGCGCTCGGCGACCCCCTGGCCGGCCCAGCCGTAGCCGACCACCACCAGGGTGTTGCCGGCCAGCAGGACGTTTGAGGCCCGCACGATCCCGTCCAGCGCCGACTGACCGGTCCCGTGGCGGTCGTTGAGCGCGCGCTCGGTCCTGGCCTCGTTGACCGCCAGCACCGGACAGCGCAGCTTTCCCTCTGCCTCGAGCCGGCGCAGACGGATCAGCCCCGTGGTGGTCTCCTCGGTACCCCCGATCAGACCCTCGACCAGCGGTCCCCCCTTGGCGTGAGCGGTGACGAGCAGGTCGGCCCCGTCGTCGATCGTGATCTGGGGTCCGCCCGCCTCGCCGTCCAGCAGCGCCAGCACGTGCTCGACGTAGGTGTCGAGGTCCTCCCCGTGCAGCGCCCGCACCTCGACGCCATCGTTGAGCACCAGCGCCGCCGCCACGTCGTCCTGCGTCGACAGCGGGTTGGCCGAGCACAGCGCCACGGTGGCGCCACCGGCGCTCAGCGTCCGAACCAGGTTCGCGGTCTCGCCGGTCACGTGCAGGCAGGCGGCCACGCGGATCCCCTTCATCGGCCGCTCTCGGGAGAAGCGCTGCCGGATCTGCGCCAGCACGGGCATCTGGCCGGCCGCCCAGGAGATCCGCGCTTCCCCCTCCGGGGCCAGCGCGAGGTCGGCTACGTCATGCGGGGCAACCGACGCTCGCGCCATCTCCGGGGCCTGGCCGGATGATCAGTAGCGGTAGTGGTCTGACTTGTAGGGGCCCCCGACCGGCACGCCGAGGTAGCCGGCCTGGCTCGGCGTCAGCTCGGTCAGCTTGACCCCCAGGGCGTCAAGGTGAAGCCGCGCCACCTTCTCATCGAGGTGCTTGGCCAGCGTGTAGACCTTCTTGTCGTAGCTCTCGTTGTGGCCGAACAGCTCGATCTGCGCGATCACCTGGTTGGTGAACGAGTTCGACATCACGAAGCTCGGATGGCCGGTCGCGTTGCCGAGGTTCAACAGCCGTCCCTCGGAGAGGATGATCAGCGTTCGGCCGCCCGGGAAGACCCACTCGTCGACCTGGGGCTTGATGTTGATCCGCTCGATCCCGTCGATCCGGCCCAGCCCGGCCATATCGATCTCGTTGTCGAAGTGGCCGATGTTGCCGACGATCGCCTGATGCTTCATCTGCGACATGTGCTCGGCGGTGATGACGTCCTTGTTGCCGGTCGCGGTGACGAAGATGTCAGCGCTCGACACCACGTCCTCGAGGCGCGCGACCTGATAGCCGTCCATCGCCGCCTGCAGCGCGCAGATCGGGTCGATCTCAGTGATGATCACCCGCGCACCCTGGCCGCGCAGCGATTCCGCGCAGCCCTTGCCGACGTCCCCGTAGCCGCAGATCACCGCCACCTTGCCGCCGATCAGCACGTCGGTGGCCCGGTTGATGCCGTCGATCAGGGAGTGGCGGCAGCCGTACTTGTTGTCGAACTTGGACTTCGTCACCGCGTCGTTGACGTTGATGGCGGCAAACAGCAGCTTGCCCTGCTCGGCGAACTGGTACAGGCGGTGCACGCCGGTGGTCGTCTCCTCGGTGACACCCTGGATCGAGGCCGCCATTCTGGTGAAGCGCTGCCCGTCGCCCTCCAGCGAGCGCGTCAGCGTGTCGAGGATCACCTTCTCCTCGTCGGACTCGGCCGTCGAGGGATCGGGCACCGCCCCGGCGAGCTCGTACTCCGCCCCCTTGTGGACCAGCAGCGTCGCGTCGCCGCCGTCGTCGAGGATCATGTTCGGGCCGTCGGTGTCGGCCCAGGTCAGCGCCTGCTCGGTGCACCACCAGTACTCCTCCAGCGACTCGCCCTTCCACGCGAACACGGGGACCCCCTGCGGGTCATCGGGGGTCCCGTGGGGCCCGACCACCACTGCGGCCGCCGCGTGGTCCTGGGTCGAGAAGATGTTGCAGCTGGCCCAGCGCACCTCGGCACCGAGCGCGGTCAGGGTCTCGATCAGCACCGCCGTCTGGATCGTCATGTGCAGGCTTCCCGTGATCCGCGCCCCCTTCAACGGCTGGCTGTCGGCGTACTCGCGGCGGGTCGCCATCAGCCCGGGCATCTCATGCTCGGCGAGCTGGATCTCCTTGCGCCCGAAGGCCGCGAGCTCCAGGTCGGCGACTTTGAAGTCTGTCTTGGCGGCAGTTGTGCTCATGGTGTCTCGAGTCTCCTTGAATTTCCTTTTCGGGCGGGCCGGACGGCGGTCCACGGGCCGGCGAGCGCCGGCGCCGAACCTCAGGCGACGGCGGCGAGCAGCTTCTCGTGCTTGTCCTGCTCGAAGCGCAGCCAGTCCTCCGCGTTGACGTCCTCGGGCCGGCTCGCCTCGGCCTTCAGCCAGGCCTGGACGGCGTCCCGCAGGGCGGCATCGCCGGCCATCCGCGACGCGAAGGCCACGTCGGACAGCGACACGTCGAACCGGGCCAGCAGCTCCTTGAGCGTCCGCAGCCGCTGCAGCGCCGCGGCGCCGTACAGGCGGTAGCCGGACGGCGAGCGGGCCGGGGCAACGAGTCCCGCCTGCTCGACGTAGCGCAGCATCCGCGGCGACCACCCCGTGGTGCTCGCCGCTTCGTTGATCGTCAACGCCTCCATCGCTCCTAACCCTACCACGAACGTGTTAAGGTTTCGAAGCGCCGGCGGCCACGCGGCCACGCGCCCGGGCAGACCTCTGCGTGGTGGGGCTGGGCTACTCGGCGGCGCCGGCCAGCGCCGCCTTCAGCCGGCCGATCGCCTCGACCGAGGCCGGGTCGGCCCCGCGCAGCGTCGCCACATAGAGCGACACCAGGTCGCCGAGCAGGACCAGCGAGACGAGCCGCTCCACCCGGGTCTGGCCAACCGTCTCCACCCGCTGGGTGAACGTTGCGTGCTCGGCCACGAGCTCGCGAGCCAGCTCCATCCGAGCCCGGACCCGCGGATGCAGGTCGCAGTCGTCGAGGAACACGGCGCTGAACCGCCCCAGGTCCGCGGCGCCCTCCCAGCCCACGATCTCGTTGTGCACCACCTCCGGCAGCTCGGCGGCAAAGGCCGGCGACTTGGCGTTCTCATTGACCTGGCTCTTCCAGCGGTAGGCGATCGCCGTGGTCAATCCGGCCCCCGCGATCTGCGCGACGGTCCCGTGCAACCCCCGGGCCAGCGACTTGGCCAGGGAGTCCTCGGCCGCATCGGGACCCCACCGCTCGACCAGCTCCTCAGCGTGGGCGGCGGCGACGTCGATCTCGGAGTGCAGCTGCTCGGCGACCCCGGCCAGCGCCGCGACCTCCAGGGCCACGACGAGCAGGTAGCCGACCGCGGCCCGGGGCTGGAACCCCCCGGGCAGCGGGATCACCGGCACCCCGTCGCTGCGGGCGTTGTCGGCCAGTCGGCCGCCGCTGGTGCAGACCAGGCGCCGAGCCCCGAGCGCCGCCGCAGCGTCGTAGCAGGCCAGTGTCTCCTCGGTGTCGCCGGAGTAGCTCATGCACAGCACGGTGGTGTCAGGGGTGGTCCACGCCGGCAGCGAGTAGTCGCGGGCGAGCACGATCGGCCGCGACGCCCGATCGCCGAGCGCCGCTCGAGCCAGCGCGCCGCCGATCGCCGACCCGCCCATCCCGGCGATCACCAGCCCACCAGGGGCGTCACTCGCCGTCAGGTTCGCCGACTGCACCCGCCACTGGGCGTCGCGGAGGTGATCGGGCAGGCCAAGGATGTCGTCGACCTGCCCGCTGGGGTCGTTGGCCGCGATCGCGGCACGGGTCAGTTCCTGGGTCGCGCTCAAAACGCAATCGCCTCCGCCGGTAGCTCCACCCCGGGGAAGATACGCATCCCGCCCGCTAGGACGTTGCCCGCTCCGATCGTGACGTTCTCGCCGAGCACGACGCCGCCCTCCAGCCGGCAGTGCTCACCGATGCAAACGCCGGGCCCCAGGATGGCCGAGGTGATGCGCGTTCCCGCCCCCACCCGGCAGCCGTCGAGCAGCACCGAATCGGTGATGTGGGCCCCGGCCCCGATGCTCACCTTGCGCCCCAGCACGGCCCGTCCGCCCAGGATCGCGTCGGGCGCCACCGTGCATTGCGCCCCAACCACCGCGGGGGCGTGCACGGTGGCCGGCGCTTCGATGCCACCGCCCTCGCGCAGGGTGCCGCCGGCCGCGGACAGCCGCCTGCCCACCTCGGTACGGACCTCACCGTCGAGGATGTCGAAGGTCGCCTGCAGGTAACGCTCGGGAGTGCCGATGTCCAGCCAGTATCCGCTGGCCCGGTAGCCGAACAGGCCTCGGTCCACCAGCGATGGGAACAAGTCGCGTTCGATCGATATCCGTGTTCCGGCCGGTCCCATCTCGTCGAGCACCTCGCGCTCGAGAATGTAGGCGCCGGCGTTGATCAGGTCGGTGTCGATCTCGTCCGAGCTCGGCTTCTCCACGAACTCGCTGACCGTCAGGTCAGGCCGTCGCCGCACCAGGCCGTAGGCGGAAGGGTCCTCGACGGCGATCAGCGCCAGCGTCGCGCGGGCCCCGGTTCGCTCGTGCTGGCGCAGCTGCTGGCCGAGATCGATGTCGGTCAGGACGTCGCCGTTGAGCATGAAGAAGCGCTCGTGCAGCAGGTCCTCGGCGAACTTCAGCGCCCCTCCGGTCCCCAGCGGGCGCGGCTCCTCGAGGTAGCGCAGGCGAATCCCCATCGAGGAGCCGTCGCCGAGCACGGCGCGGACACCCTCGGCCATGAAGCCGCACGACAGAATCGCCTCGTCCACGCCGTGGCCGCGCAGCCACTCCAGCAGGTAACAGATGAACGGGCGGTCGACCAGCGGCACGACCGGCTTGGGCATCGTCGAGGTCAGCGGTCGCAGCCGCGTGCCCTCGCCACCGGCGAGGATCAGCGCCTGCACACCCCCACCCCCCCAGTTCCCGCCGCTGGCTGGCTCAGCGCCCGATCCCCTCGTAAATGAAGCCGGCGGCGCGCACGGCATCCGGGTCGACGAAATTGCGGCCGTCGACCACCAGCCGACCCGCCATCCGCCCGCGCGCCTCGCGCCAATCCAGCTCCCTGAACTCCGGCCACTCGGTGACGATGATGCAGGCATCGGCCTTGGCCAGCGCCGCCAGCGAGGAGTCGGCGAATTCGACCCCGGTCATCAGCTTGCGGGCCTCCGCCTCGGCGATCGGATCGTAGGCGCAGACGCGCGCTCCGTCGGCTTGCAGCCGTGCCGCCAGCACCAGCGACGATGCCTCGCGCATGTCGTCGGTGTTGGCCTTGAAGGCCAGTCCGAGCAAGGCGATCGTCTTGCCGACCAGCGAGCCGAGGTGCTTCTGGAGCTTGCCGACCACCCGCCGCTTCTGCAGCTCGTTGACCTCGATCACCGCTGTCAACAGCTGAAAGTGGTAGCCCGAGTTGCCGGCCAGCTGCTTCAGCGCCGAGACATCCTTGGGAAAACAGGAACCGCCGAAGCCGATCCCCGGCTTGAGGAAGTGGCTGCCGATCCGCTGATCCAGGCCCATCCCCCGCGCCACCTCCAGCACGTCGGCGCCGGTCTCCTCGCAGACGTTGGCGATCTCGTTGATGAACGAGATCTTGGTGGCCAGAAACGCGTTGGCAGCCAGCTTGACCATCTCGGCGCTGGCGATGTCGGTGCGCACCACGGGGGCGTCAAGCGGGGCGTAGAGATCGACCACGGCGTCGCCGGCCCAGTTGCCGTCATCGCCGACCACCACCCGGTCGGGGTGCAGAAAATCCTCCAGCGCCGAGCCCTCCTTGAGGAACTCCGGGCACGAGACGTAGGCAAATCCCTTCCCGGCGCCGGCGAACAGCCGCTTGATCGTGGTCCCCGTCCCCACCGGTACGGTCGACTTCATGACCAGAGCGTGTCCGTTTGAGGAGGGCATCGAGGCCACCACCGCGTTGACCGCCGACAGGTCGGCGTCGCCGGAGTAGGTCGGCGGGGTCCCCACGGCGACAAACAGCAGCCGGGCGTGCTCCAGCGCGGTCGACAGCTCGGTGGAGAAATGCATCCGGTCCCGGTGGCGGGCCACGCACTCCTCCAGCCCCGGCTCGTAGATCGGGATCTCGCCGCGCTGCAGCCGGGCGATCTTGGCCTCATCCACGTCCACGCACCAGACCTCGTTTCCGAGCTCGGCGAAGCCGGCGGCGGTGACCAGACCGACGTAGCCGGTGCCGATCACGGCAATGGGTTCGCGTTCGGAGACCATCGGGCGCAGGAGCGTAGCGGGGTGGGGTGGTTACTTCAGCCGGGGCGCGGCGCGCTCAGCTCTTGGTCAGCGACGCGGCGATCGCCACCATCTCCCGGTTGGGGATGTCCGTGGTCAGGGTGTTGGAGATCCAGTACACCCCGTGCGCCGTGCGCCAGGCCACGTTGGTCAGCTTGCCCCCGTTTACGAACAGCATCAGCTTCTTGCCGGCGACGGTCCGAGTCTGGGTGGGGCTGGCCAGCAGCGGCGGACTCGACCAGGCCGTTCCCTGGACGCCGTAGTACTGGCCCAGGTCCGGATTGATCATCAGCGTCATCCGGTACGCCGCGTGCCCCACGTTGTTCTGGTCGCGGATCGTGTAGCTCCGGGGGTAGGAGCCCGTGCTCGAGATCCCACCGACCGGGCAGTTCCCGGTCGTGCCAGAGCAGTACTGCGAGCCGTTGACGATCAGCCGCGGGAAGTAGACCGGAAGGCCGGCGTGCGCCACCGCCGCCGCCTGGCTGTGGCCGTCGCTGGTGTCGGCGGTAAGCCCCGCCGCCTGGATCTTCGCCGTCCCCTTGCCGGCCGGCTTCTTGCTCTTGGCCGCCGCGGCCGCGGTGGTGGGGCGCATGAACGCCCGGTAGACCCCCGCCTCGGCGCTTGAGCTGGCGGTCAGATAGCACGGGGTCACGGCTCCGGCCACACCGGTCCCGCCGCACGGAGACTCCTGGGCCGGGAACTTGATCTGCTTGATCGTGTGACCGGCCGAGAAGGCGACCAGGTTGAACAGGTTGATCAAGCCGTCGACGGTGTGCAGGTTGTGGTCGGTCTGGGTGTGGGCACCGAAGATCTTCAGCAACGTGTCGCGGTGTGAGACCAGGTTCGCGATGCCGTACTGGTCCTTGGCCCAGCGGATGAAGTCCTGCTGGCGGGCGTTGCGCACCAGGTCGGAGTCGGTGTGGCGGAAGCGGACGAACTGCAGCGCCCGGAAGCCGCACAGCCGCTGGTAGCCGGGCTGGATGTTGATGCTCGAGTAGCCGGTCACCTGAGTGTTGTTGTAGTAGCGGTGATCGACGTCGCTGTAGACGCAGTGGATCGCGTTGACCAGCGCGATGAACCCGCTGAAGTTCACGTCCACGATGTGGTTGACCTTCAGCGCCGGGAACACGTTGCGATGGATCGTCTTGATCAGCAGGTTGGTGCCGCCGTCCTGGTAGGCGCTGTTGATCTTGGCCGTGCCGAAGCCAGGTACGTCGACTTGGAGGTCACGCGGGATTGACATCACGTTGATCGTCGAGGAATTCGGGTTCATCCGGACCAGCAGCATCGTGTCGGTGTTGGCGGAGCTGAACGGCTCATGGGCCCGGTGGTCGGAGCCTACGATCAGGATGTTCTGGGGCTGGCCGGGGTCGGCGACCTTGATGTCGGCGTGCGGGATCGACTGCGAGCCGCCGAGGTCGATCGACAGCTGGTGAAACTGCAGCAGCCCGGCCACCGCGGTGGTGGCGGCGGTGGCGCCGATCACGACGACGGCGGCGAGGAAGAAGCGCCACAGCGCTCCGCCACGCGTTCTCGGGATCAGCTTCACGACGGGCCGCCTTCGGTCGTCCTGGCGCCCCCTTCGAGCGCCGTCAGCCGGGCGACCGGGCCGTGCTGCTCAAGCCGCGCCGGGAGCTGCTTCACGAAGTCACCCAGCGCCCGCCGGTAGCGGGCCAGCGAGGCCAGCGACACCCACTCGTCGGGACCGTGGTGGCCACCCCCGGTGGGGCCGAACTCCACCGCCGGGATCCCGGCCTCGATGAACGAGGCGGCGTCGGAGGCGCCATCGCGCCCCACGCTGAGCGTCTCCATCTCCGGCAGCGAGCGCGAGACGGCATCGCGCAGCGCGCGTACGAAGGGATCGGTGCGCGAGACGGTCACCGGAGGATGGATGAAGGTTCGCTCCACGTCGATCTCGGGGATGGCCCTGACCTGAGCCAGGATCTCACCGGGGTCCTGGCCGGGCAGATAGCGGACGTCGACAGCCATTTCGCAGCGATCGGGGACCTTGTTGATCGCGTCGCCGCCCTTGATCCGGCCCAGGTTGATCGAGGGACGATCGAACATCTCGCTTGACTCCCGGCTGAACGGTAGCGTCTCGATCGCCCTGAACACGTCGATCGCCTTGAGCACGGCGTTGTCGCCGAGCCACGGCGTCGAGCTGTGGGCGGCGCGGCCGTGGACCCGGACGCGCATCGCCAGCACGCCCTTGGCCTGCACGCCGATGTGCATGTTGGTCGGCTCGCCGGTGATTGCGAAATCGCCGCCCAGACCGCGCTCGACCACGGTGTCGGTTGAGCGCTCGTCGAGCTCCTCGGACTCCTCGTCGGGCACACAGACCAGCCTCACCTTGACCGACTGCTGGGCTTCGACGTCCTTGAGCGCGCACATCATCGCCGCCAGGCCGCCCTTCATGTCGTAGGCGCCGCGGCCGACCAGGCGGTCGCCCTCAACCCGCGGCTCGAACTGCTGCGAGCGGCCGGGAACCACATCGAGGTGGCCATGCAGCACGACGCACGGCGCGTCCTGGCGGCGCGCTCCGACCTCGGCCACCAGCACCGGCAGCCCGTTGTGATCGCGATCCTCGACCTCGATATCGCGGGATTCGAGCCAACCCTTCACGAATCCTGCGGCGGCCACGAGATCGTCAGGCCGCGAGGTCTCATAGCTGATCAGGCGCTCGGCCAGAACTCGCTCGTCGGTCATCGTCTGAGCAGGTTAGGCGGCCCGTATGACGGCCGGTTCCAGGCGCGCCGGTGCCGAGTCCAGATCAACACGCCCGGCGGCCCGTTCAGCTGCCCTCCGCGATCTTCAAAAAGGTCTCCCAGCGGCTGCGATCGCGCTCGGCCACGCGTCGGCGCTCTGAATCCTCGCCCGCCTGTTCGACCTCGCGCTCGGCCTGCTGGAGGCGCTCGCGCAGATCCCCGGCGTCGAGCGAGTCGGCCTCGTGGGCCTCCTCGACCAGGATCAGTGCCCGGTTGTCGATCATCTGCAGGTAGCCCTCGGCCTGGGCGAAGCGAACCACGTCGGAGTCGGACTTGTACAGCCGCAGCTCGGTTGGATCGAGCATCGCCAGCAGCGGCTGGTGGTGGGCCAGGACGCCGATCGACCCAACCGCGGTCCGGGTCGAGACCATCTCGACCTCGTCGGAGAACACCTCGCCGTCGGGGGTCAGCACCTCGACGGGGAACGTATTGCGGGCCACCGTCTACTCCCGGTCGGAATCCGCGTCACGCTGCTCGCGCGACTGCTCGTCGGAGCCGTTGCCGCTTGAGTCCGAGTCCTCCTGGCCGCCCTCGTCCGAGTCGGCGTCGGACTGTCCGCCGGCGTCCTTGACCACGGCGTCGATCGTTCCCTTCATGAAGAAGGCCCGCTCCGGCAGGTCGTCGTGCTTGCCGGCGAGGATCTCCTTGAAGCCGCGGATCGACTCGGCGATCGGCACGAAGACTCCGGGAACGCCGGTGAACTGCTCGGCCACGTGGAACGGCTGGGACAGGAAGCGCTCCATCTTGCGGGCCCGGTTGACCGTCACCTTGTCCTCATCGGAGAGCTCGTCGATCCCCAGGATCGCGATGATGTCCTGGAGCTCCTTGTAGCGCTGCAGGACCTCCTTGACCTGGTTGGCGACCTGGAAGTGCTCCTCGCCGAGGATCTCCGCCTTGAGGATCGTGGAGGTCGAATCGAGCGGGTCGACGGCGGGGTAGATCCCCTTCTCGGAGATCGACCGCGACAGCGTGGTGGTGGCGTTCAGGTGCGCGAACGCCGAGGCCGGCGCGGGGTCGGTGAGGTCGTCGGCAGGTACATAGATGGCCTGGATCGAAGTCACCGAGCCCTTGCGCGTTGAGGTGATCCGCTCCTGGAGCTGCCCCATCTCGGACTCCAGGGTCGGCTGGTAGCCGACCTGGGAGGGCATCCGTCCCAGCAGCGCCGACACCTCTGAGCCGGCCTGGACGAAGCGGAAGATGTTGTCGATGAACAGGAGCACGTCCTGGCCCTCGTGATCGCGGAAGTACTCCGCCATCGTCAACCCCGACAGCGCGACGCGCATGCGGGCCCCGGGGGGCTCGTTCATCTGGCCGAAGACGAGCATCGTCTTGTCGAGCACGCCTGATTCCTTCATCTCCAACCACAGGTCGTTGCCCTCGCGGGAGCGCTCGCCCACCCCGCAGAACGCCGACAGCCCGCCGTGCTCCTGGGCCAGGTTGTGGATCAGCTCCTGGATGATCACCGTCTTGCCGACTCCGGCACCGCCGAACAGCCCCACCTTTCCGCCCCGGGCGTAGGGCGCCAGCAGGTCGATCACCTTGATCCCGGTCTCGAACATCTCGGTGGTCGGGGTCAGGGCCTCGATCGTCGGGGCCTCCCGGTGGATCGGCCAGCGCTCCACGTCGTCGCTGATCGGGTCGCCGAAATCGATCGGCTCGCCCAGCAGATTGAAGATCCGGCCCAGCGTCTCGGGGCCGACCGGCACGGTGATCGGCGCACCGGTGTCGACGACCTCGGCGCCACGGGAGAGGCCGTCGGTGGTGTCCATCGCCACCGCCCGCACGCGGTCGTCGCCGAGGTGCTGCTGGACCTCGCAGACGAGTATGTCGTCGTTGGTGGCGGCGACGTCCTCGTCCTCCTCGGCGCGAGCCGCCTCGGGTCGCCGCACCGTGATGGCGTGGTTGATCTCGGGCAGCTTGTCCGGGAACACAGCGTCGATCACGACGCCCTGGATCTCTTCGATCCGGCCTGTGTTCTGCTTGGTCTCGGTGGTTTCGGGGGTGGTTTCGTCAGTGGTGGCAGCCATGTCTGTTCTCCTAGTTCGCGCCGCCGAGGGCTAGCCGAGCCCCTCGGCGCCGGCGACGACTTCCATGATCTCTTGGGTGATCTCCGCCTGGCGGGCCCGGTTCATCTCGAGCGTGTAGTCCGAGATCAGGCCGCGGGCGTTCTCAGATGCGTTGCGCATCGCGGTCATGCGCGCTCCGTGCTCAGACGCCGTCGACTCCAGCAGCGCCCGGTAGATGGAGATCTCGACGTAGTCGGGAACCAGCCGCTTGAGGATCTCCTCGGGGCCGGGCTCGTATTCGACGAGGGCGTGCTTTTCGGATCCCGACTCGCCATCTGAGCCGTCGCCGTCGCTGTCGCTCTCGTCCTCGTCGAGCACCGTCGCGCGCTGCA
>DASXJY010000056.1:0-55049 GCA_036497115.1 Solirubrobacteraceae bacterium
CACCCGGTGATGGCCGCGAAAGGCGCGGCCGCGACACCAGGAGATCACCGTGCAACCGAACGAGATCCGCGAGGTTCTGAACCGTCCGCTGAGCCAGGAGCTTCTGGCCCGTGATCTGACCCGCTTGGCCTACATCGCCAAGGACGGGACGCCCCGGGCCATTCCGATCGGGTTCACCTGGAATGGCTCCCAGGTCGTCATGTGCACTTCGAAGAACGCGCCGAAGGTCCCGGCGCTCCGCCAGAATCCGGCCGTCGCCCTGACGATCGACACCGAGGTGCACCCGCCCAAGATCCTGCTCATCCGCGGTCGGGCCGAGCTGGACGTCGTCGAGGGCATTCCCGACGAGTATCTCGAGATGAGCGGCACCTACCAGATGACGCCGGAGCAAAGGGTCGAGTGGGAGACCGAGGTCCGCTCGCTCTACGACGGCATGGTCCGAATCGTCGTGACCCCGACGTGGGCGAAGCTGATCGACTTCGAGACGACCCTCCCCAGCGCGGTCGAGGAACTGGCCCGGCAGCGCGACGAACGCCAGCTCAGCTGAGCACCACCCACGGCCTCGAGCTGGATGAGTGATTCCATGTCGAGAAGCTCTGACCGGTTCCGCTCACCAGGTGAGGGGCCACGACAGGCGCGGCCCACGACACCAGGAGACCACGATGCCGAAGTACCTGCTGCTCAAGCACTACCGCGGTGGCCCGGACCCGCACCATCCGTTCCCGCCGATGGACCAGTGGGATCCAGCGGACGTGGAGGCGCACGTCGCCTTCCTCAGGCACGTCACCGAGCTGCTCGAGGAGAACGGCGAGTACGTCGACGTGCGCTCGCTCACCCCGACGCGCACCTGGGTGCGCTACGGCGGCCCGGACGCCGCGCCGGTCACCACCGACGGCCCGCACCCGGAGACCAGCGACCTCGTGGCGGGGTGGTGGATGATCGACGTGGAGTCGCACGAGCGCGCGATCGAGCTCGCAGCCTACGTCTCCTCCGAGCCCGGTCCCGGCGGCGAGCCCCTGTACGAGTGGATCGACGTCCGTGAGGTGATGTCCGCGGCGTCCTCGGAGGACTGACCCGGCGTGATCGACGAGTCGGCGCGACGGCTGGACGAGGGCGCTCTGCGCGTCCTCGTCCCGCGGGTGCTCGCGGGGTTGGTCCGGCGGGGCGAGGACTTCGACGCCGCCGAGGACGCGCTGCAGGAGGCGCTGCTCGAGGCGCTGCGGGTGTGGCCCGAGCACCCGCCGCGCGACCCGCGCGCATGGCTGACCACGGTCGCGACCCGGCGGCTCGTCGACGCCCGCCGCAGCCAGGCGGCGCGTCAGCGCCGTGAGGAGGCGGAGCACGCCGAGCCGCGGCCCGAGGTCACCGAGGAGGGCGACGACACCCTTTTTCTGCTCTTCTGCTGTTGCCATCCCGACCTCGCGCCCGCCTCCCAGGTGGCGCTGACCCTGCGGGCCGTCGGCGGCCTCACGACCCGAGAGATCGCCGACGCGTTCTACGTGCCTGAGGCGACGATGGCGCAGCGGATCAGCCGGGCCAAGCGCGCTTTAGCCGGCCCGCCCGCCCGCCGCCTGGACCAGCCCGGCGACCTCGCTGTCGTGCTGCGCGTGCTGTACCTCGTCTACACGGCCGGCCATGCTGGTCCATCCGCCCGGGTCGACCTGGCCGACGACGCGATCCGGCTCACTCGCCAACTCACCCTCGCCACCGAGGAACCGGAGGCCCGCGGGCTGCTCGCGCTGATGCTCCTCAACCACGCCCGGCTCCCGGCGCGGCTGGACTCAGAGGGGCGGATCGTCACGCTCGACCGGCAGGATCGCGGCCTGTGGGACACCCGCGAGATCGCCGAGGGCGTGCGCGTCCTGCAATCGGCGCTGGCCGCCCAGCGACCCGGCCGCTACCAGGTCCAGGCCGCGATCGCCGCCCTTCACGACGATGCGGCCAGCCCCGAGGAGACCGACTGGCCGCAGATCCTCGCCTGGTACGACGACCTCGTCGCCCTCACCGACGACCCGGTCCACCGGGATCCCGCTGCCGTGCTTGGCCGCGCGGTCGCGGTCGGCCACGTGCTCGGTGCCGCGGCCGGGCTGCGCGAGACCGAACGGCTGCGCGAGGTGTTCGGCGATCGCCACCGGTGGCATGCGGTCCGCGGCCACCTTCACGAGCTCGACGGCGATCTGCCGGCCGCCGCCACGGCCTACGCGGACGCCGCCCAGCGGGCCACTGACGTCGCCGAGCGCGACCACCTGATCCGTCAGGCCGCCCGCGCCCGTACCCAGCTCTGACCCGTCGATGGCGCGCAACGTGAGCAGCTGACCGGCGAGCCGGCTGTCAATCCTCCGACGCCGGCAACGGAGTCAGCGGAGAGCGGTCGCCGACCGACCAGCGGTGTCCGAATGGATCATTGAAGCCTCCCTGTTCGTGAGATCCCCATGGCGCCTGGTGAGTAGTGGGCGGCTCCACTCCGGCCGCGCCCGCCGCCGCGGCCCGTTCAATCAAGGCACCCGGATCGTTGACGAAAACCTCGACGCGTGTCGTCGTCATGCCGACATCGACTGGACTTGGCTCGCCAGTCTTACCGGGCACGACCTCATGCACAAAGAACGGAGCGCCACCGAGATGAAGGCCCGCGACCCCGCCGAGGTCCCACAGCAGCTCCGCCCCCAGTGCCCGCCTGTACCACGAAACCGCCGACGTGGCGTCTGGGACGATCAGCATCACGGACAGTGACACATCGGTTATGGGATAACTGGGCGTCATGTCGTCAACCTCGCGACGATCCGGTCGAACGCTCGGTCTGCGTGCGCATCTAGTTGCTCGTCAGTTAGGAGCTGGACTGGGTGGGGGATGAACACCATCCGGTAGTCGGGCATGCCGAGCACGCGCGCTTGCTCGAGCGCCTCGTCGAGGAACGGCTCGGTGGCGATCGCGGCGGTGGGGACTCCAAGGCGCTCGAGGCGCACCATGTCGTGCACACTGCACGACGTGCAGGACCCTCAGTCGGCGAGGCCCTCGACCGCCAGGTCCCCGCGGTCGGCGATCTGACTGATGATCTCGGGAGCGGCGGGCTTGGAGAAGATCTGCTTCACCAAGCGGAAGGTATGGGCTCCGTTGGCCTGGAGCCGTTGCTCGATCCGGTCGAGGAACTCCTTGCCCCGGCGCTTGTTGATGTCGAGCAGGGCGACTCGTTTGCCGGCCAGGCTCAGGGGGCGTGCGGCGAGCGGGTCCGGTTCGCGGCGGCGCTCATCGAAGGGGCTCACGTATTCCACTTGACCTCCTCGGAGAGGATTTGGGTGTCCATGCCCAGGCATGGCCCGAACACGGCTGAGTAGCGACCCGCCTCGCCGCCCGCGACGATCAGCACGATGTCCTCCGGGCTTGACCACTTGGCGATCGGCTCCTCATCGCCGGCGGCCTGTACGAGGGGCGTTGTCTCGCCCCAGCGCAGCTCGCGCGCCGAGCGGCGCACGGTGGCGAACAGCTCCTCGCGTACGCGCTGCTTGCTCCAGCCAGCCTCGTGGAACAGCTGCGCGTGTTCGGGGCAGATCACGAACAGCGATGCGCCCCCCAGTGGCCACCAATTCGGGCTCCACGTCGCGGCCGCCGACCAGCCGAGCACTGCCGCCAGCTCTTCGGGGCCGGTGCTGCGGTGGTCCGAGATCGACAGGGGCGCATCGCAGGCGAGCAGCGTCACCACCGATTGACCAGGGTCATAGCCGCGCTCAACGTGCAGTGGCTCCCACGGACTCACCTGCTCGTCCTCGGCGACGCAGAAGCCGAGCTTGCCCGGATGTCCGAGCGTGGCGCGGTCCAGACGCCCGGGGAAGCCGCCCCCGGTGAGGCTGACCAGCAGCCGCAGCGCGCGACCGATCGTCATGTTCGCCCGCCAGCCCGGCCCCAGCGCACCGATCGACGAGTTGAGCCCGATCGCATCCCGTACTGGCCCGTTGACGATCACGAGCTGGCCCGCAGGCTGGGTTGTGACGGCCTGGCCATTGAGATTGAACTCAGGGCGCAGAGCCGCGCGAGCCGCCGCCAGCACGACGGGGAAGTACTCCGGGCGACACCCCGCCAGCACGGCGCAGGCGGCGACCCGTTCGAGGGTCGCCTCGCCCATCGCCGGAGGCACCTCACCCAGCGACTGCGAGCCGTCGCGTCCAGCCAGCGTCGCCTGCACCCGATCCCGGGTTGGCGGAACCACCGGCAGCCCGTCGCTCCACCCGCGGTCGAACATCTCCTCGAGCTCGTCGATCCCCGACCCGCCGTCCAGCAGCGCGAGCGTGTCGATGTCATAGATGCTCTTCGACGCACAGCCGGGCTTTCGCTGGGGCGCCTCGCCGGTGACCCGCACGGCAGGCTCGGCGCCCGTGGCACTCGCCCGCTCGATGATCTCGTTCAGGCCCGGCTCATCCCACCCGACTACCCGCCCGGCGATCATTCCGTCGGCGTCGATCAACACCGACGTCGGAACGCTCATCAGCTCGTAGGACCGCGAGACGTCATACGGTGCCGGCTGCGCGAGCACGGTGCCCGGAAAACCGGCTCGCCGCGCCGTCCGCGCCGCCACCTCAGGCGGATCTTCGAACACCGCGACCGTGCGCACGCCGGCGCGCTGCAGTGAGTCGACCAGCGGCGCCAGGCGCCGCAGCGTCAGCGCGCACGTAGGGCATTCTTCCGAGACGAACACGACAAGCGCCGGGCCGTCTGCGTGCAAGTCAGCGAGACACACCGCCCCGCCCGCAACCGACGAAAGCTCGAAGTCCGGCGCCAAGGGTGCTGCGCTGCGCTCGCTCACAACGTCGATTCTGGCAACTAGCCCTAGGCCAGGAGGCGCTTCAGGGTCAGCTTCAGCACCGCGGGGCGGCTGCGCGGACCGTGATCGGCGGCGATGAACGGATTGGCGACGAACAGCGACATGACCAGCAGGCAGCGAACCTCCACGTCGTCCCGGTCGGGGCAAAAGTGCGAGAACAGTGACCGCATGTACTGCATCCGCCGGTTGTCGACGCGGCTGAGACGTTTGGCCACGGCCCTGTCCCGTCGTGCCCAGTCGCGGACGGCGAGCTCGATCTTCATCAAGTCGCCGTCGGAGGAGGCGAGCCCGAACAGCCGCCGCAGCTTGGCCCGGGCGTCACCGCCCCGGCTCTCGACGTGCTCGATCACCTCGTCGATCACCGTTCGCTCCCACGTGTCGAGCATCTCGTCGAGGAGGGCCTGGCGGCCGTCGAAGTGCCAGTAAAAGCCGCCCTTGGTTACCCCCAGAGCCTGGGCCAGCGGCTCGATCCTCACCGCGTCGGGGCCTCCGGCGGAAAGCGCGCGCAGGGCGGCTTCGATCCAGCTGGTGCGGGGAGTGCGGACGAGGGCCATGGTCTGTCTACGGAGCGGTTGACCAGGACGGCGTCCATACAGTACCGTATAGATACGACACCGTATAGATGGAGGTCGAGATGAGGCTCCCAAGCAGCGCGCACACCTCGCGACCGTGGCGGATCCACGAGTTCACCCATGACTTCCGGCTGGAGGATGTGTGGGCGCTCCCGACGCCAGGCGCCCGCGGCGATTTCCCCCGCTTGGTGCGTAGCGCAGCCGCGCTCGATCCCTCGCGGAGCCGCTCGCGCGCCGTGCAGGCGTTGTTTGCGATCCGCTGGAAGCTCGGAGAGCTGCTGGGGTGGGATGACGACGAGACGGGCATCGGCTCCCGAGTCGCCACGCTGCGCGACCGCCTGCCGGCCGATCTGCGCGACACCCCCAATCAGGAGTTCGCCGCGCTTCCGTTCACCACCCTGTACCTGCTCGAGGACGAGTGGGCGGCGGAGATCGCCAACCGGACCATGCACGGGGTCATGCACCTCGGCTGGGTCCCGGACGACTCCGGCGGATACCGCGGGCAGATGGCCGTCCTGGTCAAGCCCAACGGGCTGTTGGGCGAGGGCTACATGGCGGCGATCAGGCCGTTTCGCCACCTGATCGTCTACCCGCCGATGATCCAGGGGATCGGACGCGCCTGGCGGGCCGGTGGCGGCTCGGGCTCGCCGGTCGCCGCCGCGGCTCAGTGACCGGTGGCTAAGGTCGAATGACCTACTAGTGATCAGGAGTCGAGTTGGCAGAGAACACCGAAACCACTCCAGAGGGGGCCCGCCCGTTGGCGGACGGGGGCACGATCCCGGTCCTGGGCTTCGGGGTCTGGCAGGTTGCGGACGGGCCGACGTGTGAGGCCGCGGTGCGGTGGGCTCTCGAGTGCGGCTATCGCCACATCGATACCGCTCAGGCCTACGGCAACGAGGCCAGTGTGGGGCGGGCACTGAAGGCCAGCGGCGTAGCCCGCGAGGAGGTCTTCCTCACGACAAAGTTCTACCCCCGCAGCAAGGATCCGGCCGCCGAGGTGGAGAAGAGCCTGCGGCGACTGGGGGTCGACTACGTCGACCTGTACATCATCCACTGGCCCCAGGGTGGGCCCACCTGGGCCTGGCCGGGCATGGAGGCCGCCAAGGAGCGCGGGCACGCGCACTCGATCGGCGTCTCTAACTTCAGCGCCGCCGAGCTCGAGGAGGTCCTGTCGGTGGCGAGCATCGCGCCGGTCGTCAACCAGGTTCAGTTCAGCCCGTTCGAGTACCGCCGCGCGCTGCTGGCCAAGTGCCGCGAGCGCGAAGTGGCCGTCGAGGCCTACAGCCCACTGGGCACCGGCCGCCATCTCGCCGATCCGGCGGTCGCCGAGGTCGCCGAGCGCGTGGGCCGGACGGCAGCCCAGGTCCTGCTGCGGTGGTGTCTTCAGCGCGACACGATCGTGTTGCCGAAGTCGACGCATCGCGAGCGGATCGAGGAGAACGCGCGGGTGTTCGATTTCGCCCTCTCCGAGCAAGACATGGCCGCGCTCGACCAGCTCGACCGCACCGGCGCCACCGACAAGGCCCGGGAACGGAAGTGGTGGTGAGCGTCGAGCGCTGAGCTGCCCACGCGGGCCGAGCGGACATCACAGAGCGCGCGATGGCCTCTCTCCGAGGGGTGCGTCCTACAGCGATCACCCCCTGAGCCTTACCGAGCGAACCCCCCAAGACATGCCCCTGGCTCGCTCCATAGTGACCGCGCGCGAGGGGGTGCGCTGTCGGGTTGCCGGTGGTGCAGAACGGTGCAGAACGCCCACCACCCCGTATCAGCCCTCAGCGGCCCAGCTCCACCCCGTACTGAGCCGGGGTGCGCCCCACCAGAGCCCGGAAATCCCGGTTGAAGTGGGCGTGGTCGTAGTACCCGAGCTCGAGGGCGAACCGGCTCCAATCGATGTCGCCGCGCCGGTCGATCCGCTCGACCGCGTCGTGTAAGCGGTAGCGCTTGAGCACCCATTTCGGCTCGACCCCCACGTACTCGCTGAACAGGCGCTGCACCGTCCGGACCGAGACATGGTGTCGCGCCGCGATCGTCCCCACGCGTTCGCCCGGCGTCGCCTCGCGCATCTCGCGGGCGATCGCCTGGACAAGGGCGAGCCGCCGATCAGCCCCGCCGGGCAGCCGATCCCGCAGAAAGCCGTGCACGACCGCGAGCTTGGCTTCGAGGTCGGCCTGAGCCGCGGATTCGAGCTCCAGCCGCTCACCGTCGGACCCAAACAATCGACTCATCGTCACCACCTCGTCGGTCAGCGCCGAGACCGGGCCGTCAATCAGGCCGGCAAAGCCTCCGGGCAGGAATTTGGTCCCCAGCGCCCACCCCGATCCGGCCAGCCGCCGGACGAAGCGCCGGCGCTGGACCCCGTACACAGCGGCCGAGC
Source organism: Solirubrobacteraceae bacterium (assembly GCA_036497115.1). GTDB lineage: Bacteria > Actinomycetota > Thermoleophilia > Solirubrobacterales > Solirubrobacteraceae > Palsa-465. Next base: position 7,760 of record DASXJY010000056.1, read on the forward strand.
CGGGTTCGAGAACGAGATGCACGGAGGGATGGGGGAGCACCTCGGAGGTGTAGGGCGGGCGGTCGCCGAGATCCCAGGAGACGATCCAGTGGTTTTCGATCCGCTGGGCCAGATCGTCGGGCGGTGGACGGCGCTCGAGCGAGAAGGTCTGACCGACGGCGCCGGGACGGAGGATCCCCCGGGTGCTCCCCGCTTCCCCGTCGATCCGCCTCGATCCATTCGCACGCACTGCTGTCGCATTTTTCCAAGACCGCTCGCCGGCCGTGGGTTACCTTGACCTGATGACCTCATACACGAAGCTGAATCTCAAGGAAGTCAAGGACCTGGCGCCGGAGTTCGGGATGGGCGACATGGGCGAGGCCAGGTTCGCCCGCGACGCGATCGGGGCGCAGCGGATCGGAATGGCCCTTTACCGGATGAATCCCGGTCGCCGGGTCGGCTTCGGCCACCGCCACCGGGAGTCGGAGGAGATCTACGTGATCTTGGCCGGCTCGGGTCGGTTCAGGGTGCAGGACGACGTTTTCCCGGTCTCCGAGAAGGATGTCGTCTACTGCCCACCCTCCGCGATGCGTGAATGGGAGGCCGGCCCCGAGGGGCTGGAGCTGCTGGCGTTCGGGGGCCACGCCGACAACGAATCCGATATGGAACGCGGCTGGTGGACTGACTGACCGACTCTCGCCGACTCGCCGCGGACTAGACGACCCTCTCAGCCCGCTGGCTGCAACCCACTCCCCGGGGCGTCGCCCGTGTCTTCCTCGTCCGCCTGGTGAAAGAACTCGGCGCCCTCAATGCTGAAGTGGGGGACGACCTTGTCCAGCCACTTCGGCATGTACCAGTTCCACCGTCCCATCAGGATCATCACCGCCGGAACGAGCAGGCAGCGGACCACAGTGGCGTCGAGAATGACCGCGACGGCCAGCCCGACCCCGAACTGCTTGATGGTGGGATCCGTGCTGAGTACGAAGCTGCCGAACACGAACACCATGATCGCCGCGGCGGCGGTGATCACGCGGGCGCTGGTGACGAGCCCCGACGTCACCGAGGTGCGGTTGTCCTGGCCCTCGTGGACGTGCTCCTCGATCTGACTGACCAGGAACACCTCGTAGTCCATCGATAACCCGAACAGGATCGCAAACATGAACAGAGGCACGTAGGACACGATCGGAACCTTGCCGGGCAACCCGATCAACCCGCTCAGCCAGCCGTACTGGAACACGGCGGTCAGCACCCCATAAGAAGCCCCGATCGAGAGCAGGTTCATGACCGCCGCCTGGGGTGGAACGACAACCGTCCGGAAGGCGAGAATCAGCAACAGGAAGCTGAGCCCGATCACGACTGCGATCTGGAGCGGGAGCTTGCTGGAGATCTTCGTCGCCAGGTCTTCGTAGGCGGCGGTAGTGCCGCCCACGTAGGCGTGCATGTCAGTGCCGCTCTCGGCCTTGGGGATCACTGTGTTGCGTAACTGGTCGACCAGATCAGTGGTCTGGCTCTCGGCCGGACCCGCCTTGGAGATTGCGTTCAGGTAGGCGGTGGTCCCGGCCTTGTCGAGCGTCGTCGGGCTGACTGCGGCGACACCGCTGGTGCCGGAGATGTCCTTTTGCAGCGTCTGCAATCGCGGGTCGCTGGTCGAGCTGGCCGGCGATTTGAGCGACACGGCCACCAGCAGCGGTCCGTTGACCCCGGGCCCGAAGTTCTCCGAGATCAGGTCGTAGGCCTGTCGGGCGGTGGTGGACGTCGACATCGCCGCGGTGTCCTGCTGACCCAGTGACAGCGACAGGGCCGGAATCATCAGCGGGATCAGGATGGCCAGCGCCACGAGCCCGGCCACCCACGGCAGCTTGGCGATCTCGTTGGCCCACTTCGCCCACCGCCCAGAGTGAGCCTCCTCGTCGGTGGCGGGATGGCGGACCCGCAGCGAGTGGATCTTGGGCCCCATCACCGCCAGCTCCGCCGGGAGCAGCGTGAGCGCGGCCAGCACCGCCACCACCACCGCGATCGCCGCCATGAAGCCCATCGTCGTCACCAGCGGAATCGCTGCCACAGCCAGCGAGACGAGGGCGATCGTGACCGTGCTTCCGGCGAACGTCACCGCACCTCCAGAGGTGGCGGTGGCCCGCGCGATCGATTCGCCCATCGGTAAGCCGTCGTTCAACCCGCGCAGGTGTCTGGTCACGATGAACAGCGCGTAGTCGATCCCCACCCCCAACCCGATCATCGTGGCCAAGGTCGGAGCCACCGTTGGGACCGTGAAAACATGGCCGAGGATCCGGACGATCGACAGCGTCGTGGCCAGCGCGAAGATGGCAGTCAAAATCGGCAGTGCCATCGCGCTCACGGTCCCGAAGGTGAGCGTCAGGATGATCATTGCGACGATGATTCCGATCAGCTCACTGGATTCGGTCCCCTGTTTGGAGATCTTCTGGCCGAGTTGACCGCCGGTCTGCACCTCGAGTCCAGCCGCCTCTGCCGGCTTGGCGGCGGCGTTGACTAAGTCCTGCGCCTGTGCTTCCGATAGCGAACCGGGACTCACGGACAGGCTCACCGACAGATATCCAGTGGATTGATCCTTGCTCAGCTGTGACGCGCCCTGAGAGGTGAGCGGGTTCACCACTCCCGCGACGTTGGGATTCTTGGCCACGTCGGCGGCCGCCTCGTTGACGGCGTTGGCGTTCTTGGAGTCGGTCAGCTTGCTGCCCTTGGCCTGCAGCACGATCGGACTGGTGCCGTTGGCCTGCGCCGGGAAGGACTTGGAAAGCGTGTCGGTGGCGAGCTGACTGTTGGTACCCGGCAGCGAGAGATCGTCATTGGTGTTGTCTCCCATGCGCTGTGAGACGACAACCAGCACGATCGCCACGACCAGCCAGACGCCGACCACGATGAAGCGCCGGCGCACCGAGAAGTGCCCGATGGCGTAAAGAATCTTGGTCATGCCGCCCTAGACCCCCTTCATCTCCCGGCGCCGCCCCTCCATTGGCACCAGCTGCTCAAACACGCTCAGCAGTTCGAGAGTACCGGAGAATTCGTGCCAATTGTCTTTATCGGCCAAGCGGACGTTTCCTATCAGCCGATCGTCATCGTCGCGGATCACGCTCAGGACGAGCTCGAATGCCATCGCGCGCCAGCATCTCACCTCTCCGGCCCCTCCGCGCTCGTGTCTGCCTAGGAAATCCCCTAAACCCGGTTCAGGCGGGAGGCCAATTGGTAGCGAGAGCGGATGTCCAGCTTCAAGAAGACGTTGCTCAGGTGGTACTCGATCGCCTTGGTCGACAGGTAGAGCTCGGACGCCACCTCGCGGTTTGTCTTACCTGACGCAACCAGTTGGGCCACCACCTGCTCACGAGCCGTGAGTCCAAAGCCCTCTGGCGAGGACCGGCGGCCGGGCAGGCCGCAGGCCGCCAACTCGGCATCGCAGCGCTCGATGAACGGCCGCGCCTGAAGGCGCTCGAACAGCTCCCGCGCCGCCTGCAGGCGGGCGATCGCGGGCCGGCGGCTGCCCGTCCGGCGCAGGAAGCCACCAAAGGCCAGCTCGAGCGACGCCCTGGCCAGTGGCGAGACCGCGGTCACGTCCGGCTCACTGCCCCGGAGGAACGCCTCCCGGGCCGCGGGCCGGCGGTCCCGGGCCTGCTCGAGCAGCCCCGTCAGCCTGAATATGTCGACCGCGAACGCGTTGCCCGATCCTCCTCGGATGTCGGTCTCGAGCTGGGCGAGTGCACCGGCTGCCTGCGCCCCGCGCCCGGTGTGCACCAGCGCCTCGATCTCGAGGATTTGCCAGCCCAGATGACCCCCGCTGAGCCTCACCTGCCGGTTTTGGCGGTCGCGCAAGGGGGTCAGCGCCCGAATCACCGATTCCCAGTCCTCACGTGCGCTGGCCAGGTTGGCGGCGGCGACGCGGGCGTAGTAGACGCTGACCGGCAGCGGCGCGCGGTCGGCGGCCCCCTGGGCGGCGGCGACGTGCTCGGCGGCGACCGCCCAATCACCACGGCCGGCGGCAAAGAAGCTGGCCACGGCGTTGACGAACGCCAGCTCCCAGATCTGTTCGGAATCGTTGGCCAGCGACACCGCCACCTCGGCGTGGATCAGTCCCTCCGGCCAGCGGCCGAGGCGGTATTCGGCCAGCGCCAGCGATCCGTAGGCGTTGGGCAGGCTACGAATGCCCGCACCGGCGCGCGACCACCTGATCACCGATGACAAGTCCTCCACCGCGCCCGGCAGGTCTCCCGTCCACGACTTCAGGGCACCGCGGGTGGCCAGCAGCTCGGCCTCGAAGGGCAGCGGCTCGATGCGTGACGGCGTCGCCTCGGCCAATGTCGCCACCGCGTCGGCGCCGCGACCACATGTGGCCAGGCCGAGCGCGAGTGCCTGCTTGGCGGTCAGGTCGACGATCGGAGTGGGCCCGGGGCCTTGCCGGGCACGGTGTGCCCACTCGATCGCCTCACTGCCGCGCCCGGCGTAGGCGGCCACGATGGCCAGCGACGAGGCGACCGGACCCCACAGCTCCGGGTAGTCGGAGAAGTCCGGACGCTCGGTGACCTCGCCCAGCGCGGTGAGCGCCTCATCGAGTCGGCCGGCCGAGGCGCTCAGGATCCCGAGCGTGAAGCTTCGCCGCGGGCTGTCGGCGCATGCCAACACCGCCTCCCGCAGGCCGTGGGCCTGCGGCACGTCTCCCGCCACCCCGAGCCACTCCACCGCTCGCAGCAGCGCGTCCTCTCTCGTGTGACGATCGGCAGCGACGCGCGACGCCAGCAGGAGGTGTTCGACACCCAGCATCAGAGAGTCGGACGACACCTCATCCTCGGCGATCGCCACCAGCTCGGCCGCCAGCCGCTCGTCCTGGCCATCGCTGGCGGCCACGCGGTGAGCGAGCGAAGGCGGCCCGCCGGTCAGCTCAGCCCACGCGAGGTGAAGGCGGCGCCGCCGGGTCGGGGACAGATCCTCATAAACGGCCGCTCGGACCAGCGGATGGGGAAAGGCGATCTCTCTGGGGACCTGGGTCCCCGACAGGGTCAGGAGATCCTCCGCCAGCGCCTCCTCCAGGGCGGCCAGCGGATCCTCGAGCTCGGCAACCGAGCCGGCGAGCATCAACGAGCACCGCTCTCCCGCCACCGCGGCCGCAGCCACCAAGTCTCGTGCGCCGGGGGAGACCCCGGTCAACCGGGCCAGGACCGCCGCCGCCAGCGAGTGCGGCGCCGGCAACGGACCCTGGTCGCCAGCCAGCGCGTGGCGGGGCAGCTCGCTGAGCAGCGCCTTCACGTACAACGGATGGCCCCCGGTGTGTTGGCGCAGCCGTTCGGCCGCCGCGGCCGACACCGCGCCGAGGCCTAACGACTCGACGAGCTGGCGGACGTCATCGGCGGTCAACCCGGTGAGACGCAGTCGCTCGCACCCGTCGGCATCATCGAGCAGCTGCGCCCAGCCCCGGCCCAGCGGCTCCAGGCCCCGGAGCCGGCTCACCAGCACGAACAGAACCCGGTCGGCATACAGCCGCCGCAGGGCGAACAGCAGGACGCGCGCCGACGGCTGGTCAATCCAGTGGGCGTCGTCGATCGCCACCAGCACCGGCCCTGTCTCCTGTAGCGCGCCCAGCAGTTCGAGCAGCTCGCCGGCGGCGGCGAACACACTCGTCGGCTGACGATCAGCGCGGTGTCGTGCCGCCGCCGGCGCCAGATTCAACATCGCCGCGCGGGCCGTGAGCTGGGCGAGGACCCCGTAGTCCAGGGCGGCCTCGTTCTCCTCGCCACTGGCCTCCAGGATCGACACCTCCTGGGCCAGCGTGAGAAACCGGCGCATCAACGCCGTCTTGCCGATCCCCGGGTCTCCTTCGATCAGGAGGATCCGCGGGCCGGCGGCTCGTACGGACGCGAGGGCCGCCAGAGCCGAGTCCAGCTCACTACGGCGGCCGACGAATGCAGCACGAGAGCCGGACGAATTCCCCACAGACGAACTCGGTAAAACCATACCCGTCCCGATAGGCTCCCGATCGTGCGAGTCGCCATCGCCGGTGCCCACGGAAAGATCGCCATGCGGCTGATCGAGCTGCTGGTGCAGCGGGGCGATGCCGTCACGGGCCTGATTCGCAATCCCGCTCATGGCGACGACCTGCGGCAGGCAGGCGCCGAAGCAGTCGTCTGTGACCTGGAGCAGGCAGTGCTGCAGCAGGTCGCCGAGGCGGTCGCCGGTTCTGAGGCAGTCGTCTTCGCGGCCGGCGCCGGACCGGGAAGCAGCGCTGAGCGCAAGCTCACGATGGACCGCGACGGTGCCATCAAGCTGCTGGAGGCCAGCGCCGAGAGCTCGCCGCGCTACGTCATGGTGAGCTCGATCGGTGCTGAGCATCCCCCGTCGGGCGACGACGTGTTCAGCGTCTATCTGCGAGCCAAGGCGCAGGCCGACGCCGCGGTGATGGCCAGCGACCGCGACTGGACGATCGTCCGTCCCGGCGCTCTGACCGACGGTCCGGGAACCGGCCGCGTCCGGATCGACGCCGAACCGTTTCGGGGCCAGGTCCCGCGTGACGACGTGGCTGCTGTGCTGGCGCTGATCCTCCACGACTCCCGCGCCTCCCGTCGCGTCCTGTATGTCAACGGCGGCGACGATCCCATCGAAGAGGCACTGCAAGCCGTGAGGGCGGCGTCCTAGCCGGCGCCTCGGTTCGAGCCCGCGGGTGGGGCGCTGGCAACGACCTAAGCTGGAAGTCATGACGACCGCTCAACAAAAGATCGGCTCAGGGTTCGGAGCGCAAAGCACCATCGACGACGTCCTGGCCGGGATCGATCTGACCGGCCGGCTGGCGGTCATCACGGGCGGCTACTCGGGCATCGGAATCGAGACCACCCATGCCCTGCGGCGTGCCGGGGCCACCGTCGTGGTGCCCGCGCGGCGCCCCGAGGTGGCCCGGGAGGCGCTTGGCGATCTCGATGGGGTCGTAGTGAAGCCGCTGGATCTCGCGGATCTGGAGAGCGTCCGAGCCTGTGCCGAGCGGATCCTCGACGCAGATCGTGAGATCGACATCCTCATCAACTGCGCCGCGATCATGGCCACCCCCGAAACCCGGGTCGGTCCGGGATGGGAGGCCCAGTTCGCCACCAATCACCTCGGTCACTACGCGCTGACTAATCGCCTGTGGCCGCTGCTGGCCCGGGGCGGAGCGCGCGTGGTGGCTCTGTCTTCAGGTGGCCATCGCCGTTCGGCGATGCGCTGGGACGACATCCAGTTCGAGCACGGTTACGACAAGTGGCAGGCCTACGGACAGGCCAAGACCGCCAACTCACTGTTCGCCGTCCAGCTCGACACGCTCGGTCAGAGCGCTGGAGTGCGTGCCTTCGCGGTCGACCCCGGGGGGATCCTGACCCCGCTGCAGCGCCATCTTCCCAGGGAGGAGATGGTTGCTTTTGGTTGGATCGACGAGGACGGCAACGCGGTCAACCCGGGCTTCAAGACGCCGCGGCAGGGCGCCGCCACACACACCTGGTGTGCGACCTCGCCTCAGCTTGAGGGGAGCGGCGGCGTCTACTGCCAGGACTGCGACATCGCCGAGATCGTCTCCGACGACGACCAGACGCCGACCGGCGGAGTTCGTCGTTACGCGATCGACCCCGACGAGGCGGCTCGCCTGTGGACGCTGTCGGCCGAGCTAACCGGGATCGATGCTCTGGCGGCGGCTTGACTTACTCGGTCAGCCCAGGTCGCTGAGCCCTGCGGTGCGAGTCTCCGCGTCCTGGAACGGCGGATAGGTCTCGGTCAGCAGCAGCAGGTAGGCGTCCGAACGCGCGGTATACGAGTTGCCGAGCACCATCAGGTCGAACAGTCCCCGCGGCATCCGGCCGAGGATCACGATCACGAACCATGCCGCGATTGCACCCACCTCGAGCAGCAGGTTGATCACGTAACGCAGGATCAGGATCGGGATCGCGAGGAACAAGCGCAGGCCGGTCTTCAGCCGGTTGTACTCCGGCAGCGGCTCCGCGAAGTGCATCCGGACCGGGTAGTTGGCATCCTGGCCGCCGTCGAACGGCGGGTAGGGGTCACAGAGCAGGACGGTGTACGCCGTCGCTCGGGCAAACAACCGGTTGAAGCCGACGTTGAAGTCGTAAAGCGCCGGGGGATAGCGGCCGGTTATGACGATCGCAAACCAGGCAATGATGACTGCGACGCTGGCCACGATCGAGTACAGCCACAGCCAGATAAAGAGCGGGATCGCAAGGATCAGCCTGAAGAAAGTCGTCAGGCGGTTGCGCTGCTCGATGTAGTCAACCTCGAAGGTGACGGGATAGGGCACGACCCACGCTCCTAGTTAGGTTTCGCTCGCCCGCCGTCCAGTCCTGTGGACGGAGCCCACACAACATACTCGCGCGCGCCCAACTATTCCAGCGAGGGCTCGCTAACTGTGCGCACCTGATGCGCTTACCCTCACCCGATGTTGTGCAATGCCGCGGCGACTGTCTCGATCGTCTCGATGTGCCGTAGCACTCCCGCCAGCCTAAGCGCGTCGCTGGCTGGCGAGTTGGAGGGAACGACCAGTCGCAGCGTCTGGCTGCGGGTCCGAAGGCTCTCACGCAACTGATAGATGAGACTGATCCCGGCGCTGTCGAGATAATCCACCGCGCTCAGATCGAGCACCAGGGTCAAGGATGCGTTGGGCATCGCGTCGATGATCGCGCCAGCGATGTTGCCGGCGTTGGAGAGATCGATCTCACCGGTCATACGCGCGATGACAGCCTGGCCCTGGCGGCTGAATTGGACATCGGCCAGGGCCACGCTCAAACCCGCCTTCGCATCACGATGTCAGTGCCCCTGGCGGTGGAATCGACCTGCACCTCATCCATCGCCGCGTCGATGATCGCCAGGCCGCGGCCGCGGTGACTGCCGCGCGGCGGGCGCCAGCGGCCCACGTCGCTGACCACGATCGTGACCTGACCGTCTCGGGCGGTGGCCCGAAGCTCGAACTCAGCCGGCCCCGGCGAATAGGCATGTTCGATGGCATTGGTGCACGCCTCGTTGACCGCCAGCGTGATCTCCGTGATCGCCTTGGGATCGGCGCCGCGCTCGCGCAGCCAGCGGCGCAGAGCATGCCGGACGTCGCCGAGCACGCGAGGATCGGCGGCCAACCGCATGCTCAACTCGACCGGCACGCGTCTGTTTTGCATCGCCACCACCGCTACGTCGTCACGCGGGCCGCGGGCCGGTACGAGCCGGGCGATCGCCACCTCACAGACCGCCTCGGCCGATCCGGCGCCGGAAACGATCTCGCGGAGTTCCTCGATGCTCGTGTTGAGCGGGACGCCGGGGCGCTCCAGGAGCCCATCGGTGTACAGCAGCAGCGTCTCCCCGGGCGACAGTGACGCTTGATGTTGCTGGCACCCGCCGTAGGGAAACGCCCCCAGCGGCGCGGCCGGCGGGACGTCGAGGACCCGCGCGACGCCGTCACCGACGATGATCGGCGGCAGGTGCCCGGCACTGGCTACGCACAGGCTCCCGGTGTCGGGGTCCAGCACGCCGTAGGCCGCGGTGGCCATCGCGTAATCAGGCATCGTCTGCACGAAGCGATCCACGAGCTCCAGTGTGCGCGCCGGGCCGTGGTCCTCGACCGCGTAGGCGTGCAGCGCGGTGCGCAGTTGTCCCATCAGTGTCGCCGCTGACAATCCATGACCGACCACGTCGCCGATGGCGATGCCGAGCCTCCCTCGCGGCAGCTCGAATACGTCGTACCAATCACCGCCGACCTCGTCGCTGGCCGGCAGGTAGCGGGCGGCGGTGTCGACGCTGGCCACATCGATGAGCCGCTTGGGCAGCAGGCTGCGTTGAAGCAGCATGGCCCCGCGGTGTTCGTGTTCAAGGGCCGTGAACAGGCGCGCCCGCTCGATGCCCGGGGCCGCTCGGGCCGCAGCAACCTGGAGCACGGCGAGATCTCGGTCGCCGAACGTCCGCGGCCGCAGGGAACCGACGTGAAGGACGCCGATCAAGCCGCCCTCGACGATCAAGGGCACCCCGAGCAGCGAGCGAATGCCCTTTTCGCGGAGAATCGGATTGAGGATGTCGGCATGGTCGACGTCGGCGATGAAGATCGCTACGCGCTCGGCCGCGATCCGTCCCGCGAATCCTTGACCGATGGGGATCCGGACTCCGCGCTGGACCTCCTCCTCGATGCCCTTGGCGGCGCGGGCCACCAGTTGCTGTGTCTCATCGTCGACTAGCAGGATCGCCACGGTGTCAACCGCCAGGGCATCCTGGACCCGAACCAGCAACTCGTCGAGGAACTCGTCCAGGCTGAGTTCGGACAGCTCGGGGTCGCTGAGGCGATACAGGGTCCGAACCTGCCGCGACGGGACGAGCTCGGTGCTAGCGGGCGCCAGCACGACCTGCCCAGCGCGAGGCGCGTGGCGGACAACGTCAAAGCGAGGGTTCTCGGCCGTCATGAGAGCAGAGGCATTCTTCCCGTTTATGGCGACCGGGAACGGGCGGGATGTTTCAGGTCTCCGGGACGGAGCGGTACCCTCGGGGACGAGCTGTAGCCAATGCCGGAGGAGGGCAGATCATGTACGAGGATCCGACCCAAGGACGCAGGTTCGGTGAGGAGTCCGACGAGGATCCGACTCAAGGGCGCCGGCGGGGTGAGGAGCCCCATGACGACCCAACCGAGGGACGCGAGATCGGCGAGGACCCACACGAGGATCCGAGCGAGGGGCGCGAGGTCGGCGAGGAGCCTTACGAGGACCCGAGCCAGGGTCAGGAGATCGGCGAGCTTCCGGGCGAGGATCCCACCCAGGGCCGCTGAGCCGGGCCGGCTGGGCGCGCCGGCCGACGCGCCCAGCTAGTAATCGATCGGATCAGAGCGCCGCCAATTACGCGTCGACGGCGTCGATCACCTCGTAGACCCCGGCCACGGGCTCGCTCTGCACGAATGCCGACATGTGGTCGACGCGCTGGTTCTCGTCCGCGTCGGCCTCGGCCCGCCACCGGTGATACTCCTCCTCGGTCATGTCGAACAGGCCGAAGGAGATGACCTCATCCTCATCGCGGATGTTGCGAGCGTGGTAGGCACGCTGCAGCCCGGGCGGCATCAGGCCGTCCTCGGGACTCCAGGCGCGGCGGAATTGATCCCAGGCGCCCGGCTTGAGTCGGCGGGCAGAAAACATCACGAGCATGGCTTGACCTCCTGGTAGCGGATTTCGCCGCCCCCCGCTCCGCTGACACTACCTCGCGCCCGCCTCGGGCGGCAGCCACTGCGGGGGCAGAGCGGCGGGGATCGGCGGATATTCGGGCGCGACGCGCAGCGCAAGGTTCTCGGCTGGTCGTCCGCGTACGAGCCGCCCGACGTCCTCGTAGGCCAACAGCGCCCGCACCGAGGACCCGATCTGGAAGTCGGCGGCGCCGAGCTCGTGGCCGCCGATTACTCCGCGTCCGATCAACTCGTCGACTCTGTCCAGATGCTCGGGCAGCGCGGCCAAGTCGCGGCGAACATTGCTGTCCTGGGCGCCGGACTGCCGGACGAAGATGGGGACGATCGGGGTGAGCAGCACGGCAACGGCCTGGGGTGCCGGCAGCGGGGTCGCTACTTGCGCGAACCACCGGCGCTGGCGCAGATGGTGGCGCAGCCCCCACCGGATCAGGCGGCGCGGAATCGGCTGGAGCACTCGCTCTCCCCACCGCTCGGCCTGCTCGGCCGCGGCCCTGGCCGCCGGCTGCGCCGGGTACAGCCGTGGCGCTGCGACGAGCTCCTCGAGCGCCCGCGCGATGGCCAGCGATCCCTGCACGCCACGGCCGTCGGACAGCTTCATCGCCGGCACTGTGGGGCGGCGGAAGCCAAGCGCCCACAGGCTGAGCGGGTGGGTGCCCGCCAGCAGTTCGACGTAGCGGTAGGTCAGCCGCTTGCGGGCCAGCATCCCGCGCGCGGCCAGGACCGGGTGCGATAGCGGAATCCCGTACAGCCGGACCGCGCGCTGCGCCATGACGGCCAGCCTAACCGCTGTGCGCACCACCACGGGTCTGATCCAATGCCGCTATGAGGATCTCCGAGGCACGCTCGCTTTGGCAGCCCGCAGGGGTGTATTGCAACACGGCCAGCTACGGTCTTCCGCCCCGGCCCGCTTGGGAGGCGCTGCAATCGGCGCTCGCCGACTGGCATGGCGGGAGCACGAGCTGGGAGCAGTGGGGACAGAGCACTGAGGGATCGCGCGCCGCGTTCGCACGGCTGGCCGGAGTCGACGTCGAGCGAGTGGCGGTGGGGTCCACCGTGTCGGAGCTGGTCGGCCTGGTGGCCACGGCGCTGCCGGATGGCGCTCGCGTCGTGGTCCCCGACGTGGAGTTCACCTCGACTCTGTTTCCGTTTTTGGTTCAGGAGCGATTGGATGTGCGCACGGTGCCGACCGCTGAGCTCGCCGACGCCGTCGGCCAGGGCGCGGACGCGGTCGCCTTCAGCGCGGTTCAGATGAGCACCGGCGAGGTTGCCGATGTGGAGGCAATCCGCAGTGCTGCTGACAGCCAGGGGGCGCTGACCCTGTGCGACGCCACTCAGGCCCTGGGCTGGCTCCCGCTCGAGGCCGGTGACTTCGACGCGGTCGTGTGCGGCGCTTACAAGTGGCTGATGTCCCCGCGCGGGACGGCCTTTCTGTCGGTCTCGGAGCGCGTGCTGGACAGCGCAGTGCCTCACAGCGCCGGGTGGTACGCCGGCCAGGACGTTCACTCCAGTTACTTCGGGCCACCCTTGCGGTTGGCCACGACCGCCCGCCGCTTGGACGTCTCACCGGCCTGGTTTAGCTGGATCGGGACCCAGCCGGCTCTGGAGCTGGTCGAGGAGATCGGGGTGCAGGCAATCCATCGCCACAACGTCGCGCTCGCCAATCGCTTCCGAGCCGGGATCGGGCTGGAGCCGGGCGAGAGCGCGATCGTATCCGCCGATCTGCCGGGCGCTGCTGAGCGGATGCGCAGCGCCGGGATCATCGTCGCCGAGCGCGGTGGGCTGCTTCGGACCTCCTGGCACCTCTACAACGATGAGCGCGACGTCGAGCGGGTGCTCGAGGTTCTGGCCCGGTAGCTCGCCACCGGGTCTCTGTGCTGAGCCTTCAGTGCCCGAGCTGGGCCAGGTAGGTCGTGGCCTCAGCGGGTTCCAGCCCGCCGTGCTGGCCGAGAAACCATCGCTCGTTGGCCGGCGCCGAGCGTAACCACACTTGGCGGCCCGGTGCGGCCAGGACGACGACGTCGGCCAGTCGCTCGCGGAGGCGAGGACCCAGACGATCGAACAGGTCGGCCGCGGGCCGGACCCGGGCTCCATCCCCGAGGCGTTCCGAGAGCGCTTCGATCACCGAGTCCGCCTCGCCCTGGCGCACGTGGAGAAAGGCATCTCGCGAGGAGCCGGCGGGGCGCGGCTGTGAGAGCAGGGCAGGGAGCTCGGGCCAGAGCTCGTCGAGATAGTCGACCCGGTCGGGACTGACATCGACCTGGCCGTGGTCGGCGCAGAGCAGCACCGTGACGCCGCGGAGTGCTCCAAGGTGATTCCACAGCGCGTCCAGCGCTGCTGCTGCGGCGGCGTCAAACGCGTTCGAGCTGGGTCCCTGCTCGTGCCCGGTGCGATCGATCAGATCCCAGTACAGAAAGCCGTAGCCATGGGTCCCGGAGCGCGCGAACGCGGTGGCCAGGGCGCGTGCGCCCTCCTCCAGGTCGCGAAACGGGCGGATCGTCGCGCCGCGCGTGGCCAGCCTTGTGAACACCGAGCCGGCGATGCGATCCGGCTGCATGACGATGGAGCGGACGGCCAGCGATTCGTAGAACGTGGGGCCAGGTATCAGCCGCGCCGGGTCAAGTGAATCGGCGAGTTCGCCGTCGACGTTTGAGCCGGCCCGGTTGAACCGAAGCGGGCAGATGATCGCGTTCAGCGCCGGCTCGAGCACGTTCCACTCGTATAGACCGTGCTCCTCGACCGGGACTCCGAGATGCGCGGTGGGCACATGGGCAGTGGTCGTGGAGGGGAACTGCGAGTCCAGCGGGGTGACCTCGAGCCGCTGGACGAGCGGATGCTCGCGGTGGCGCGAGAGGAATTCGAGCCCGAACGCGTCGAGCAGGATCAGGATCACCCGCTCGCCGGCGTCGACGCGGCGCCGGACTTCGTGGGGGATGTCGGCAAAGGTCCTCACCGGTCTCATTCTCGCCAACCCGTCTGCGGCTATAGCCTCTGCCCCTATGGATCGCTCGGCCGCCTTCGAGCACCTGCAGTCGATCCGCTCGGCCGGGCGGACGGTCGTCATCGACGGGGCCATGGGCACGGAGCTGGAAGCCCGCGGAGTACCGATGGACGACGACGCGTGGTGTGCCCTGGCCAACCTGCATCAACCGGACCTGGTGCAGGCCATCCACGAGGATCACATCCGCGCCGGGGCCGATGTCGTGATCACCAACACCTTCATGAGCGGTTCGGGACCGATGCAGCGTGCCGGTCTCGGTGACCGCTTCATGGAGGGCAACGTCAACGCCGTGCGGGCGGCGCGGGCCGCTGTCGACTCGGCGGCCGACCGGCCGGTGGCCATCGCCGGCAGCGTGACCGCGACCCCGTGGGGAGCCCCGGAGGTTGCCGCCGGGCGGGGCGACCGAGACCGCCTTCGCGACGGTTTCACCGATCAGGTGGCCGCCTTGGCCGAGGCCGGCGTCGATCTGATCGCGCTCGAGATGGTGGTCGACACGCGGCTCGGGGAGCCGGCCGTGGATGCGGCCAGGGCCAGCGGCCTCCCGGTCTGGCTGGGACTCAGCATGCAGGTGCCGGGTCGCGACCCCAAGGCCTCCGACTCGCTTCCGGCCCTCGTCCCCGAGGCTCGAGCGATCGCGCAGACTTGTCTGCGCGACGATCTGGACGCGGTCAACATCATGCACACCGACATCGCCGACGTCGCCGCCGGGATCGCCATGGTTCGCGACCTTTGGGCCGGGACGCTCGGCGTATACCCCCACCACGGGATTTGGCAGCAGCCGAGCTGGACCTTCGAGGACGTTCCCCCGTCGCAGCTGGCCGATCTGGCCCGGCAGTGGGTCGGGCTGGGGGCGACGATGCTCGGCGGATGCTGTGGCCTGAGGACCGAGCACGTGGCGGCGCTGCGCGCGGTCGCCGACGGGCGGTGACTCCGCCTAGGCCGGCTGCCGGAGCCGCGACAATCGGCCCGCCAGCCGCCCCGCTTCGGGTAAAGCGCAGAGCCCAGCGCCGCTGATCGCCACCGCCGCGGCGGCGGCCCAACCGAGCTGAGGCCCGTGCAGGGGCAAGCTTGTCCGCTCCGTGGCGCTGCTGAGCAGCAGCACGGCCGCCACCCCCAGCGCGGTCCCCAGTTGCGCGGCAGTGTTCAGCACTCCCCCGGCGGCCGCCCGCAGCCCCTCGCCGACCTCGGTGCCGAGCCCGGTGGCGGCTACCGAGGACAGACCGATTCCGGCTCCAGCGGCTGCGACCGCCACCGGGACCAGCCAGGTCGAGCTTGGACTCGCGATCAGGAGGGCATTTGCGGCGGCGATCGTGCCGAGGCCGACGGCGATCACGCTGCGGGCGCCAAGTCGCCTGAGGGCGGGGGCGGCTGCGCTTGCCCCGCCGATCACGCAGATGCTGAACGGCACCAGCCGCAGCGCGGCGGCGGCGGGAGACAGATGCTGGGTTCGCTGCAACTGCAAGGTGGCAATTGCCACCGCCGAGCTGGTGGTGGCGGTGTTCAGAAATGAGGCCCCGGCGCCGATCCGCAGCTGCGGCCGCCGCAGAGCCTCGACCGGTACCAGCGGGTCGCGAGCTCCGCGCTCGACCCATATCAGCCCCGCCACCAGGCCCACCGAGGCGGCTATCACCAGCAGCCCCAGCATCACGTGGCCGGGCCGTTGAAGCTCAGAGCCGGCGAGCACGAGGCACATCGCGGCGGCGGTGAACAGCAGCGCGCCCGGGAGGTCCAGGCCGCCTCCTCGCGGCCGCTGCGGGTCGCCGGTGACGTAGGCAGCGACGCCGGCCGCGATCAGGATCGCGATCGGCAGGTTGATCCAGAACATCGCCCGCCAGCCGGCCAGCTCGGTGAGGCCGCCGCCAACCAGATAGCCGATCGCGCCGGCGGCGGCGCCGGCCGCGCTCCAAGCGGCCAGGGCCCGGCGCCGGGCCGCCGGGCCTGGCGTCGCGCCGATCAGCAGCCGCAGCGCCGCGGGGACCGAGACGGCGGCGGCGGCACCCTGGACGCAGCGTCCCACGATCAGCGGCCCGATCGAAGGGGCCAAGGCCGCGACCAGCGAGCCGGCGAAGAACGCGGCGATCCCGATCAGCAACGCGCTGCGATGCCCGACTCGGTCACCGATCCGGGCTCCGAGCAGCAGCAGCCCGCCGAAGCACATGGCGTAGGCGGTCAGCAAAAGGGCGGCGCAAGCCCCCGGGGCACGCAGCGAAGCGAGGATCTTCGGCATCGCGCAGATCAGCTCGGTCACCCCGAGCACGTCTACGAACTGCACCAGGCAGAGGACCACGACCGCTGTTGTGCCTGCCTTCTTCATCGATGAAGTAAAGTCTACCCAGATGTCGCGGCGCGTCACCCTGCAGTCGATCGCCGATCAGCTCGGCTATTCGGCCAAGACTGTCTCCAACGCTTTCAACCGCCCCGATCAGCTATCCGCGGCGACGCGGCAACGGATCCTGGAGACGGCAACCCGGATCGGCTACGCAGGCCCCGACCCAATCGCCGCTGGTCTTCGGCGCGGCCGCGTGGGAGCGCTCGGGTTCGCCTACGCCAACACCCTGACCTACGCGTTCGAGGATCCGGTCAGTGTCGAGCTTCTGGCCGGGATCAGTTCCGTGGCCGAGAGCGCGGCGGTCGGCCTGTTGCTCGTTCCCGGCGCGGCGATCGCGGATCGCAACGCGGCGGCGGTTCACAGCGCGGCCATCGACGGGCTGGTGATCTCATCACTGCCCGACGACGATCCGCTACTCGCTGCCGCTCTGAGTCGGCGCCTGCCGGCGGTGGTAATCGATCAGCCGGATCCGGGCACGCTTGAGCGAGTGAGCCCGGGACCGGCTCCGGCGTGGGTCGGCATCGACGACCGGGCCGCTGCGGCCGCTGCGGCCGAGCATGTTCTCGCGCTCGGGCATCGAGAGCTGGGAGTGATCTCGTTTGCCCTGGATCGAGCGCCGACACGCGCGGTCGTCGACGAACGGGCCCAGGCCGCGGGCAGCTATGCCGTGACCCGCCACCGGCTCGAGGGCTACCGGGACGCGGCGACTCGCGCCGGCGTGGACTGGCGGCGGGTACCGGTGGTGGCCGGGACCAACAGCACCGTCGCCGAGGGGGCCGCCGCCGCCGTGACGCTCCTCGAGCGAACCCCGCGACCCACTGCCATCCTCTGCCTGTCTGATCGGCTGGCCCAGGGGGCGATCGAGACCGCCACGGCGCGCGGTCTGCAAATCCCCGACGACCTGTCGATCGTGGGATTCGATGATGCGGCGATCGCCCCTGAGCTGGGACTCACCACGGTCCGCCAGCCGACCCGGCGCAAGGGCGAGCTGGCGGCCGCCGCTCTGTTGGCCCTGATCGCCGGCGGCGGGGTTGACCGCCGGCACGTTCTGGGCACCGAGCTCGTGGTGCGTACCAGCACCGGCAAACGGCTACGTTGACAAGGCAAACTGCGCCCGCCCGGGCCCAGACATCAACCGCATCGACTCCTGGAGGCCTGATGAGCACGACGACGAGCATCCCGCCCCTCCGCGAGCGCCCGGCGTGGAGCGCGCTGGAAAAGCATTACGAGGAGATCCGCGGACTGCGCTTACGCGACGTGTTCGCCGAGGACCACGGTCGCGGCGAGCGACTGGTGGCCGAGGGGGCCGGGCTCACGCTCGACTTCTCAAAGAACCGGATCACCGATGAGACGCTCGGGTTGCTGGTCGCGCTGGCTGAGCAGTCGGGGCTCGTGGAGCACCGCCAGGCGATGTTCAGCGGCGAACCGATCAACGTCTCCGAGAACCGCTCCGTGCTCCACGTCGCCCTCCGCATGCCGCGTGGCAGCTCGCTGATCGTTGACGGTGTCGACGTGGTGGCCGAGGTCCACCAGGTGCTTGACCGGATGGCGTCGTTTGCCGACCGGGTCCGGTCCGGCGAATGGAAGGGCCACACCGGCAAGGCGATCCGCAACGTCGTCAACATCGGCATTGGTGGGTCTGACCTGGGTCCGGTCATGGCCTACGAGGCGCTGCGGCACTACAGCCGCCGCGAGATGACCTTCCGCTTCGTGTCCAACGTCGACTCCACAGACTTCGTCGAGGCGACCCGGGACCTCGACCCCGAGGAGACACTGTTCATCGTCTCCTCCAAGACGTTCACCACGCTTGAGACGATGACCAACGCCCTCTCCGCGCGAGAGTGGGCACTGGCCGGGCTGGGGGACGAATCGGCGATCGCCAAGCACTTCGTCGCCGTCTCCACCAACGCCGAGAAGGTGTCGGAGTTCGGGATCGACACCGACAACATGTTCGGCTTCTGGGAGTGGGTGGGCGGCCGCTACTCGATGGACTCCGCGATCGGCCTGTCAACGATGCTGGCCGTTGGCCCCGACGGCTTCGAGCAGATGCTGGCCGGCTTTCACGAGATGGACGAGCACTTCCGGACTGCCCCGCTGGAGCGCAACCTGCCGGTGCTGCTGGGGCTGCTGGCCGTCTGGTACGGGGACTTCTTCGGCGCCCAGACGGTGGGGGTCATGCCCTACGAGCAGTACCTCAAGCGCTTTCCGGCCTACCTGCAGCAGCTCACGATGGAGTCAAACGGCAAGCACGTGACTCTGGACGGCCGCCGCGTGGACTACGAAACCGGCGCCATCTACTGGGGCGAGCCCGGTACCAACGGCCAGCACAGCTTCTATCAGCTGATCCACCAGGGGACCAAGCTGATCCCGGTCGACCTGATCGGCTTCGCCAAGGCGCTGAACCCGCTGCGGGATCACCACGACCTGTTGATGTCAAACGTCTTCGCGCAGGCCGAGGCGCTGGCGTTCGGAAAGACCCTCGACGAGGTACGAGCCGACGGCACGCCGGACGCGATCGCCCCCCACCGGGTGATGGAGGGCAACCGGCCCACGAACGTGATCCTGGCCGAGGAGCTGACGCCCCGCACGCTTGGCGTGTTGGTGGCCCTGTACGAGCACGCCGTCTTCACCCAGGGCGTGATCTGGCAGATCGACTCCTTCGATCAGTGGGGAGTCGAGCTCGGCAAGGCGCTGGCCCAGCGGATCATTCCCGAGCTCAAGAGCGACAGCGAGCCAGACCTCGATCACGACAGCTCCACCAACGCCCTGATCAGGCGCTACCGGAGGATGCGCCGGTAACAACCCGCAGGTTTCTGCACGAACGTGCACAAACCAGCAAAGCCGGGTACACTCGTGTAGATGCTGACCGATGAGCGCCGTGCGCTGATCCTCGATCGCCTCCGCACCCATGGCCGGGTTCTGGCCGCAGATCTCACCGCCGACCTCGCCGTCTCCTCCGACACCGTGCGCCGCGACCTGCGCGAGCTCGATGAGGCCGGGCTCCTGCGCCGCGTCCACGGCGGCGCGCTGCCTCGCCACGGCGATGCGTCGCCGTTCGCCACCCGTCAGCGGCGAGCCCCCGAGGCCAAGGCTTCGATCGCCCGGCGTGCCGCCGAGCTGGTGTGCGACGGCCAGATCGTGGTCCTGGATGGCGGCACGACGACGCTTCAGCTGGCCCGTGCGCTGCGCCCGGACCTGCGCGCCAACGTGATCACCACCAGCCCCCCGATCGCGATGGCCCTCGCCGACTACCCGGGGCTGGAGGTGACGGTCGTGGGCGGTACGTTGCGGCCCAACGCCCTTGTCACTGTGGGAGCGGCGGCGATCGAGGCGCTGCGCGTGGTCCGGGCCGACATCGTCTTCCTCGGAGTCTGCGGCCTGCACCCGGAGATCGGGGTCACCACCGAGGACCTCGAGGAGCGCCACGTCAAGGCGGCCATGATCGACGGAGCCGCCGAGGTCGTGGCACTCGCCGACCACGACAAGCTCGGTACCGCGATGCCCGCCCTGGTGGCGCCGCCCCGGACCGTCACCCATCTGGTCACCGACGCCGATGCCTCCGACGAGGCGCTGAGGCCGTATCGCGCCCTCGGCATCGAAGTGCTGCTGGCATGAAGCCGCGCGTGGCCATCACCGCCGTCTTCTTCGTCAATGGCGCGCTGTTCGCGTCGTGGGCGTCACGCATCCCCACGCTTTCCGATCGTGTTGGCGCAACCACCGGCGCCCTCGGTCTGGCCCTGCTCGCGCCGGCGGTGGGAGCGGTGGTGGCGATGCCGCTGGTCGGCCGGCTGCTCCCCGGTCGCTCGAGCCGTGCCTTCTGCCGGCTGGCCATGTTGGCGCTGATGTCGGCAATTCTGCTCCCCGCGCTGGCTCGGAGCGTCCCAGTGCTGGCCGGAGCGCTGTTCGTGGTGGGCATGGCCAACTCGTCGCTCGACCTGGCCATGAACGCCCAGGGCGTATCGGTAGAGCGCCGGCTCAAGCGTCCGATCCTCTCCTCGCTGCATGCAGCATTCTCGTTCGGAGGCTTCGCCGGCGCCGGGCTCGGTGCCCTGGCCGCCGGGCTCGGCATCGACCCGCTGCCGCACCTCTTTGCCGCCGCGCTGCTGTTCGGGATCCCCGGTCTGATCGTCATCGGCTCGCTGCTGGCCCGCGACGAGGATCGCGACCAGAACGCTCCGACCCTGCGCTGGACGCGGCTGCCCTCCCGGCTGGTGCTGCTCGGGCTGGCCTGTTTCTTCTGCCTGATGGCCGAGGGCGGCGCCTCGGACTGGAGCGCCAAGCTCGTCCGCGACAGCCTCGCCGCCTCGGCCGCCCTCGGAGCGGTCGCGTACGCCGTGTTCAGCATCGCGATGGGCGTCGGCCGTCTGGTCGCCGACCGGCTGTGGGCGCGTTGGGGTGCCACCGGCTTGCTACGGCGCAGCGGGCTGCTCGCGGCCGTGGGCTTCGCCGCCGGTCTGCTCGCCGGCACCGTGCCGGCGGCTATCGCCGGCTTCGCGGCGCTCGGCCTGGGGATGGCCGGAGTCGTCCCCACCCTGTTCCGAGCCAGCGCCGACCAGCCCGGCGTTCCCACCGGGCCCGCCCTGGCCGCGGTCAGCTCGCTGGGCTACTTGGGGTTTCTGGCCGGGCCACCGCTGATTGGGACCGTGGCCCAGCTGACCTCGCTGCCCCTGGCCTGCGGCCTGCTCGTCGTCGCCGGGCTGCTGGTCTTCCTGCTCGCGCCGGCCGCCGAGCTGCACGCGTCCCGCGCTGCGCCAACCGTTCGACGCTGGCTGACGACATGACGCCCGGTAGCTCGCGTCCAGTTGAGGGACGCCCGCCGTCGGGCAGCTCGCGTCCGGTTGAGGGAGGCCCGCCGTCGGGCAGCTTGCGTCCGGTTGAGGGAGGCCTGACTCCCGTCTCGCTCTTTGAGCGCGCCGAGGCGGTGCTGGTCGATCTCGACGGCACCCTGGTCGATTCCACCCGTCCGGTTCGCCGGGCCTGGGACGAATTCGCCGCACGCCATGGCTTGGATGCGGAAACGGTCATGCACTTCGCCCACGGTCGCCCGTCCCGCGACTCGATCCAACTGCTGCTCCCCGACGCGTCGGAGCTCGAGATCGACACCGAGGCGGCCCGGCTCGACGACGGCGAGATCAACGACACCGAGGGTGTCATCGCCCTGCCGGGCGCCTTTGCGCTGTTGTCCGGCACTCGCCCGCTGGCCATCGTGACCTCGGCGTCGACCGCGCTGGCCCGGGGTCGCCTGGCCGCGGCCGAGCTGCCGATCCCCGAGGTCCTGGTCTCCTCCGACGGGCTCGAGCAGGGAAAGCCGGATCCGAGTTGCTTTCTGATCGCCGCCGAGCGGCTGGGGGTCGAGCCGCAACGCTGCGTCGTGCTCGAGGACGCCCCAGCCGGGATCCTGGCCGGGCTCCGGGCCGGCGCGGTTGTGATCGCGGTCCGCACCACGCACGAGGACGACGAGCTCGGGGAGGCCACGGCGATCGTCGACGACCTGGCCTCGCTCCTGGGCGGGTAGCGGCCTGTCGACGCCTCCCCGGCCGGTCTGTGCAGCGGGACCCGGCCGGTCTGTGCAGCGGGACCCGGCCGGCTAAAGCAGTGGGACCCGGCCGGCTAAAGCAGCGGGACCCGGCCGGCTAAAGCAGCGGGACGGCGCCTGACTCCAGGTCGAGCAGGAGCCGCTTTCGCTCCAACCCACCGCCGTAGCCGGTGAGCCTCCCGTCCGTGGCGATCACGCGGTGGCACGGGACGATCACGGCCACCGGATTGCGGCCGTTGGCCAGGCCCACGGCGCGGGCGCCGGCGGGCTGGCCGATGCGTCTGGCCAGCTCGGCGTAGGAGATGGTCTGCCCGTGGCCGATCTGTTGCAGGGCGGCCCAGACCCGGAGTTGAAACGTGGTGCCGGTCAGGGCCAGCGGCACCGTGAATGTGGCGCGCCGGCCCTGGAAGTACTCGTCCAGCTGGCCGGCGACATCCGTGAAGGCGTCGGGCGCGTGGCGCCAGCGGGGGTCGACGGGCACCGGCCGCCGGCCCTCGAGCATGTGCAGGCCGTGCAGCGCATCGCGATCGCCGATCAGCAGCAGCTCGCCGATCGGGCTGGGGATCGTGTCGTAGAGGACGTGCGGTGTCATCGCGGCTCGGGGGCACCATGGCACAGCCCGAGGCTGGCGTCTGGCGGGATTCGGACGGCGAAGTGACGCGGTGCGGGTGGGGTTCGTCTACGACCCCGGCCCGGTTGGTGGGGGGCGGGGCGGTATTGGCTGGGAGGGTGGA
Source organism: Solirubrobacteraceae bacterium (assembly GCA_036497115.1). Lineage (GTDB taxonomy): Bacteria > Actinomycetota > Thermoleophilia > Solirubrobacterales > Solirubrobacteraceae > Palsa-465. Next base: position 30,530 of record DASXJY010000056.1, read on the forward strand.
GTGGAGCTGCGGCGGCGCGGTCCGCGGGCCGATCTCGACCGCGCCCCGGTCGGCAAACGTCCCAACGCGCGCCCGCCCGCGGTGGATTGGGATGTTTGCGTACTGCCAGGCGGCAAACGTCCCAATCGGGCCGGTGGAGGTGGGCGATTGGGACCTTTACCCCCCGTTCCGCAGCGATCTTGACTCACGCCGTCACAGTCCCGACACACCCAAACGAACCAGTTCTCTCCTTCCCCAGCCGATTTCCCTACCGCGTCCCCGTGCCTCTACCGACCCGACCCGACCCAGGCCTCGCCTTCCCCAGCCGATTTTCCCTACCGCCCCCCGCCCCACCCGCCGAGCCACGCCGGCGTCCGCCCCCCGGCCTCCTCAGTGGCTCAGGCACGCACCGAGCGAGCCACGCGCCGATGCTCGCGCATCGTCTCCATGCCGTCGGCGCCGGGCTGGCGCCCGAACCCGCAGTACATGGCCACGCCGAAATCATCGAGGAACTTCGAAGCGGTCCGATGACGCCGCTGCAGTCCCGGCTCGCCGTCGAGTGGCAGCACGATGCCCAGGAACACTCGCGCGTCCCTCGGAGCGAGGTCGGCCAGCGGGGCGAAGAAGCTCTCGTCCTCGCTGCGCAGATACCGCGGGCCGGCCAGGTGCAGCCAGTCCACCTGGCGCCCCGAGTTGGCGACGGCGTGATTGGCCATGCTGACGATCAGACCCATGTCGCGCGCCTCGTACATGGGCCACTCCGGAAACGTGCCGTAGCAGAAGTGGTAGCCCACGAGCACGTCTTCGGGAATCAAACGGGTCAGGCGGGCGACGGGACCGGTAAAGCGCTCCCAAGCCCCCTCGGCGGTCCAGGACAGGACGCCTTCGATGTCCAGCACCTCGTAGCAGACGTCCCATTGGATGGCCAAATCGTCAACCGGGATCTCTGCCGTCAACCGCCTTATCTCTCGAGCGAACAGCTCCTCGAAGCCCCGCTCACCCACCGGGTAGTCACGGGCAAAGTCGGCCTTGAAGCCATTCAGCGCGCTGGAGGGGAAGGGAAGCCCGACCTGGAAGCGGACCCCGGCTGAGATCGCGCCCTCGTCTCGCAGCGCGCGGAACCGGCCGTAGGAGGCGATGGCGTCGTCGATCCGCGGCCAGCTGTCCCAGTGCAGGTCGGCGACGCCCGGGCGGAGCTTGAACACCGGGGTCTCATAGGCATGGCGGGGAATCCCGGTGGGCGAATCGGTCGTCTGCACCGTCTCGACGTCAGGGTGGGGTCGGACCAGCCGCTCGCGCTCGAAGCCCACCCAGGCGGCGCGGGGACCGGTCTCCCCGTCGGGCAGGGCAAACACCATGTCGTCAAACAGCTCCGCGCCGGCCCGTAGAGCGCTCTCGGCCGAGTCGGCGGGAAGGCTTCCCACCAGCAGCAGTTCAGACGAAGCACGAGGCGCCATTTCGCCCCCGGAAGACTAGCCGTGGCCGAACCATCCCGGCATCGCGACGGATCGTTCAGGCGCCGGGTGCGGTTAGGCTTCGGCGATCGCAGGCCCGGCGAACATCACCCAGGTCAACATCGCGCAGGTCAACATCGCCCTGCCGCTGGCGCCGCTCGAGTCGCCACTGCTGGCCGAGTTCATGGCCGCCCTCGATCCGGTCAATGCGCTGGCCGACAGCTCTCCGGGCTTTGTCTGGCGCCTGCAGACCGAAGACGGCAACGCCACCGGCATTCGCGCTTTCGAAGACGAGCGGCTGTTAGTGAACATGTCGGTCTGGGAGTCGATCGACTCGCTGGCTGACTTCGTCTACCGCAGCGCCCACGTCGATGTGATGCGCCGCCGGCGACAGTGGTTTGACCACATCCGCATGTACATGGCCCTGTGGTGGGTGCCGGCCGGCCACCTCCCCTCGGTGCTAGAGGCCAAGGAGCGGCTCGCGCATCTGCGTGCCCACGGCCCCACACCGGTGGCGTTCACTTTCAAGGCGCGCTTTGAGCCAAGCGGTGAGAGCGCTGTGGCCGACGCAATCGGCTGCCCGGCCTAGCAGACCCCCGAAAGGCCAGGCGCGCCACCACCGCGCCGCGATGCCGTTGAGCGGACGCCTACCTGGGGCGAGCCAGGGTGTGGTTGCTCTAAGGTAAGGCCAGCTTTCACTCCGCCCGGGATTAGCAAGGAAGCATTTCAGTCAACCGGCGACACGAACGTCGCCCCTTACCGAGCCGTGGTGGTCACCGGAGCCGCCGCCGCAGGAGTCAGATGAAGCCCTACCGAGACATCACCGACCCCACGGTCGCAAAAGCCCTGGCCCATCCGCTGCGCACGCGGATACTGGCCGCTCTGGAAGGCCGAACAGCGAGTCCCAGCGAACTCGCCGCCGAGCTGGAGGCGCCGCTCGGCGTGCTCAGCTATCACGTGCGCCGGCTGACCGCACTGGGCTTCGTCAAGCTCGTCCGGCGGGTGCCGAGACGGGGGGCGGTCGAGCATTACTACACCCTGCAGAGCCGCCCGCGGATCAGCAACGAAGCCTGGGCCTCGGTCCCGGCGGTGGTCAAGGAGGCGACGGTCAGTGCAGCGCTGGACCAGATCGGGACGTATGTCGGCGCCGCGGCCGCCGGCGGCGGCTTCGGCGCCCCCGAGGCGCATCTCACCCGCAATCCGGTCACGCTCGACGAGCAGGGGTGGCTCGAGCTGTCACGCGAGCTCGACGCTCTCACCGATCGCATCGCCGTGGTCGAAGCCGAGAGCGAAGCCCGGCTGAAGCGGGGCGATCACGAGGGACAGCGTGAGGCATCGATGGTCCTGATGCTGTTCGAGGAGGCCTCCCGGGTGTCGGTCTCGACCGACGGCTTGCGCAAAGCGGCCGTGGTCCCGGGCTAGGGCCGCAACAGCGCCTCGAGGCGCGCCGACTTTCCTGGTAGATCTAATAGACGCTGGCGGCGCTGTCCCCCGGGACGGTGCTCGTTCGTCTCTCTCGCGAACGGCAAGCTCAACCAGGAGGACAAGATGAAGTACGCACTGCTGGTCTACTCCGAGCCCGGCTCACACGACCTGCCCCAGGCCGAGCTCAACCAGGTCTTCAGCGAGTACGTCGCTCTGCGTGACGAGCCGGGATACGTCGACAGCGCCCAACTGCACCCGCCGGAGATGGCGACCACGATCCGCGAGCGCGACGGGCAGACGCTGACCACGGATGGTCCGTTTGCCGATACCAAGGAGGTGTTCGGCGGCTTCTATGTGTTCGACGTCGAGGACGCTGACGCGGCGCTGGGGATCGCCAAGCGGATTCCCGCCCTGCGGCTTGGCGGCTCGGTCGAGGTCCGCCCGCTGATGGAGGCCGGCTCCTGATCGAGCGGGTTTTCCGCGACGAGTGGGGCCGGGTCCTGGCGTCGCTGATCGGCTTTTTCGGCGACTTTGACCTCGCCGAGGATGCCGCCCAGGAGGCGTTCACAATCGCCGCCGAGCGCTGGCCGCGCCAGGGGACGCCTGACAACCCCGGCGCCTGGCTGGTGACGACCGCGCGCAACCGGGCGATCGACCGCCTGCGGCGCGAACGGACGCTGGCGAACAAGACACGCCTGCTCGAGGTGCCGGAGGCCGTGGAGGACGAGGTGCAAGATCCCGACGCAATCGCCGACGAGCGGCTCGAGCTGCTGTTCACCTGCTGCCACCCGGCACTGTCGATCGAGGCCCAGGTGGCGCTCACCCTCCGTGCGCTGGGAGGTCTCAGCACGGAGGAGATCGCGCGCGCCTTCATCGTGGCTCCGGAAACGATGAAGCGCCGGCTCTCGCGAGCCAAGGCGAAGATCAAGGTCGCCGGAATCCCGTTTGCCGTGCCGTCCCAGCCGCTCCTGCCCGACCGGCTCACCGCGGTGCTGGCGATCGTCTACCTGATCTTCAACGAGGGCTACGGGGGCCGCGTGGACCTCGCCGCCGAGGCGATCCGGCTCGGCCACGTCCTGGCCGAGCTGATGCCCGACGAGTCCGAGGTCCAGGGCCTGCTGGCGCTGATGCTGCTGCACGACTCGCGCCGCCGGGCCCGCTTTTCGCCCACCGGCGAGCTGGTCCTGCTGGCCGATCAGGACCGCTCCCTGTGGGATTCCGACCAGATCGCGGCGGGACGGACCAGGCTCCAGCGCGCGCTGGCCCTGCGCGGCCGCGGCGCCTACGTGCTGCAGGCGGCGATCGCCTCGCTCCAGGCCGAGCAGGGCCCGGACTGGCCACAGATCGTCTCGCTGTATGAGGAGCTGGCCCGCCTCACCGGCTCACCGGTGGTCGAGCTCAATCGCGCGGTGGCGGTTGCCGAGGCGGGCTCACCGCAGGCGGCGCTCGCGATCGTCGATCGACTCGAGCTCGACGACTACCGCTACCTGCACTCCACTCGGGCCGAGCTGCTGCGGCGCCTCGGCCGCCCGGACGAGGCGGCGGCCGCCTACCGCCGAGCCCTGGAACTGGCCAGTGGACAGGCCGAGCGCGACTTCCTGCGCCGCCGGTTGGCCGAGCTGTGACCGCTGGCGGGCGCCAGCGCATGGGCGCTACAGTGCGCCCGTGCCCCCTCGTCTGCCCGCCCTGCTCGCCGATCCTCCGGCGGGAGGGGCTCGGCTCTGGCTGACCGGCGGGCGGCTGTTCGACGGCACCGGCTCGCCGGTGCGCGAGGGCGCGGCGGTGCTCTTGGCCGACGGACGGATCGAAGCCGTGGGCCGCGCCGGTGACGGAGTGCCTGAGGGGGCAACCGTCATCGAGCTCGATGGCCGGACGCTGCTGCCAGGGCTGATCGACGCCCACGCCCACATCAAGGTCGACCGGCCGACCCCTGATCCCGGCGCCGAGCCTCTGCGTCCCGGAGCCGACGCGCACTTTTTGGCCGCCGACCTGCGCGAGGCGCTGCGGCGGGGGATCACCACCGTCCGGGATGTCGGCTCGTACGGGGATCTGGTGTTCGAGGCGCGGCAGGGAATGCGCTACGGGGCGTTCCGCGGGCCGCGGTTGCTGACCTGCGGGCGGATCGTCTCGGCGACCGCTCCCGGGGGGTGGTTCTTTGACGGCATGTATCGCGAGGCCGACGGCCCCGACGACGTTCGCCGGGCGGTACGCGAGCAGCTCCGTCGCGGCGCCGACTTCATCAAGGTGATGACCACGGGCGCCCGCAGCGTCGAGCTCGAGGATCCCGACCCGGCGCAGCTGACGCGCGAAGAGATCGCGACCCTGGTCGAGGAGGCGCACCGCCAGGGGTATCGCGTGGCCGCACATGCCGAGGGAGTGGCGGGGACCGAGATCGCGATCCTGGAGGGCATCGACACGATCGAGCACGGCATGTACCTGTGCCAGCGCCCCGAGCTCCTGGAGCGAATGGCCCGCGCCGACCAGGTACTGGTGCCGACGCTCTCGTGCTTCTATGGCGTGGCCGGCGTCGAGGATCGCGATGCCGGAGACGGTCCTGGCTTCGAGGATGGCGGTGCCGGAGACAGTGCCGACGACGGGCCGTGGTCCTGGGCGCCGGCTCGAGCCGGTCAGCCGCCGGCGCCGACCTGGTCGGCGCTGCTGGTCGAGCTCGCCGAGCACAATCTCGAGCAGGCCGACCTCACTCTCAGGGCGGCCAAGGCGGCCGGCGTCAGACTGGCCGTCGGCCACGACTGGCACCCGTTCTGGAACACGGCGGTCGAGATCCGTCGCATGGCTGCCCACGGCCTGACTGCGGCCGAAGCACTGGCGGCCGCCACATCGGGCAGCGCCTACGCCCTGGGGCTCGACGACCGGGCGGGCACGTTGACCCCGGGCAAGCTCGCCGACCTGGTGGTGATCGACGGCGACCCGCTCTCGGGACTCGAGCTTCTTGAGCAGCGCGACAGCATCTGGCTGGTGATCCAGCGGGGGGCGGTGGTCGGTGGGACGGCAGTGGAACGCCACGCCGCCGATCTGGCACCGGCTCGCAGCGTGGCCGCTCTGGCCTCTGAGCCAAGCCGCTAGTCGGGAGGCCAGGGCTAGTCGGGAAGCCAGGGCTAGTCGGGAAGCAGGGGCACCCACGGTCCCTCGTCTCGGTTCAGCAGGGCCCCGCGTGAGATCGCCTTGGTGCCGAAGCGCTCGCGCAGCTCGTCGAGCGTCCGGTCGAGTGCCGAGGTGCGGTCGAAGGGCAGTGCCAGCTGAACCGCTTTGGCGTCGCAGAGGTTGGTGAGAGCGATGCCGATCAGCGTCAGACCCCGCTCGGCGATGACCGCGCTTGACGCCGCCAGCAGGCCGCGCGCGATCTTCAGCAGGGTGATGGTCCGCGATGTTGCCTCGGCGATCGTGTGCGACCGCGTCGCGCGGGAGAAGTCGTCAAAGCGCAGCCGCAGGACCACCGTGCGACAGGCTCGCCGGGCCACCCGCAGCCGCCGAGCCACACGGTCGACCAGCGTCATCAACGACGCGTCGAGCTCCCCGGCGGTCCGGCGCCGCCGTCCCAGGGCTCGCTGCGCTCCGATCGAGCGTCGGCGGCGCCGGGCGCGGACCCGGCGCGGGTCGCGGTTGTGGGCCAGGGCGTGCAGCTGCCGACCCGAGGCCCGGCCGAGCATCGCGATCAACGTCTGCTCATCGAGGTTCGCCACTTGACCTACCGTGGTCAGCCCGTGAGCCTGCAGCTTGGCCGCCGTCACGCGCCCCACCCCCCACAGCCGCGCCACCGGGAGCGGGTGCAGAAAGGCCAGCTCGTTGCCCGGAGGTATCACCAGCAGGCCATCGGGCTTGGCCACGCCGCTGGCCACCTTGGCCAGGAACTTCGTGGAGGCGAGGCCGACCGTGATCGCCAGGCCGACGTCCTGGCGGACCTCGCGGCGCAGCCGCGCCGCGATCTCCGACGGCCTGCCGAGGATGTGCCCGAGACCGCGGACATCGAGGAACGCCTCGTCGATCGACAGCGCTTCGACGAGCGGAGAGGTCCGCTCGAACACCGCGAACACCGCCTTGCTGGCCTCGGAGTAGGCGGACATCCGCGGCGGCACCACGGCCGCGTGAGGGCACAGGGCGCGGGCCTGGCGACCGCCCATCGCCGTGCGCACTCCGTAGGCCTTGGCCTCGTAACTGGCCGCCAGCACGACGCCTCCCCCGACGATCACCGGTCGTCGCTTGAGCCGGGGGTCGTCTCGCTGCTCGACCGAGGCGTAGAACGAGTCCAGGTCGGCGTGCAGTATCGTCGGCTCTTCGAACACGAACATACGTTCGCATACAAGCCGGACGGAGCGACCCTGAACCTGCGCGATAGTGTCGGCGCGGCGGCGGGCAACGAAGACGGTCCGTCGGGCACGACGAAAGGGAGGGACCCATGGCGGTAGACGAGCAGCTGGTGACCGGAGTGGATTTCGTGACGGTGCCGACCCATGACCTCGACGCGGCGGTCGCGTTCTACGGCGACACGCTCGGGCTGCGCCGCTCGGCGTACAGACCCGAGCGGGGATTCGCCGAGTTCGAGACCGGCAACCTGACCCTGAGCATCATCAGCCCTTCGAGGATGGGGATGGAGCACAAGGTCTCGCCCAACCCGGTTGCGCTGCACGTCCAAGACATCGAAGCGGCTCGGTCCAGGCTCGAACAGGCCGGGGTGAAGTTCATGGGTGACACGTTTGACACCGGCGTGTGTCACATGGCGTTCTTCGCCGATCCGGACGGCAACGCGCTGATGCTCCACCATCGCTACGCGCCGCGGACGCCGGAGGCCTGAGCCGGCAGCCTCAGGGCGCCCCGGCGACGGTCAGCGCACACGCCCCGCACTGGGCCCCAATCGCCGCCGCGCGGTCGGCTGGGAGACCCTGGGCGAGGCCGAACGTGAAACCGGCGGCGAACGAGTCTCCGCAGCCGTAGTCGTCGCGAATCTCTCCCGGCGGTGGCACCGTCGACCAGGTGCCCTCCGATTCCCCCCACCAGCGCCCGCCCTGGGCACCTTGGGTCGCCACCATCAGCCGCGTGCGGCTCTCCAGACGCTGCGCCCACTGGCTCTCGTGCTCGTCTGAGGCGCTGTAGATCAGGGCGTCGAGCTCGAGACCGTCCACATCGAGGCCCGGATGGGCCCGGGGGGAGGCGGTCAGCACACCGGCTCGGCGGGCCCGCAAGGCCGACGCTCCGTCGCCGGCGGTGAAGTAGACGCCGTCGATGCCGGCGAAGCGCTCCCAGTCGAGCTGATCGTCACCGGATGGCTGCAGCCGATCGCCGATCGTGACGATCGTGCGCTCGCCGTCGTCCTCCAGGAAGGTGATCACGCGGCGCGTCGGCTGCTCGCGCCAAGCCACGTGCAATCGCACGCCGCGCTCGCGGAGCTGGGCGGCGGCGGCTTCACCGTTGCCGTCGCGGCCCAGGGCGCAGAAGAACTCCGTCTCGGGGGTCAGGCCGCTCAGCACGTCCGCGGCGACAACTCCGCCGCCACCGGCTCGGGTGAACACCTGCTTTGCGTCCTCGACCTGCCCGCGCGGGGGGTATCGGGTCACGGCCACGAAGTCGACCCACTCCACGTGGCCGACTACTGCCATCCGGGTCACAGCGCGGAGGCTATCCGGATGGTCCTAAGCTGCGCCAGGTGCACCCGACGGCGGCGAGATTCCGATCGCGGCTGCTCGATCGCGGATTGGAGATCGACGTCCACACGCTGGCCGATTCGACTCGCACCGCGGCCGAGGCAGCCTCCGCGGTGGGGGTCGAGGTGGGCCAGATCGTCAAGTCCCTGGTCTTCCTCCGCGACGGCTCTCCCGTCATGGTCCTGTGCGCCGGTGACCGCCGCGTCGATGCCGGGCGCCTGGGGCTCGAGCCGGCCAAGGCCGATCAGGCTCGCGGCGCCACCGGGTTTGCCATCGGGGGCATACCGCCGTTGGGCCACGACTCAGAGCTCGAGACGCTGATTGACGAATCGCTGCGGCGGTTTGCCACCGTGTGGTGCGCGGCGGGAACTCCGCACGACGTGTTTGAGATCGCCACTAGGACGCTGATCGCCGCGATTCCCGCCGCCACGGTGCTCGACGTGAGCTGATCTCAACGACGCCGGGGCCGTCAGGCGGCGGTTCGGGCCGCCGGGGCTTGGCGGATGTTTGCCGGCAGCAGCGGCAGCAGGCCTCGCCGCACGTAGGCGGCGCCGGCCCTGACCAGCGCCTTGCGCGCCAGCACCGGGGGAAGCGGCGCGAACCCGTACTGGGCGCGGATCGGGTCCGGCAGCAGGGCGATCGTGATGAAGTTGACCGTCTCCACAAGGGGACGAGCCAGGGTGGGGACAGGGGGCTCGAGCACGATCTCACGGGCACGCCGGCGGGCCCAGTCTCCGACGGTCAGCGTGTCGCCCTCGAGCATCTGGCGCCCGTACTCGTCGAGGTCGCGGGCGGTGTCGGGCATCTGCACGGCGGTGAGCCCGAACAGACGGCCGACCACCTTGTAGTCCTCCCACAGGGCGGCCAGCTGCCGATCGGAGAGCGGGCCGACGTAGGTTCGGTAGACGACGACGCTGGAATCGATCAGCGAGTACAGGATCCACATCAGCAGCTCCGGATCGTCGGCGCGATATGGGGTGCCGGCCGGGTAGCGGCCGACCGCCTCGGGCAGCCGGCCGCTGACCGCGCCGTGACTGGCGCGCACCCTACGCGTCAGCCCGTCGGCCTCGGCGCGAGTGCCGAACGTGATCGCGTTCAGGACCTGCGCGGTGCGGGCCAGCCGCTCGTAGGGATCGTCCAGGGCGCTCGAGTGGGCCAATAGACCGGCGACGGCGAGCGGGTGGGCAGCCTGCATGAGCAGTGAGCGCGGACCCGCCAGGGCCACCACGCGCTCGCGCTGAACGTGCCGGATCATCGAGCGGGAGCTGAAGTAGCCGGCGGCTGCACGACGGGCCATAGAACAGTGGTTAGCAGAACCCGCGCCGGCGTCAGCCGGCTGCAACCGGCTCGAGGATCCAGTCCCCGGTCCGGTACCGCGCCAGCGCCGGGAAGGCGGCGACGATCAGGCCGACCCCGAGGACGCACAGCAATCCTCCCGAGACGACCGAGAAGCGGACCCCCACCGCCCCGGCGACGGTTCCGGACTCGATGTCGCCGAGGCGCGGCCCGCCGGTGACCACCAGCGAGAACACCGACGACATCCGGCCGCGCATGTGGTCGGGCGTCACGGTCTGGTTGATCGTCGAGCGGCACACCGCACTCACCGAGTCGGCCGCCCCGGCGATGGCCAGCAGCACCGCGGCGGCCCACAGCGACGTCATCATCCCCACCACAGCGATCGCGCCGCCCCAGACCAGCACCGCCCAGATCACAATCACGCCGAGACGCCGGGCGTGCTCGAGCCAGCCGGTCATGATCGCCGCGACCGTGGCTCCGGCCGAGACCGATGCATACAGGACACCCGTGCCGGTGGCGCCGGCGTGAAACACGCTGACCGAAAGCACGGCGAACAGGGCACGTGGCATCCCGAAGGTCATCGCCACCAGATCGATGGCGAAGGACCCGATCAGGGCCTTGTTGCCGTGGACGTAGCGCAGCCCCTCGGCGATCGATCGCCGGACGCTCTCGTGGTAGCCGGCCGGATCGGGCGGCTGGGCGGAGATCGGCAGCACCGCGAACACCATGGCCAAGGAGGTCACGGCGTCGACGGTGTACGCGGCCTGGACCCCGAAGACTCCGATCAGGATCCCCCCGATTCCCGGCCCCAGCACCTGGGTCAACGCGGTCAGGCCGTAGTTGAGCGCGATCGCTCGTGGCAGCCGCGGCCGGTCGACGAGGTTGGGCAGGATCGCCGAGCGGGTGACGCTCTGCAGCGCCGTGAATCCCGCCAGCAACCCGCCGAGCGCGTACAGGGTGAGGACCGAGGGCTGGCCGATGTAGGCCGCCACGGCCAGGCCGCCGGAGCAGCCCACCAGCCAGAACTGGTCGATCAGCAACAGCCGCCGCCTGTCCATCCGGTCAGCGACCGCGCCGCCGATCAATGCCATCGTGACCAGCGGGACCAGCTCCACGGCGCCGAGCAGGCCGACCAGCAGAGCCGAATGGGTCTCGACGTAGAGCTGGTACGGGAGCGCGACCAGGGTGGCCTGCGCGCCCAGGCTCGTCACCAGGTTGCCGAGTACGACCAGGCGGAGATCCCGGCTCTCGCGCAGCGGCGAGAGGTCGGGGCGGAGGCGAGGCAGACGCACCCCAGCGAGGCTAGGAGCTCGGTTTAGAAACTCGTTGGAAAGCCACCTCTTGGCGTGAAATCCGCGGGAGCGGGTAGTGCCCCATTGATGGGTGCTCCCGCATCCCAAGTCCGACACGGATCCGTCGACTGCGGCGGGAGCATTGTCCTAGTCGGGACCGTGGAGTTATTCGCGCGCTGGCAGCAGGGTGGCGACTCGCGGGCTCGCGACGAGCTGGTGCGCAGGTTCCTGCCTCTGGCACGTAAGCTCGCCCGCCGGTACGCAGGCGCTCGGGAGCCGTTCGAGGATCTGCTCCAAGTGGCCAGCCTCGGACTGGTGAAGGCGGTCGACCGTTACGACCCCAGCCGCGGAACTGCGTTCTCGTCGTTTGCCGTCCCCACCATCCTCGGCGAGCTCAAGCGCTACTTCCGCGACCTCGGCTGGGCCGTGCACGTTCCCCGGGGAGCCCAGGAGCAGGCGGTGAGAGTGGAGGAGGCCCAGAACCGGCTGACTTCGCGAACCGGCCACTCGCCAACGCTGCAGGAGCTGGCCGAGTATCTGGAGCTGAGCATCGAGGAGGTGCTCGACTCCCTGGAAACATCACGGGCACATCACGCCTCATCCCTCGATGCACCCTACGACGACGGGGAGGGCGAAACGGGAGCCGTCGTGGACCGGTTTGGGGTCGAGGACGTGCACCTCCGGCTGGCCGACGAGCGGTTGACGGTCGGCGCTGCCGCGCGTGAGCTTCCGTCCCGTGAGCGTGAGATTCTGATGCTGCGCTTCGTCCGAGACTTGACTCAAACTCAGATCGCGACGGAGATCGGTGTGTCGCAGATGCAGGTCTCGCGTATCCTGCGCAGGGCACTGGCGCGTCTCTCGGAGTTGACTGACCCCGGACCCGACGCGTCCTGAGCCTCCCGACCCACTTCGTTTGATCACGCCCCTCCGTGGGCATTGGTGAGAGCTGATGTGACCTCAGAATCGCCCACCGTCGCGCTTGAACTCGAGAGTAGGCCGCAAACCCTCACGATCGTGCGGGGGATGCTGGCCGGGGTGGCCGAGTTGCTGTGGATCGATCCTGAGCTGCTCGACGATCTCAAGACGGCCGTCAGCGAAGCGTGCAACAACGTCGTGCTGCACGCCTACGAAGGCGGCGCCGGACCGATGGCGATCAGGCTGTTTGTCGACGATCGCCTGCTCCGAGTGACGGTCAGCGACCGGGGGGTGGGAATCCCGCCGGCCGTCCTGTCGGACGAGCGCTCAGATGGCATCGGCGTCTCGGTGATTCGTGCCCTGGCCGATGAGGTCAAGTTCAGCTCCGAGCCCGACGGCGGCACCGAGGTGCAGATCGACTTCGCGGCGCGCGAGGATGGCTGGCGCGTGCCGCCCAGCCACGGCGATTCCGACTCGGGTTCCGATTGGGCGCGGGACGAGCCGGGGGAGGTTGTCGTCTCGCTGTCCCCGGTGGCACTGCTGACCGGGGTACTGGGGAGGCTCGCCCGCACGCTGGCAGCCACCGCCCACTTCTCGCTTGACCGCTTCTCAGATGTCTACCTCGTCACCGACACGCTGGCCGCCCATGCCGCCAGCGCCGCTGCCGGCTCGCGAATCGGCGCGCGCCTGAACGCCGACGAACGCCGGCTGGTGCTGACCGTCGGGCCGTTCCAACCCGGCAGTGGCTCGAGGCTGCAGGGGCAGGAATCCGGGCGCCCCGCGTCACCGCTGGTGCTATTGAGCGATGAGGTCTCGGTGCAGCCCGACAGCGGCGGCGAGTTGCTGCGGGTCGTGGTCATCGACCACCGCTGATCGGGTCCGAGCGGCTCAGGCCAACGGGCGCAGCGCCAGCGCCGCCACGTCATCACTGGCCGAGCCGCCGCGAAACGCGCTCAGCGCCTCGTCGAGCCGCGTCAGCAGCTCGGCGGGGGACAGGCCGGCGTGCTGGGCCAGCAGCTCTCGCAGGCGTTCGGTGCCAAACCGCTCCTGGGCCCCAGCGGTCTCGATCACGCCATCGGTGTAGAGCAGAACCATCTGGTCGGGGCTCACCTCGACCGAGTTCTGCTGCCAGTCGGCGTCGGCAAAGGCTCCCAGCAGTGGGCCCGGTTCGGGCGATTCGGTGATCGTTCCCTGAGCGTCGACGATCAGCGCCGGAGGGTGACCAGCCGAGCAGACCACAAGCCGGCGTGGTTGGAGTCGAGCGCACAGGGCGGTGCAGAGGACTCCGCCGGGCTGACGGCGCAACTCCTCGTCCAGCCGGCGCAGGATCGCCGCCGGCTGGGGCTCGAGGCGGCTGGCAAAGCGTGCGCCATAGCGCATCAGCGAGGTCAGGGTGGCTGCCGCCACCCCGTGGCCGGTGACATCGCCGATCAGGGCGAACGATGACCTGCCGCTGCTGAACACCTCGTAGAAGTCTCCGCCGATCTCGATCCGCGGCTCGGATCCGGCCGGCCGGTAGAGAGCGGCGATCTCCCACCCCGGCACATCGGGAAGGTCACGGGGCCGGAGGCTCTGCTGCAGCGTCTGAGCCACCTCGGCCAGCTCGGTATGCAAGCGGGAGTTCTCGACGGCGACGGCGGCGCGCCGTCCGAGCTGCTCGGCCAGGGCCACGTCGTCATGGGTGAGGCGGCGCAGCGATTCGGCGGTGCAGAATGCCATCACGCCCAGGGTTCGGTTCGGGACCCTCATCGGAACCACCACCGCGGAACGGATCGACAGCTTGCGCATCAGCCCGAGGTGCGCGTCGCTGACCGCGATCCGGCGCAGATGGTCATCGGAGATCTCGAAGAACAGCTCGGGCCGGCCGGTCGCGAACACGCGGCCCGAGGCCGACTCGGGATCGAGCTGCTCGGTTCCGAAGGCCCGCAACTGTGCGATCAGCTCACGCTGCTCCGGCTGTCGATGGGCGACCACGGCAGTTTGACGTCGCAGCCGATCGTCGATCAACTCCACGATGCACCAGTCGGCGAAATCGGGAACTGCGACCTGGGCGACGTTCTTGAGTGTCTGCTCGTAGTCAAGCGAGGACGCCAGGATCCGCCCCGAGTTGGCCAGCACCCGGGTGTGCACCTCGGCCGTCTTTACCGCGGTCAGGTCCGCGATCACCGTCACCGCGGCCGCGATCTCACCTTCGCTGTCGCGCAGGGCGGCGGTCTTGAGCAGTTGCCAGCGTGCCTCGCCGGTCTGGCGGTGGACGGTGTGCAGCAACAGCGGCTCGGCGGCCTCGCCTGAGAGCAGCCTCACCGACGGCACATCGCCCATCGTCAGCGGTCGGCCATGCTCGTCATGGACCACGTAGTCGTCCATGATCGAATGAAGCGAACGCTGCTGGAGCTCCTCCAGCGAATCGAAGCCCAACTGGCGCAGCGCCGCCCGATTCGCGAACAGGATCCTGTGGTGGGGGTCGCGGATCGTCACCGCTTCGCCCAGCGTTTCCAACAGCTCCGTGAACTCGGGTCCTCGGCCCCGCAGGATCCGCTCGCCGAGTGGGAGTTCTCGCAGCAGGCTAGCCCCCGCTGAGGAGTTCTTCGGGAGCGTCCACGAGCTGCAGCCGGTCGGCGACTCCGGTCAGGTCGAGCAGACGCTGAACCTGCGAGGGCCCTTTGACCAGAGCCAGCCGACGGCCGTCATCGGCGAACTTCTGGTGGGCCTTGACGATGATGCTGAGACCCGTCGAGTCCATGAACTCGACCTGGCGAAGATCGATTATGAGCAACTCGGTAGGCTCCGCGGCGAGGCGCTCCAGGACCGCCTCGAGCTCGGGACCCGAGGCCAGGTCGAGCTCTCCGCTGACCTCGACAACGGCGGCTGAGCCCTCGTTACGGGCGTCGACACGGAACTGGTTCTGCACGTCGGAGCCGAGCCTACTGATCTCGGCGCCTATGTGCTTTCGGTCAAGGTTCGTTTGGAACCTGTTCAGCCTGGTAACGCTAGTTGTCACGGAAGGCGGCACCGTGAGCATCCATTCAACATCGCCCGGCCAGGCGTCCCGGCACCTGTGGCACGAGGCACTCCTGTATCAGAATGCGGAGCAGTTTGAGCTTGCCGCTCGGGACTTCGTGACCGCTGGAGCGCAAACGCGCGAGCCGGTCCTGGCCGTCCTGCCGCCGCACAACATCGACCGCCTGTTGAGTGGGCTGGGGGAACTGGCCTGCGAGGTCCGCTTCGAGAACATGGAGATCGTGGGGCGCAACCCCAACTGTCTGCTGGAGCTCTATCAGGAGTGGGTCGACGCCCACCAGGGCCGAGTGCGCGTGATCGCCGAAGGGATCTGGCCACAGCGCAGCTATGCCGAGGCGGTGGAGTACCTGCGTCACGAGGCGCTGGTCAACGACGAGCTGCGCTCCTTGGAGATCGACATCCTGTGCGCCTACGACGCCGCCGAGCTGGCGCCGGAGGTGCTGGCAGGCGCCGAGCTGACCCACCCCAGCGTGCTCAGCGGTGAAGGGGTTCGACGGCCCAGCCGTCGCTACGGTACCCCCACGGAGGTCCACGCGGGACAGCAATGGCCTCAGGAGCCCGCCAAACCGCCGGTTTCCGAGCTTGCCTTCGAGGGCGATCTGCACTCTCTGCGCCAGTCGGTGGCCGCCGACCCGATCGTGGCCCGGCTGAGCCCGGAGCGGCGGGCCGACCTCGTGTTCGCAGTCAACGAGGCGGCGCGCCAGACGGTCAAGCACGGCGCCCGCCGCTGCACGGCCCGGATCTGGCACGACGGGACCAGTGTGGTGACCGAGGTGAATTCGAGCTCGGTGCTCGAAGACGCCGCCGTCGGGCGCCGCCGCCCCTCGCCCGATTCGCTGCGGGGACGCGGGCTGTGGCTCGTCAATCAGCTCTGCGACCTCGTCGAGCTGCGCAACTTCCCAGGCGGAACCTCGATGCGATTTCACGTGCGCGATCGGTTGGGCCTGGCCGGCGCCGGGTAACAGGGGCCGGGCATACTGGGGTGAGCCCCTGAGCCCCCGGTAGTCGATCGATTGGAGAGCCTGGATGTCTGAATTCGAGCACGAGCAGGAGGCAGCGGCCGCCGAGGAGGCGGCGGCGATCGGCGGCCGGGTGAGCTATGACCCGCCCGCCGGTGAGGACGCGCTTGATCCAGCTCAGGCGCCGCTGATCGAAGCCGGGGAGGGAGAATCCGAGGGCTTCGAGATCGCCGAGCAGGATCTCGAGGAGCACGCCAGCCACGGCGACATGCACGCGGCTCGGCGAGTGCTCGAGGACGCTCCCCAGGAGGAGGACGACTCACGCGCGGCACCGGGCGGTGAGGCCGACGCCGAGCCCTCCAGCGAGCGCGCCGACGACCGCTAGGAGCTGCGGCCGGCGACTTGATCTCTGGCCGGCTCGGAGGAGGCTTCTCCGGTCAGCTCGCGCAGCCGCTGAAGCGATTTGCGCAGCAGACGCGAGACCTGCATCTGCGAAACGCCGACGCGCTCGGCGATCTCGGTCTGGGTTAGGTCGGCGCCGAAGCGCAAAAACAGGATTCTGCGCTCGCGCTCGGGCAAATGCTGCGCCGCGGCAAAGATGGTCGCCTGGTCGTTGACCATCTCGAGGCGGTCGTCGTCGTCGCCGAGCGCCTCGAGGCGGCTCACCGGTCCGTCGCCCTCGACCGGCCGGGGGGCATCCAACGACAGGGTGTCGTAGGCCTCCGCGGTCTGCAGCCCGTCCAGGACGTCTTCGCTGCTCAGCTCCAGGTACTCGGCGAGCTCGCCGATGGTCGGCGCTCGGCCGCGCAGGGAGCTGATCTCACGCTGGGCCTCGCCGATCTTGCGGGCGCGCTCCTGCGCGCTGCGGTCGACATGAAGAGCCCAGGCGGTGTCGCGAAAGTAGCGCTTGAGCTCACCGACGATCGTGGGCACGGCGAACGATGTGAACGCGAACCCTCGGGAGGGGTCAAAGCGCTCGACCGCCTTGACCAGTCCCAAGCTGGCGACCTGAACCAGGTCGTCGTATGGCTCGTTCGAAGCCGAGTAGCGACGGGCGAGCTTGCGGGCCAGCGGCAGAAACCGCTCGATCAGCACATCTCGGGCCCAACGGTCCCGCTTTCGCCGCCATCGGTGGAACAGTTCAGCAGAGCTGACGGTAGTCCCGCGTGGTCCGGTGGTGGATGACACCGCCATCGCTGACCTCCCTGAATTGCAGACCCCCTCGTTCTATCACAGCCGGGGGGGCGCTTTCGGTGCGGTCGGTGCCGCGGGTCCGGATTACGCGGCTTTTCGCGTCTTGGGGTGCTGGACCGCCGGAGACTTCCGTTCGTCGTCGAGCAGATCGAGCACAGCGGTCTCCAGCCGGGCCCGCCGGCTGTCGTCGGGTCCGTGAAGCGAACCCAGCCGGTCCAGCGCGCCGCCGATCGTCCAGCCGGACAGGTAGCGATCGAACACCCGCGGGTCGATGTAGGACCGTCTGGCCACCGCCGGGGTGTTGCCCAGCACGTCGGCGACTCCGCGCACCGCGCCATCGATCGCCCGTTTACGGGCCCGCTGAGTGGTGGCGCCGCGTCCGTCGGCGGCCAGTGAGACCGCCGCCAACACGGTTGCATTCCAGGTCCGGAAGTCCTTGGCGGTGTACTGCTCGCCAATCTGAGCCTTGAGATAGTCGGTGATCTGGTCTGATCTGACGTCGTGCCAGCGGCGGCCCGCGCGGTAGGCCAGCAGCTGATCGCCCCCGCTGCGGCGGCGCTTGAGCTGGCGGACCACTTCCTGGGACAGGGGATCCTTGACGGCCTGGACGCGTCTCAGCCCACCCTTGGCCAGGTAGTCGAACACGACCGTCCCGTTCTCGAACCGGACGCTGCGCTTCGTAACCGTGGCCAGTCCCACGCCGCCCTGCTCATCGGCGTACTCCTCGCTGCCGATCCGAAACAGGCCCACGTCGAGCAACCGGACCGCGCAGGCCAGAACTCGCTCTCGGTCGAGCTCCCCGCGCTGCAGATCGGCGTTCACCCGCCGGCGCAGCCGCGGCAGCGCGCGGGCGAATTCGATCATGCGGTCGAACTTCCTGCGGTCCTGGAGCTCGCGCCAGCGCCGGTGGTACAGATACTGCTTGCGGCCCGCGGCATCGACGCCGGTGGCCTGCAGGTGGCCCAGCGGATCGGGGCAGATCCAGACCTGCTCCCACGCCGGGGGAATGGCCAGCGCCTTGATCCGCAGGATCAGCTCAGGATCGCTGACGCGCCTCCCGCTCTGGTCCAGATAGGCGAACCCGCGGCCGCGCCGGATGCGGCGCAGGCCCGGGCGCGAGCAGTCAGATCGCCGCAGGCGCTGTCGCCGCGGGGAATTGGCTGACGCGGAGACGCTCATCCGGCTCGACCCGGGGCAGGGCGGCGCGGCGGGTCAGTTCTTCCCGAAGGCCTGAAAACGTGCCGTGGCCTCGGCGTCGGAATCGTCCTGCGGACCACTGTCCTGATCGTCAGGATCAGCGCGGTCGTCCGAGCTGTCGTCGGACTCGTCCTCGGGGCGGTGGGTGGCATCGGCCTGCTGGACGACGCTCTCGAGGAAATGGCGCAGCCGCTCCTCGGCTCCGGGTGTGACCCCGCTCACCCGAACTTTGCCCTTCTTGAGCTCGACGTCGCCCCAGTCGCCGCCGCCGAGCAGCTTGGCGGTGGTGTCGAAGGTCTTGTCCCAGCCGGTCGGGCGCTCACCCGGGAGGCCGACCGTAAGCACGCCGTCCTTGACCTTCGCCGTTGACCAATCGAGGCTCGGTAGTTCCACACCGGATTTCTTACCCAGCTGGAGCTGATGTGTATCGCCCACGCCGCGGATCCGGTGGCCGCGCCCGGACCAGCCGGGGGGCCGTGCGCGCCGGCGGGTTGGAATACTGCCGGGGTGCCCTACACCTCCGAGCTGGCCGGCGAGCTGGCGCCCGATCTGGTCGGCCGCTTCGAACGTTACGTGCGAGTCGACACGCAGTCCACCCGCGACCGGACCGGCTCCCCCAGCACCCCGGGACAGCTCGACCTGGGGCGGCTGCTGGCCGAGGAGCTGACCGCGGCCGGGCTGAGCGACGCCGCCATGGATGACAACGGATACGTGACTGCCACGTTGGCGGCCAACGGCAACGGCAACGGCGCCGGCGGGCGCGTGATCGGCCTGATCGCGCATATGGACACGTCCCCGGACGCTCCGGGAGCGGGCGTCGAGCCGATCGTGCACCGCGACTACGACGGCGGCGTGGTGCGGCTTCCCCGTGAGGGGACGTGCCTCGATCCCGAGACGATGCCCGAGCTCAGAGCCAAGCGCGGGCACGACATCGTGACCGCGAGCGGCGACACGCTGCTGGGCGCCGACGACAAGGCCGGAGTGGCCGAGATCGTGTCGGCCCTCGCCTATCTCGCTGCCCATCCGGAGATCCCGCGGCCGACGCTCAAGGTTGCCTTCACTCCGGACGAGGAGATCGGCGAGGGCGCCACCCTGTTCGATATCGAGCGGTTCGGAGCCAGCTGCGCGTACACGGTCGACGGGTCCGAGGTCGGAGAGATCCAGGATGAGACGTTCTCGGCCGACGAGGTGATCGCCACCATCCGCGGCGTCGAGGTGCATCCCGGATTCGCCACCGGCAAGCTCGTCAACGCGCTGCGGCTGG
Source organism: Solirubrobacteraceae bacterium (assembly GCA_036497115.1). GTDB lineage: Bacteria > Actinomycetota > Thermoleophilia > Solirubrobacterales > Solirubrobacteraceae > Palsa-465. The sequence continues at coordinate 50,183 of DASXJY010000056.1, forward strand.
CCGGCCAGATCCTGACCGAGCTGCCGTCCGACGGGCTCAGTCCCGAGACGACGTCGGGCCGCCAGGGCTTCATCCACCCCTACGAGGTCACCGGAGACGCCGGCCAGGCCGAAATCCGGGTCATCGTGCGCGACTTCGACGATGATCGCCTGCGCGAGCACGTGGAGCTGCTCGAGCGCACCGCCCGGGGGGTCGTCGAGCGCGCGCCGCGGGCCTCGCTGGACTTCCAGGTCCGCCGCCAGTACCGCAACATGCGCTCCTATATCGACGCCGTGCCCGAGGTTCTGAGCGCCGCCGAGCAGGCCATCCGCGCCGAGGGGATCGAGCCCAAGCGGACGCTGATCCGCGGCGGCACGGACGGATCGCGACTGAGCGAGATGGGCCTGCCGACGCCGAACCTGTTCACCGGTGGCCACGAGTTTCACTCGCTGCGCGAATGGGCGTCGGTCAACGACATGGCGACGGCGGCCGCGGTGCTCGTCCGCCTGGCCGAGGTGTGGGCTCGTGTCGGCTGAACTGAGCCGCGCCGCGTGAGTGGCCCGGGCCCCAGCTCGCTGGCCTCCCTGGACGGCGAGATCATGCCGGCCAGCCAGGCCATGATCCCGGCCACCGACGAGGGGTTGATCCGTGGCGACGGCGTGTTCGAGGTGATCAGGGTCTACGGGACGGTGCCGTTCGCGTTCGAGGAGCACCTGGCGCGTCTGGAGCGCTCCGCCCGCAACCTGCGGCTGCCGCTGGACCTCGAGGCCGTCCGCGCCGACGCCCACCGGCTGTTGGCTCAGGCCGGCGGTGGCCCCGATCACGAGGCGCTGCGGATCGTCATGACCCGGGGCGGCCGGCGGTTGCTGATGACCGAGCCGTTGACCGAGACCCCCGACCGGGCGCGGCTGATGACAGTCACCTACGCGCCGACCCGGCTCCTCGATGGCGTCAAGTCGCTTTCCTACGCCGCCAACATGCTGGCCGGCCGCCTGGCCCGAGAGGCGGGATTCGACGAAGCGCTGCTGGTAACCCCGCACGGGCGCGTGCTGGAGGCTCCCACCAGCGCGATCTTCTGGATCGAGGGGGGCGAGCTGTTCACCCCGCCCCTCGACGATCACATACTGGCCTCGATCACCCGCGCCCTCGTGATCGAGGTGACAGGCGCTCAGGAGCGTCCGTGCCCGCTGGAGACGCTGCTGGGCGCCGAGGAGGTGTTCCTGGCCTCGACGGTCCGGGAGGTCCAGCCGGTCGTGGCGATCGACGATCACCAGTACGAGTTGCCCGGGGCGGTCACCGAGCGCACCGCAACCCGGGTCGAGGAGCGGATCCGCTCGGAGCTACGCCTCTGAACGTCCTCACGGTCATCGGGAACCGCCCCCAGTTCATCAAGGCGGCGGCCGTCTCCCCGAAGCTGCGAAAGGTCCACCGGGAGGTCCTGGTCCACACCGGACAGCACTTCGACGACCGGCTCTCGTCGGTGTTCTTCGCCGAGCTCGGGCTACCGGCGCCCGACCGCCAGCTGGGGATTGCGCTCGGCACCAGCGCCTCGCAGACCGCCCGGATGCTCGAGGCGCTGGAGCCGGTCATAGACGAGGTGGCACCGGATGTGGTGCTGGTCTACGGCGACACCAACTCCACGCTGGCCGGCGCGCTGGCCGGCGCCCAGGCGGGCCGACCGGTGGTCCACGTCGAGGCCGGGATGCGGTCGTTTGACCGCTCGATGCCCGAGGAGCTCAACCGCGTCCTGGTCGACCACGCCAGCGCGCTGCTGCTGTGCTCGACAGAGGTGGCGCTCGCCAACCTGCATCGCGAGGGTGTGGCCGGAGTCACCGAGCTGGTTGGCGACGTGATGGTTGACATCGCGCTGGCCGTCCAGCCGCGCGCCCGCGAGCGTGACGACCTGCTGCGGGCCCACGGCGTGCAGGCCGGCTCGTATGTGCTGGCCACCGCCCACCGGGCCGGGAACGTCGATGACCCCGCCCGGCTGGGGCAGCTGGTCGAGCTGCTGACGGCGATCCCGCTCCCCGTCGTGCTGCCGCTTCACCCCCGGACGGCGGCGCGGTTGCGCGATCTGGCCCTGTTCGAGCGCTTGGCCAGCGCCTCCACAGTCAGGGTCGTCGAGCCCCTCGGCTACTTCGAGCTGGCCGCGCTGCTGTGCCATGCCCGGGCCGCGCTGACCGACTCCGGCGGCCTTCAGAAGGAGGCCTACCTGGCCGGGGTGCCGTGCATCACGATGCGGGCCAACACCGAGTGGGTGGAGACCGTCGAGCACGGCTGGAACGTGCTCGTCGACCTCGACGCTGGCGCCGCCGTGGCGGCGCTCGATGCGGCCGTGCCGGCCAGTCGCCCGGCTCTATACGGCGACGGCGATGCGGGCCGGCGCGTCGTCGCGGCGCTGGATGGCTTCATGTCAGGAGGCCGGTTCGCCCGGCGGGCAACTCCTTAGACTGCCTGCCGATGACGGCTGCGGCGCGATGACGGGACGGCCGAGGAGGGCTGGCGTGAGATGACCGACCGGCCGCTTCGCATCGGGATCGCCGGCCTGGGCTACTGGGGTCCCAACCTGGCCCGCAACTTCGCTGCCATTCCCGGCGCGGAGCTGGCCTGGTGCTGTGATCGTGACCCCGAGGCCCGGGCGCGCATCGCGCAGGCGTTCCCGCGCACCATGGTCAGCGCCGAGATCGAGGATCTGCTCGCTGACCCCTCGCTGGACGCGGTGGCGCTGGCCACGCCGGTGCCCACCCACGCCGAGCTGGCGGTGGAGGTGCTGCGCGCCGGCAAGCACTGCTTCGTCGAAAAGCCCCTGGCCCAGTCGGTGGCCGATGGCGAGCGGGCGGTGGCCGCCGCCGCGGCTGGCGACCGAGTGCTGATGGTCGGCCACCTGCTCGAGTACCACCCCGGCGTGCGCAGGCTCAAGGAGCTGACCGAGTCCGGGGAGCTGGGCGAGATCTTCTACATCTACGGCAACCGGCTCAACCTCGGCAAGCTGCGCGCGGACGAGAACGCCCTGTGGAGCCTGGGGGCACACGACGTCTCGGTGGTGCTGCATCTGGCCGGTGAAGAGCCGTGTGAGGCGGTGGCCCACGGGGCGTCCTACGTGCGCGACGGCGTCGAGGACGTGGTCTTCTGCTTTCTGCGTTTTCCGTCGGGGCTGACCGCGCACCTTCACCTCAGCTGGCTCGACCCGCACAAGGAGCGGCGGTTCACGGTGGTCGGGTCGCGCCGGATGGCGACCTTCGACGACATGGATCTCGAACGCAAGCTGACCGTCTACGACAAGGGCTTTGACGAGGACTCGCGGACCTACGGGGAGTACATCACCCGCAGCGGGGACATCTTCTCGCCCCGGATCCCCAACCTGGAGCCGCTGCGGGTGGAATGCGAGCACTTCGTGCACTGCTGCCGCACCGGCGAGGCCCCGCGGTCGGACGGGGCGAGCGGTCTTCGCGTGGTGCGGGTCCTGGAGGCGCTGCAGCGATCGCTGGAGGCAAGCCGGGTCGGAGCCGGGCGCGATGGCTGAGTGGAAGGCCCGCGGTGGGGCGCACGTCGCAGCCGGGGCCCACCTGGCCGAGGACGTGGTTCTGGCTCCCGGGGCGGTGATCTGGGACGGCGTCCGGATTGGGCCCGGGTGTTCGGTCGGCGCCGCGGCGGTGCTGCACCAGGGCACCGAGCTTGGCGCTCAGTGCCTGATCGAGGATGGGGCCGTGCTCGGCAAGCGGCCGCGGCTGCGTCCCGGCTCAAGCGCCGCGGGCGTCCTCGGCGCTCTGACCGTGGCCGACGGGGCCACGGTGTGCTGTGGGGCGATTCTGTACGCCGGCGCTGCGGTCGGCGCCGGGGTCATCGTCGGCGATCAGGCCCAGGTCCGCGAGCGGGCGGTGGTCGGTGCCGGCACGGTGATCGGGCGGGGATCGGCGGTCGACTTCGACGCCCATGTCGGTGAGCGGGTGCTGATCCAGACCGGGGTCTACGTGACCGGCGGGTCGGTGGTCGAGGATGACGTGTTCCTGGGCCCCGGGGTGGTCACGACCAACGATCACACCATGGGGCGCCATGCCCGCGGCGAGCCGCTGCTGGGGCCGGTGTTTCGTCGCGGCTGCCGGGTGGGAGGGGGCGTGGTGGTCACTCCCGGAGTGGAGATCGGCGAGGAGGCGTTCGTCGCCGCCGGCGCGGTGGTGGTCGGCGACGTGGGCGCGCGTGAGGTGGTGATGGGGGTCCCGGCGCGGGTGGTGCGCCGGGTCAGCGAGGAGGACCTGGTCGAGCGCTGGCGGTGATCGCGGGCTCAGGCGGTGGGAGCCACGTGGCCGGCCCCCGCCGCAGTCCCGTGGGCGGCCTCGGTCCAGATGACCTGCTCGCGGCCGGGCCCCACCCCGATCAACGCGATCGGCACCCCCACGAACTCGGCCACGAAGCGCAGGTATTCGCGCGCCGCGTCGGGAAGTTCGGACTCGGTGGTGCATTCGGACAGGTCTTCGTCGAATCCCGCCAGCTCCACGTACTCGCCGGCGGCGTGGTGCAGGACCGTCTGGTGGTAGGGAAAGTAATCGAGCTCGGCCCCCTCGTCGCTGCGGTACCGGGTGCAGACGCACAGCCGATCGAAGCCTGAAAGCACGTCGAGTTTGGTGATCGCCAGGGCGGTCAGCGAATTGAGGCGCGCGGCGTAGCGCAGCCCCACCAGGTCCAGCCAGCCGACGCGGCGAGCCCGTCCGGTGGTGGTCCCGTACTCGCCGCCGCGCTCGCGGATCTCGTCGGCCAGAACCCCGTCGACCTCGGTGGGAAATGGGCCCGCGCCGACCCGCGTCACGTAGGCCTTGGCCACGCCCCAGACCTCGTCGATGTCCTTGGGCCCGACCCCGGCGCCGATGCACGCCGCGCCGGCCACGGGATT
>DASXJY010000057.1:0-22796 GCA_036497115.1 Solirubrobacteraceae bacterium
GCGGGCCGGCGTCCGGTTTCCCGTCCCGGGGCCGGCGTCCGGTTTCCCGTCCCGGGGCCGGCATCCGGTTTCCCTTCCCGAGGCCGGATCCATGGCGACCAAAGCGTGGAAAACTTGCCCGGCCGGGCGAAATTTTCCACAGCCGTACCGCCAGGCGTGCGCTCTGTGGAAGACCTGGACGGCCGGGCCAAATTTTCCACGAAAATGCCCGGCGGACGGAGGATGCCGCACCAAATGCGCGCTCGGGTGGGCCGGGTCAGCGGCCGGCCCGGGCCAGGAGCAGCCGCCGCAGCAGCGGCGGGCCGGCGGCGGTGCGAACGTCGACGGGATCGAAGCCGAACTCGTGCAGCAGCCGCCCCAGGGACCGGCGCGAGTACAGGTGAAGGTGATCGCCGAGCGGCGCCGAGAAGCGCTCGATGCCGCCGATTGCCAATCGCGCCCGGCCGTGGTTGGGGGTGGTCAGCAACAGCCGCCCGGAGGCCGCCAGCACCCGCCGGACCTCCGACAGCCACCGAGCCGTGTCGGCGACGTGCTCGATCACCTCGCTTGACCACACCAGATCAAACGAGGAGTCCTCGAACGGGAGCGGCCCGTCGATCGCCACCAGCCGGAAATCGAGCGAGGGATGGCGAGCCGAGGCCCGGGCCACCGCCGCGCTCGCCACCTCGGCGCCAACCGTCTGCGCGCCGGCCCGGGCCAGCTCCGCCGTGAACGTCCCGTCGCCACAGCCGAGGTCGAGCGCCCGCTCCCCGCCTCGCACCGCGCCACGCAAAAACCGCAACCGGAGCTCGAGGTCGGGGGGGTTCAGGTCAGCCGGCAGCCGCTGCCACAGATCCTCGTAGTACTCCCGCACGGCGCTGAACGTACCGTCCCCGGGGACAAATTGGCTCGACAGGGCGGCGGCGGTGCGGATACAGTGGCCGCGCCCGGATCATCGCTTCCGGGCCCCTAACTGATGCCGAGCGCAACGCTTAACCGGGACGGTGTGCCCGGCTCCCAGGCCGCGACACTGAGCGGGTCGAGGGGTTAGTCGTCTGGTGAGGGTGGCCTTCGACAGCCGGCCGACCAAGGACTCCCGCGGCGTGGGCCGCTACGCGCGCAGCTTGCTCGAGGCGCTTCGCCGCGCCGATCTCGGGGAGATCGTCGAGACCCACGATCCCCGGCGCTGCGACGTCTTTCATTCCCCGTGGCTCGAGGGCACGCCGCTGCGCTGCCCCGTGCCCGCGGTGACCACGCTGCACGACCTGGTGCCGCTCAAGCGGCCCGGCGAGTACCTGCGCTTCGGCCTGCGGTTCAAGCTTCGCTACCTGGCCGTTCAGCGGGCGGCCCGGGTGATCGTGCCGACCCGAGCTGTCGCCGACGACGCCATGAACGCGCTGGGCATCCCGTCTCAGCGAATCGCCGTGATCCCAGAGGCTCCGGCGCGGGTCTTCTGGCGCCGTCCGGCCCAGGAGGTCGATGCTGTTCGCGAGCGCTACGAGCTTCCCGATCGATATCTGCTGTGGGTCGGCGGGCTGCGCACACCTGACCCCCGCAAGCGGGTGGCCGCGCTGGCGCGGGCGCGCCGGAGCCTGCCCCTGGTCCTGGTTGGGCCGGCCAGCCCCTGGGCTCGCGAGTTACCGGACGTCCAGCTCACCGGAGCCGTCGACGACGACGAGCTGGCGGCGATCTATACCGGAGCCCACGCGCTGGTGTTCCCGTCTGACGACGAGGGCTTCGGCCTGCCTCCGGTCGAGGCTCTGGCCTGCGGCACCCCCGTGGCCGCCTGCGACGTTCCGGCGCTGCGTGAGGTTCTCGGCGGCCTGGCGACGCTCAGCGACGTCGGCGACCTCGACGAGTTGGTGGCGGCGGCCGAGTCGCTCACCCGGCCAGCCTCAGGACCGCCGCCCTGGACCTGGGGCGAAGCGGCCATGGCCACCTGGTCGGTCTACGAGGAGGCGCTCTCGGCGCCACCGGTTCGCCGCCGGCGCGCCATCGGTCACTCCGGCGCGCGCAGGCCGAATGGCGGCGAGCCCCGGCGTTTGGCCTGAACCAGCCGCCGAATGGCGGCCCGGCGGCGGCAAGTGCGCAACTTCGGTCCGCCGATCTCGCTTTACCGGTATTAGGGAGTGGGCGGCGATCAGCACAGCGGTAGTGGCGGCGGCCCTCAGCGCGTCCCCGGCGGTGGGAGCATTGCCGGGACCAAACGGGCTGTTGGCCGTCGCGCCGCTGCGCTGACCAGCGTCATGCCGATAACCCCGCCAGGGCCAGCCAGCACCTATCGGCTCTCGAGCAGCAGCGTCACCGGTCCGTCGTTTACCAGCTCGACGCACATGTGGGCACCGAACCGGCCCTGCTTGGCCCCGAGCCGCTCACAGAAGCGCTCGTAGAGCGGTTGCGCCAGCTCCGGTGCGGCTGCCTCCACGTAGCTGGGCCGGTTGCCCCGGCGAGCGTCGGCATACAGCGTGAACTGGCTGACGCACAGGACCTCGCGGCTGCCCAGCGACTCGTTCATGCGCCCATCGGCGTCGGCGAACACCCGCAATCCGCGAACCTTGTCGGCCAGCCAGTCGGCTGCCGCCTCAGAGTCGGCGCGCCCCACCCCGACCAGAACCATCAACCCGGCGCCGATCTCGGCCACCCGGTCTCCGTCCACGTCCACCGACGCCCGGCTCACCCGCTGCACCAGCGCACGCACTAACCGGCCTCCACCATCAGGCCTCCCGCAGGTCCGCGGCCGCCCGCTCGGGGGCGACGATGTTCAGGTTCACGCCCGCGCCGAGCTCGAGCCCGGCCAAGTGGGTCAACCGCGGGAGGATGTCGATCCGCCAGCAGAAGTGCTCGGCGCCTCGGGGAGCGGTCCTGACCCACAGGTTGAGCGGCGGGCTGGCCCCCAGCCGACGGGCCAGGCGGGACAGCGCACCGTGCAGCATCGCCGCGCCCGTGGGGCCGTCGTCCTCGAAGCGCAGCCGCGGCGAGCGGGGCGCGATCAGCAGCTGGTAGGGCACCCGGGCGCCGTAGGGGGCCATCAGCACGGCCTCGTCGTCGATCGCCACGATCCGCTCGCGCTGGCGAACCTCCTGCTGGACGAGATCGGCGAGCAGGTTGCCGCCCATCGTCTGGGTCACGTAGGCCCCGAAGCGCTCGCGCTCGCGCGCGATCGCCGCCGGGACGAAGTCGAGCGCGTAGAGCTGGGCGTGGGTGTGGGGGAGCGACGCCCCGGCCTCGCGGCGCTCGTTGACGATCAGGTGCAGACAGGCCGCGTCGGCGTGCGCGCGCATCCGCTGCCGCCACACCTCCATGGCCCCCGCCACCTGCTCGGGGGCCAGCTGGCCCAGCGAGACGACCGGGTCCGGGGCGTTGACGATCACCTCGTGGGCGCCGCGCGCGGCGCCGGCCCAGAACAGCTCGGGATTGGCCTGCGGCGGCGGATCCAGCGCAGCGGGTTCGAGCGCCGGATACAGGTTCGGCACCACGCGGACCGTCCAGCCGGGGGTGTCCGGCGCCGAGCCGTCGGGCCGGCTCGCGTACACCTCGGGCGGCGTGCGGTCCTCGTGGCCGCTGGCAAACGGATCGCTGTCGCGGTCGATCGGAGCCGCCGGTTCGGCGCGCAGCTCGCCGCCTGGGCGCTGCGCCCGGTCCCCGGCGACGATCGCGCGCTGGCCGGTCAGCGGGTCGATGCGAAGCTCTGGCATCCGACGCCTTCGCCGCTAGGGGAGCCGACCGGCGGGCCGGGTCGCCACTAAACGTACTTCTCCATAGCGATGTGCTCGATCCCCGCCTCCATGAAGATCCTGCCCCGCGGCTGATAGCCCGCGCTCTCGTACAGCGAGCGGGCATAGGTCTGGGCGTGAAGGACCAGGCGCCGGGCGCCCGCGGCCCGGGACTCGGCGTCGGCGAGCTCCAGCAGCGAGGTGGCGATGCCGTGACGGCGCGCGGTCTGGCGCACGGCCAGCCGGCTGAACTGGACGGTCGGGCCGACGAACAGCAGGCGGCAGGTCGCCAGCACTTCCTCGCCGGCCACCGCCACCAGGTGCATTCCCTCGCGGTCGCGGCCGTCGAGCTCCTCGCGCTCCGGCACGCCCTGCTCCTCGCAGAACACCGCGCGGCGCAGCTCCAGCAGGGCCGCCATCTCCTCCTCGCCGCGGACGCGCCGCACTTCATAGGTCAGGGTCTCGGTCATGACAATGCGTACTGCCTGATATCTCGCTCCAGCGCGCTCGCGGTCTCATACGGCCCGGCGTGATCGAACACCATCTTGCCGCGACTGTTGAAGTAAACGGTCTGCGGGAAATAGGTGGCGGCTCCGACCGCCCGGGCAATCGATTCGTGCGGATCCACATAGCTGGGATAGCTGACCGGGAAGCGCCGCAGGAAGGCGGCCGCAGAGCCGTTGCCGTCCTTGCCGTCGACTCCGATGAACGCCACGCTGCGCCCGTACTTGATGGCCGCCCGCTGGAAGGCGGGAAACTCGGTTTGACATGGGCCGCACCACGAGGCCCACTTGTTGACCACGACCGGATGCCCCTTGAGCCCCGCCAGCCGGGCCTTGAAGGCGGCCGGTCCCCCGGACAGCAGCTTGTTGGCCTGGGCGTGCAGGGATACCAGCGACGGGGGCGATCCCTTGAACGCCGCGGTCTCGATCGAACGCGACGGCGCGGCATTCTGAGGCTGTGAGGCGCCGCACGCAGACAGGCCCGCAAGGGCCAGGATCAGGGCTACAGACCGGGTAAGCAGGCGCACACCGACAGCTTGCCATACGAATGTCGGCCGTCATCTGCTTAAATAGCGGGTGCTACCCTCGCCGAGCAGGCAGGGGGGACGCTTCTGAGGAATCTCGCTGTGCCCGGGCACGCAGCCGGGCTGCCTGAACCGCTACGACTCGCCGCCGCGGTTCGCTCACCTGACGCAACCAGCCAATCACTGATGGGTGTTACCACCCCCTTTCCGAGTCCTGACGCGATCGCACGCGCCGAGTCGCTGACCCACGAGCGGTTCGTCTACGGTGGCGAGACCTTCGAGGACGCCCTGCCGCCCGGCTCCGCCCGGCGGCGAGCTCTCGACGCCGCCTTGGCCGAGGTCGAGGCCGGGCTCAAGCAGCCGTCGATCGAGTGGCGGCGCGAGTTCTCGCTGCTGCTGGGGCTCGAGCGCCTGCTCTCCGAGGAGGAGCCCCACCTGGCCGACGGAACCGTGCTGTCCGCCCACCAGGTTGACGCGCTGTCGGGCACCCTGACGGCGCTGCTGGCCGAGGCGCAGCGCAGCGCCGCGGGCAACGGCGCCCCAGCCGGCAACGGCCACGCCTCGGGCAACGGCAGCGGACCCGGCCACGCCCCACCCGCTTCGCCCGTCACCGCCGACGAGGACTCAGACCTCGAGTTCTCCGAAGACGACGACGAGCCCGAGGACGAGGAGCCCCAGGACTGGCACGACGAGGACGAGGACGAGGACGAAGACGAGGCCGACGACACCGAGCAGATCGACGAGCAGCCCGAGGATCCCAATGCCGCCAAGCGCTTCTGGTTCGAGCACGCCACCGGCGCGGGCAAGACGGTTGCCGCGCTCGGCTTCGTCGAGGCGTCGCGCACCGGCGGCGTCCTGATCCTCACCCATCGCCGCAACCTGGTCGACCAGTTCAACGGCGAGTTGCGCGACCGCGGATACCGCGATCGGATCAGCGCGCCACTGCTCGAGGACCGTGACAACGCCACCGGTCCGGTCACCGTGGAGACCTACCAGTGGTTCGTTCGCAACGCGGGCCGGATCTCCGACGCCTACACGATCGTGATCTGCGACGAGGCGCACACCGCGTTGGGCGAGAAGACCTCGGCGGCGATCCGCAGCTGGTCGGGGCCGATCTTCATCGGCATGACTGCCACCGGCGCGCTGATCGCCCGCCACGTCACCGATCTGTTCCCCACCCAGACCAGTCGCTTCGACCTCGCCCAGGCGGCGCGGCGTGGCGTGATCGCCCCGCTTCGCTGCATCCGGATCCCGCCCGGCCCCGGCGTGCGCACGATCGCCAAGGTGCCGCTGCGCCGGGGCGAGGTGGATACCGAGTTCGACCAGGAGATGCTGGCCGAGCTGCTGGACCAGACGCCGTTCAACCTGGCCATCGCCGACCTCTACAAGACCCGCTTCAACGGTGTTCCCGGAGTGGTCTACGCCGCCGGCGTCAAGCACGCCTACAACGTCGCCCAGGCCTTCCGGGACCTGGACATAAAGGCCAAGGCGGTGTCAGGCGAGACTCCCAAGCGCGAGCTGGCTCGGGTGCTCGCCGACTACGAGTCGGGCAAGGTCGACGTTCTCGTCAACGCCCAGCTGCTGGCCGAGGGCTGGAACAGTCCCCGGGCCACCATCTGCATGCACCTGGCCCCGACGGCGTCCAAGCGCATTTATCAGCAGCGCGTCGGCCGGGTCACCCGCCGCCACCAGGGCAAGGAAGCCGGCATCGTCATCGACTTCGTCCATCCCGCCACCAAGCACGACGATCCCGTGGTCACCCTGCACTCGCTGCTCGATCGCGACGTCTACCGCGGCGGCGCAATCGTCGTCGGCCCGGTGCGCCGCGGCCGCGGCCGGCGGGTCCGCGTCGAGCGCCGCGTGCTTCCGGTCACGCCTGACCCCGACCGCCGCGCCGAGGTCTTCGAGCGCGAGCTGTGGCGAATCGCCGTCGAGCACCTGGATTACGGCGAGCAGCATGTCTGGGCCGCGCTGGCCGGGGCGCGGGTGGCTCCCAACGGCTGGCGCCGCGCCAAGGCGATGCTGCACTTCGACCGTGCCGGAGAGCTCAAGCGGCGCTTTCTGCTCACCGCCGTGCAGCGCAACCGCAACGCCCAGCTGAGGCTGCGGGCGCTGCAGGAGATCGCCGCCAGCCGCGACGCCGAGGCCTTCGACACCGCCATCGACATCATGGCCGGCTGGCCCCGAGACGAGCGCCGCGAGGGCGTCAAGATCATGCTCCAGGCGCTCGCCGAGCGGCGGATCGGCCGCCGTGACCAGGCCAACGCCTGGATCTGGCGGATGGCCGAGTACACGCGTGAGGTCCATGAGGAGTACGCGGTCCAACGCTGGCCCGAGACCAAGCGGCTGCTCGGCCTGCTGGTCAACTCAAGCGGTTCGGCTCACGCTCGCAACGCCCGCCGGCTGGTGCACGCCTCGCGCAAGGAGGACCGGCGGCTGTCGGCGGCCCTGCTGGCGGCCGCGCTGGCCCACACTCCCGAGGCGGAGGAGGCGCTGCGCGGCGCGCGCACCCGCATGGCCCGCAAACCGGCGGCGCTGGCCCGCGAGCTGCTGCGCAACTTCCCCAAGGGCCGGCGCGGCTCCAAGCGTCGGCGCCGCAAGACCTCGGCCGGCGAACCGGCCGGGGACACCAATGGCACGGCCCCGGCCGAGTCGCTTGAGAGCGGTCAGGAGGATGTGTCAGAATCCCAGTCTGCCGGTGAAGGAGGATCGCCGGCTTCCGAAGATGGCGGCACTGTCGAAGAGCTGGAGCTCGACGACGATGACGACGACGAGTCGCCATCGGAGCATGACGCCGAAGCCGCCGCCTAGGGGACCGGATTCAAAAACAGGAGGGGTGTCCGATGAAGTCTTGTTTGGCCAAGCTCGCGATCGCGACGTTGGGGATAGCTGCAGCATTCGCGCCCGCCGCCAGTGCGGCACCGCTGTCGAAGGCCAAGCTGTTCAACAACAGCAGTGGGAAGGTCGCCTGCGGGATCGAGATCCACGCTCTCAACAAGCCCGCCACCAACATCATCTGTCAGGCCAGGGGCATCCCGGGCCGTGGCAATCCCAACTCCGGCGATCCGGCGGTCCAGCTCAGCGTTCTCGGGACGCCTCTGCTGCTGCGCGTCAGCCAGGATCCGTTCATCGCCAACCGGGCCACCAGGCTCGGCCGGGGCCGACTGTGGAATCAGCTCGGGGTCACCTGCCACATGGCCCGGGTCACCGTCATGTGCTTCAACGGCGACAACCACGGCTTCGTGATCGGCAACGGGCGCTTCCGCGAGTTCTAAACCGCCAGGTGAACCTCGCCGGCGTCCAGCCCCACCGTGCTGCCGTCGGCGAGCCTGACCAGTAGCCGTCCGGCCGGATCGATTCCGTCGCCCACCCCTTCGCGGTCGCCCCACCTGATGGGGCGCCCGCGGAGGGCGTCGCGCCGGCGCACGGCTTCAAGAACCTCGGTGTCGCAGGCCGCCAGCCACCGTGACAGGGCGCCGAGCAGGCGCTCCAGGGTCGGCTCGATGGCCGCCGGCTGCAGGCCCAGCGTCGTGGCCCGGCCGCGCAGCTCGGGCGGGAAGTCGTGCTCTCGCACCGCCACGTTGAGTCCGATCCCCAGCACCGCCCAGCGCTCCTGAGGGCGACCTTCGACGAGGATGCCGGCCACCTTGCGGCCCTCCACCAGCACGTCGTTGGGCCACTTCAGGCTCGCCCCCGGCCCGGCGGTCTCAGCCACCGCGATCCCGGCGGCAAGCGGCAGCAGCCGAGGTGGATCGCGAATCACCAGCGAGGCGAGCAGCGCCCGCCCGGGCGGCGCCGTCCAGGCCCGTCCCTGGCGCCCTCGCCCCGCGGTCTGCTCGGCCGCGGTCACGAGCGTCCCGTGCGGAGCGCCCGCTGCTGCCAGCTCGCGGGCGCGGACGTTGGTCGAGTCGATCCGCCGCAAGTGAAGCCGCGGGTGGCCGACCTGTGGCGGCGAGCCTGAGCCCCCGCTCACGCCGGCCGGATCCGCAGCTCGTCGTCGATCGCCACTCCCAGCCAGGCGGCGGCATCCCCGTGATTGATCGCGACCGAGAGGCGCCGGGCGGCGTCCTCATAGAGCAGCGGCTGCTCCGGGGTGACGTCGGCGAAGGTCCTCACGTAAGTGAGCTCCCGTGCCTCTCCCCCGCCTGCCTGTACGGTCGCGCTGCGGCCCAGACGCAGCCCGGAGCCGGCGAGATCCTCGTGTCCGGCGTCGAGCTGCACGTTGCCGAAGCGATCGATGTAGCGCACGTGGGCGATCAGGATTCCGTCCTCACGGCGAGCCGCCGGGAGCTCGATCCGCACCAACTGCTCGGGATCAAGTGGCTCGCCGGCCGAGGCCAGCGGCACTCCCCGGGCCAGCTGGGCGGCCACCGGGGCGAAGATGTCACGGCCATGGAACGTGGCCGACACTGGCTCGAGCCGAAACGGGGAGTGGGCGATGTCGACGGCCTGCACCAGCCCGCCGCCGGCCTGCGCCGCCAGCCACAGCAGTCCGTTGTCAGGACCGACCAGCCGGCGGCCGTCGGCGAGCTCGAGCGCCACCGCCCGCCGCTGCGCCCCCACGTCGGGGTCAACCACCGCCAGGTGCACGCCGGCGGGCAGGTAGGCGAGGGCCTGCGACAGGACCACCGCGGCGCCGCGGATGTCGTGGCGGCGGATGCCATGGGTCAAATCGATCACCCGTGCCTCCGGGCATATGCGCGCGATCACGCCGTGGCAGATGCCGACGAAGTCGTCGGCCAGCCCGTAGTCCGACAGGAAGGTGATAAAGGGGGCTGCCACCGCTAGCTCAGGCTGCGCCCGGCGTCGGCGACCAGTGCCTCGATCAGGCCATCGATGTCGTGGCGGTCGGCTTCCACATCGGGCTCGCGTCCGCGCTCGCGCAGCGCCGCGCTGGTGACGGGGCCGATGCTGGCCAACCGGGCGCCATCGGCCAGCCCGTCTCCGATCGCCTCGAAGAAGAAGCGCACCGTCGAGGACGAGGTGAAGGTCACGTAGTCGGCCGCCCTTACCGCTTGGCGCTGAGCCGGGGAGACCGCCTCGGCGACGGTTTCGTAGAGCGCCACCACATCCACTTCGGCGCCACGGGCGCGCAGCGCCGCCGGGAGAACGTCGCGGGCCTCGGCGGCGCGGGCGACCAGCGCGCGTGAGACGGGAACGCCGGCCAGTGCGTCCACCAATCCCTCGGCCACGAAGCGCTCGGGGACCACGTCGGCGCTCAGGCCCCGCTGGCGCAGGGCCGCGGCGGTGCCAGGACCGATCGCCGCCACCGTAGTGCCCGCGAACGCGCGAGCGTCGCCACCCGCCGCTTGCAACCGTTCAAACAGCAGCCGGACCCCATTTGGGCTGGTCAGGCAAACCAGGTCATAGCGGTCAAGCTGGGGAGCGGGGCCGTCGATGGCGACGATCTTGATCGCCGGCGCCTCGACCGCCTCGGCGCCCAGCGCTCGCAGCCGCGCGGCCAGGGCGCTCGCCTGGGCGCGGGCCCGCGTCACAGCGATCGTGATCCCGGCCAACGGCCGTGACTGCAACCACGCCAGCTCGCTGCGCAGCGCCGCCACCGGTCCGAACACGGCAATCGCCGGCGCCCTGATCTCCGCCTCGGCGGCGACCGACGCGATCGAGCCCAGCGTCCCGCCGACCACTCGCTGGCCGGGCAGCGTCCCCCGCTCGATCACTGCCGCCGGCTCGGCGGCGGGCCGTCCGGCCGCCACCAGCCGGTCGGCGATCCCGGCCAGCCGGCGGATGCCCATGTAGACGACAAGCGTGCCCGGGAACGAGGCCAGCGCGTTCCAGTCCAGCGCCGACTCCGGCTTTGACGGGTCCTCGTGCCCGGTCACGAACCCCACCGCGCTGGCGGCGTCGCGGTGCGTGACCGGGATCCCGGCGTACGCCGGGGCCGCCACCCCGGCGGTGACGCCGGGAACGATCTCGTAGGCGATGCCGGCCGCCCGCAGCGCCTCGGCCTCCTCGCCGCCGCGCCCGAACACGAACGGGTCGCCGCCCTTTAGCCGGACCACCTGCCGGCCGGCCGCGCCCCGCTGCAGCAGCAGCCGGACGATGTCCTGCTGGGAGACCGAAGGACCGCCGCCCTCCTTGCCGGCGTAGAGCAGCTCGGCCTCGGGCCGTGCCGCCTGCAGGGCAGAGGCCGGGATCAGCCGGTCGTAGATGATCACGTCGGCGGCCGCGATCAGCTCGAGCGCCCGCACCGTCATCAGCCCCGGATCGCCCGGACCGGCGCCGACCAGATACACCGTCACCGCGCCGGCACCCGCTCGGCCTCGGCCAACAGCTCTCGCGCCCCCGCGGCCAGCAGCCGCTGGGCGCAGATCTCCCCGGCGACCTGGGCCTCGTCGCACACCCGGTCGCGCAGCCAGGCCGAACCGTCGGGCAGGCCCACCCAGGCGGCCAGCTCCACCTGATCGCCGTCCACCGGCCGACCGTAGGCGCCCACCGGCGTGTTGCAGGACGCCCCGAGGGCGCGCACCAGCGCCCGCTCGGCTCCCACACACTCCATCGACTGACGGTCCGTGACCCCGGCCAGCCGATCGGCATCGACCGCTCGCGTGCGCGCCTCGAGCGCCAGCGCGCCCTGACCGGCCGCCGGGACGAACTCGTCGAGCGTGCCCCCGGCCTCGTGCTCGCGCCCGAGCCGCTGCAGCCCAGCCAGCGCCAAGACCAGGGCGTCGACCTGGCCCTCGGCGAGCTTGCGCAGCCGCGTGTCGACATTGCCCCGCACCTCGACCAGCTCCAGGTCATCGCGGACCGCCCCGATCTGGGCCGCGCGCCGCAGGCTGCTGGTCCCGACGCGAGCCCCCGAAGGCAGGTCGGCCAGTGTCTTTGCGCCGCAGATCGCATCGCGGGGATCGGCGCGGCGCGGTATGGCGATCAGCTCGAGGCCCTCAGGCAGCTCGGTGGGGACATCCTTGGCCGAGTGCACGGCGATGTCGATGCGGTCCTCCAGCAGGGCCGTCTCGAGCGCCGACACCCAGCGTGACTTGTCGAGCATCGCCGCGCCCCGGTCGCCCAGGGTGGTGATCTCCACGATCTCGGACTCGGGCCCCAGCAGCCCGGCCACCCACTCGGCCTGGACGCGGGCCAGCGCGCTGCCGCGGGTCCCGATCCGCATCAGTTCCGGCGGCGGCTGCCGGCGCGCCCGGACGCCCTGAGCTCGCGCACCTCGGCGAGCTCCTCCTCGGGCTGATCGTCGACGGCGTCGGCGCCGAGCGCGCCGTCCTTCACCGAGATCCCGAACAGGTCGCGGATCAGCGCCATCCGGGCGTGCACGCGGTCGTCGCGCATGTCCTTCATCCGCAGCGTCGGTTCGTGCAGCAGCCGGTTGACCACCGTCCGGGCGATCGCCTCTACGCGCTCGCGGTCACGCGGCGAGGCGCTGTCCCATTTGCCCGCGTTCTCGGCCACCACCTGCTCGGCGATCTGAGTGGCGTGCGAACGCAGCGCGGCCAGCGTCGGCAGCACCTCCAGTGACCCCAGCCAGGCCGCGAACTGCTGGATCTGCTCCTCGATGATCCCCTCCGCCTTGCGCGCCTCGGCCTGGCGCACCTTGCGGTTGCGTGCCGCCACCGCCTGCAGGTCGTCGATGTCCGACAGCGACACGCCGTCCAGGTCGGCGCAGGCAGCGTCGATGTCGCGCGGTACGGCGAGATCGATCAGCAGCATCGGGCGCCCGCGCCGCTCCCGCATCACCGCCGCGACCTCGCGGACCTCCAGCAGCAGGTGCGGGGAGGCGGTGGCGGCGACGACGATGTCGGCGTGCAGCAGCGCCTCGGGCAGCTCATCGAAGCTGAGGCTCTCGCCGGCGTAGCGCCGGGCCAGGCTGAGCGCGCGGTCCCGGCGGCGGTTGGCCACGAACACCGGTCGCGCGCCGCTGGTGGCCAGCGCGCGGGCCGTCAGTTCGCTGGTCTCCCCGGTGCCCATGATCACCACCCGTCGGCTCTGGAGCTCGCCCAGCTTCTCGCGCGCCAGCGCCACCGCGACGCCGGGCAGGCTGAGCTGGCGCTCGCCGATAGCCGTCTCTGAACGGACCCGCTTGCCCGTGGCCAGCGCCGCCTTGAACAGGCGGTTGGTGAGCGGACCCACCGTCTCCTTGGCCAGCGCCGTCTCGTAGGCGCGCTTGACCTGGCCCTGGATCTCGGCCTCGCCGACGACCATCGACTCCAGGCCGGCGACGACGCGGTACAGGTGGCGCGCCGCCTCGCAGTTGCGATGCGAGTAGATCGCGGTGGCCAGCTCGGTGGGACGGATCCCCGCCTGGCGGGCGAACATCGTCAATGCCGTGCTCTCGGCCTCGACCGGGTCGCCGACCACCAGGTAGAGCTCGGTCCGGTTGCAGGTCGAGATCGCCACCGCCTCGTGTACGTCGGCGGCGCCTCGCAGGTCACGCAGGAAATCGGCCGCCTGGGCCTCGGGCAGCGCCAGGCGCTCGCGCACCGCCACCGGAGCGGTCTTGTGAGAGACCCCGATGGCCAGCAGCTCGCTCACAACACGCTCTCGGTCTCTCGATCGTGGTCGCGGGCCGCGCGGGCGGCCTCAACGTCGCGCCGCAGCTCCTCGAGGTCGCGCTCGAGGCGCTGGGCGCGGGCGGCCATGATCGCCACGTAGATCAGGATGAGGGCCACGAACACGATGTAAGCAGCGGCGACGAACTTGCCGGCTTTGCCCAGCGGCAGCGCCGGGGCGATGGCAAACAGCGCGCTCACAGCGGCGCCGCGCTCCGGCCGGCCGGTCTGACGCTGTCGTCGCCCAGCAGCGTGCGGCGCAGCCGGCGCACCTGCGAGCGGGCGTTCTTGGCCGCCATCTCGTACTTCCACAGCGTCACGTACAGCAGCGCCATCCCCACCAGCGAGATCAGGAATGTGAGCCGCATGGCTCCGGGCAGATTGCCGCCGCCGAGCGTCAGCACCCGGGGATGGACGAACTCCTGAGCCAGTCTTACGGCGAGGAAGTTCAGCGGGACGAATGCCCCGGCCACGATCGCAAACACGCTCGCGTAACGCGACTGGCGCTCGGGATCCTCGATCGAGAAGCGCAGCGGCTGATAGGTGGCGAACAGCAGCAGGACGATCAGGAACGAGACCAGCGTCGGCTCGTTCCACACCCACCAGTGGCCCCACGATGCCTTGGCCCAGATCGAGCCCGTGATCAGGCCGCCAACCCCGAAGATCAGCGCCATGTGGATCGCCACGTAGGAGCGCATGTCCCACTTGCGGTCCCCGGTCCGGAGGTGGCCCACGGCCAGGGCGGCCCCGAAGATGAATCCGCACAGCGAGACGATCGCCAGCGGCACGTGGATGTAGAAGATCTTCTGCACGAAGCCCTGGTCGGCGTCCAGGGGGGCGTAGAAGAAGACGAGCGCCAGGGCCAGGGCGATCGTGGCCAGTGTGGCGAGCGAGAGGCCGCGAAGCCCCTTGCCGTAGGTGGTGGAAGGCAACTGGTGGCTACTCCTCGAGGAGGAAGTCGAACACCGCGTAGGCGAGCAGTGCGAACACCAAATCATAAAGAGCCAGGATGGCCAGCCACTTACCCGGTGGCGCGGCCGGCGCGTGGACGCTTCGCAGCAGGGGACCGGCCGCCCGCGCGGTCGCGATCAACGCCGGGATCAGCAGCG
This sequence comes from Solirubrobacteraceae bacterium, assembly GCA_036497115.1. Classification (GTDB taxonomy): domain Bacteria; phylum Actinomycetota; class Thermoleophilia; order Solirubrobacterales; family Solirubrobacteraceae; genus Palsa-465. Next base: position 14,348 of record DASXJY010000057.1, read on the forward strand.
GCAGCCCGATAACCGGTCCGATCAGGTCCCGGGCCCGGGTCTGGACGGCGATCCCTGACACCAGCGTCCCGATCACGGCCAGACCGAGGTCGGCCAGGGCCAGGACCAGGATCAGGCCGGGAAGCGCCGGGCCCAGCGACGGACCCAGCAGCAACAGGCCGAATGCCGGGACGGCGATCACCTCGAGCGCGGCCAGGAACACGAACAGGGCCGCCGCCTTGGCCACGAGCATCGACGAGCGGTCAACCGGAGCCAGCAGGAAGGCGTCGAACCCGCCCTGCTCGCGCTCGGCCACGAACAGCCGGTTGATCCCGAGCATCGCGGCGAACAGCAACGTCGCGGTCAACACCCCGGCGGCCAGCTGCCCGTCGATGGTCGACCGGTTGAGGCCGAAATGAAAGATCACGAACGTGACCAGCGCGAACAGGATCATCGCCGGGACGGTCTCGAGCGTACGCAGCTCCAGCCGCAGGTCCTTGCGCAGCAGGATCAGGGCGGTTCTCATGCGTAGAGCGCGTCCAGTTTGGCCTGGTCGATCTCCGCGGGCGGCCCCACGAACGCCGCCCGGCCGTCCCGGAGCGCCAGCACCAGGTCGGCCTCGGCCAGCGCGGCCCGGGGGTCGTGGCTGGTCAGCACCCGGGTGCATCCCGACTGGCGCCCGATCAGTGGCTCGACCAGCCCGCTGGCCGCCGGGTCAAGGTTGGCGCGTGGCTCGTCGAGCAGCAGCAGCTGGGGGTCGTGCAGCACCGCTCGGCAGACGGCCAGCCGCTGCACCATGCCTCGTGACAGCAGCCGGATCGGCTCCTCGGCTCGCCGCTCCATCTCCACCGCCTCGAGCACCTGCTGCACCCGCGCCGGCCCCACTCTGTGCAGCCGGGCGTGGTATTCGAGGTTCTCGCGCCCGGTCAGCTCCCGGTACAGCAGCGGCTCGTGGGCCAGCAGCCCGAGTCTGCCCCGGACTGCGAATCCCCGCCGGGGCAGCGCTTCGCCGAACACCAGCGCCTCGCCGTCGTGGGGGCGCAGAAGCGTGGCCAGGATCCGTAGCAGCGTTGACTTGCCGGCGCCATTGCGGCCCAGAACCGCCAGCGTCGCGCCGGCAGGGACGCGGACCGACACCCCTCTCAGCGCGGCCCGCTCGCCGAAGTAGCGCGCGAGCCCGCGGAGCTCAATGGCCGGGGGTTCGTCTACCACCCTCGCGCTGAAGCGTCGCCACGGCGTGCTCGAGCGTTGGCGCGATCACCGGGAACAGCTCGCCGATCGACTTCGGGTTGCCCGGGAAGTTGACGATCAGCGAGCGCCCGGCGATCCCGGAGACGCCGCGGGTGAGGATGCCCATCGGGGTGTACTTGAGCGCCTCGGCTCGCATCGCCTCGGCGAATCCCGGAGCCGAGCGGTCGATCACGTTCTCGGTCGCCTCGGGAGTGACATCGTCGTCGGTCAGCCCCGTCCCGCCGGTGGTGAAGATCAGCGGCACGCCGGTGGCGGCCTGGCGTCGCAGCCAATCCTCGATCTTGGCGCGATCGTCGGCGAGCACGTCGCGAACGACGATCTCCGCTCCGGCGTTCTCGGCGTGCTCGGCCAGCGCGGCGCCCGAACGGTCCTCGGTCTCGCCGGCGGCGACCGAGGTGGAGACGGTCAGGATGGCTGCTCTCATGGCCGCCAGCATAGGGCCGGCGGGCCGATCGGGCTCTCAGGCGGACTCGCCGGTGGCTTGGCGCCGCCAGTGACCCGAGCGTCCGCCTGACTTCTCGATCAGCGCCACCGAGGCGATCTCGGCGCCCCGCTCGATCCCCTTGACCATGTCGTAGACGGTCAGCGCCGCCACCGAGGCCGCGGTCAGAGCCTCCATCTCAACTCCCGTCGGGCCGCTGGTCCGAGCCTCGGCGATCAGCTCGATCTCCCCCTCCTGGGGGTCCACCGATCCCTCCACGCCGACGAACGACAGCGCCAGCGGGTGACACAGCGGGACCAACTCGGCGGTCCGCTTGGCGGCCTGGATACCGGCGATCCTGGCCACCCCGATGACGTCGCCCTTGGGCGCGTCGCCCCGCTGAACCCGCCGGGCGGTCTCAGGGCTGACCCGGACCAGCGCCCGCGCCACCGCGCGCCGTTCGGTGACCGGCTTGTCGCCGACGTCGACCATCCGGGCCCGCCCTTCGGCGTCCAGGTGGGTCAGCTCACTCATGCCGCCGGCGCGTGCTGGAGCTGGGCCGACTCGATCAGCGCCTTGACCCGCTCCACGTCTCCGGCGCGCAACAGCTCCACCGGATCGGGCTCGCCGTTGACGATCGTCTCGAAGAACTCCTTGCGGTCCTGGTAGGTCGGCAGCGTCGCCTTGGCCCAGCCCCGGGCGTCGTTGAGCAGGACGGCGAGGGTGGCGTACGGCTCACCGAACAGCTCGCCGATCTCGCGCTTCATCCGCTTGGCCAGCGCCGGCGAAGCGCCGGCCGTGGAGATGGCCACGGCCAGCGGACCAGTGCGGACGATCGCCGGGAGGATGAAGTTGCACAGCGGCGGCACGTCGACGACGTTGACCAGCATCGCCCGGCGCTCGGCATCGTGAAACACGCGGATGTTCACGTCGGTGTCCGCGGTGGCCGCGATCGCGATCAGGCAGCCCTCCAGATCGGTCGCTTCGTACTGGCGCCGGGCCCAGGTGATCGACCCTTCCAGGGCAAGCTCGATCAGCGCCGGATGCGCCTCGGGAGCCACCAGCGTCACATCGGCGTCGCAGGCCAGCAGCCCCTCCACCTTCTCCAAGCCGACATCGCCCCCGCCGACGACCAGGCAGCGGCGGCCCTTCAACCGCAGGCAGGCGATGTAGAACGGCGTGTCGAGCATGTCTCGCACGCACGACTGATCGCAGATCCCCTTGCGGAGCTGGCAGACGCACTCCTTGCCTGCGTAGGCCTGGGCTGGCATCCGTTTAAGCCTAGCCAGTGGCCGGTGGGGGTTCTGAGGCTGGGGCTGGCCTACCGGCGGATCGCGTCGCGGGCCAGCCGCGAGCCCAGCTTCAGCAGCGGCGAGGCCCCGGCCCGCAGCGCCGCCGCCCGGATCGAGGGGCGCCCGTAAAGGATCGCCGCCGTCTGCTTGAGCGCCCGACCGAGCGTCTCGTCGTAGGGATGCCACCAGGCGTTGCGGATCGCCGAGCCCTCCCATACCCGAAGCTTGACGTTCACGCACTCGTAGAGCCCGAATTTCGAATGGGTGCGGCCCAGCCCCGACTCCTTGACCCCGCCCCAGGAGCACTGGCAGGCGCCGTGGCTGAACATGTGGTCGTTGATCCACACCATGCCGCACTCGAGCTCGCGCGCGATTCGCTCGCCCTTGCTGCGGTCGGTGGTCCAGACTGACGCCCCGAGGCCGAACACGCTGTCGTTGGCGAGCCGGACCGCCTCCCCCTCGGAGTCGACGACGGTCACCGGCAGTACCGGTCCGAAGATCTCCTCGCGCATGATCCGCATCTCGTGGCCGACGCCGGTGAGCACGGTGGGGCCGTAGAAGTCGCCATTTGACGGCGGGTCCTCGACCGGCCCGCCGCACTCGCGCCGGGCTCCGGCGGCGACGGCGTCGTCGACCAGCTCGCGGACCAGCTCGAACTGCTCGCGGGAGACCATCGGACCAATCTCGGTGTTCCAGCTCATGGGGTCGCCGATCGACAGCCGCTGGGCGCCCTGTACGACCCCGGCGATGAAGCGCTCAGCGACCTCGCGCATCACGTACACCCGCTCGATCCCCGAGCAGGTCTGGCCGGCGTTGGCAAAGCCGCCCCACAGGGCCCCGGCGATGGCGTGATCGAGGTTGGCATCGGGCAGCACGATCATCGGGTCCTTGCCGCCCAGCTCCAGCACCGAGCCCTTGAGCTGGCGGGCGCACGCCTCCCCGACGCCACGGCCCGTCTGCACCGACCCGGTGAAGAACACCTTGGCCACGCTGGAGTCCACCAGGGCCGAACCGGTTCCGGGTCCGTGCAGCACCCGGACGAGCCCCTCGGGGATGCCCGCCCGAGCGAACACCCGGCCGATCCGCTCCCCGATCAGGGGCGTCAGCGATGCCGGCTTGAGCACGACGCCGTTGCCCGCCATCAGGGCCAGCGCCACCTCGCCGAAGGGGATCGACCACGGGTAGTTCCACGGCGAAATGACCCCGATCACACCCAGCGGCTCGTAGGTGAACGCCGACTGCTTGGTCTTGAGGAACAGCTGAGGCATGGCGATCTTCTCGTCGGCCAGGATCCGCTGGCCCTCCCCGGCGATCCACTGCAGAGCGTCGATCGTGGGCAGGATCTCCATCGAGAAGGCCTCGTTGCGCGGCTTGCCCTGCTCAGAGACGATCAGGTCCCGGATCTGATCTGACTCGTCGAGCAGCACCTGGGCAGCGCGCTGCAGATACCGCGCGCGGTCACCCAACGTGAGCTGGGCCCAGAACGGCTGCACTTTGGCGACCGCGTCGACGACCGCCTGGACGTCTTGTGGCGCCGTGGCCTTGACTGACCCCAGGGGCTCGCCAGTGGCCGGGTTAAACGACTCCAGCCTCGCCATTGCGGTGGCCGCTGAGCTCACCCTGCAGAGCCTAACCGGATGATGGTCGATCAGGCGGCACGGCCACCGCTGAGGAGCCTGGCCCGGCCCACCAGCGCCTCGGAGATCAGCTGCTCCAGGCCCTCGGTCAGCTGCTCGTCGACCAGAACGAAGTCGGGACGATCGGCCGGCGCCGCGCCGAGCTCGATTGCCCCCACCCCCACGACCGACTCGATGGCGCCGATCAGCGCCGTGGCCACGATCACGATCTGACGGCGGGGATCGAAGCGCACCAGCCGGGCCAGCTCCAGGTCGTCGGGCGCGTGGCCATGGCTCCAGTACAGATCGGCAATGCCGCCGATGTCGCGCGGACGCGCCAGCCGCAGGCAGACCCGCGGACCGCGGGGAAGGGCATAGGAGCGGGCGAGCAGCGCGCCGGGGTCAAAACCTGAATTTGGCACTTACTACAGGGTAGTAGCTTCGCGCTGGGCGGCTGCCTCGCGCTGGCCGGCTGCCTCGCGCTGGCCGGCTGCCTCTCGCTGGCCGGCTGCCTCGCGCTGGCCGGCTGCCTCGCGCTGCCAGATCGCCCTCAGGCCCGGCCGCGCGCCCGCCGGATCTCCGCCAGCCGCTCGCGCAGCGCCGCCTCGGCATCATCCGGGGCATAGAACTGCGCCCCCACCGCCGAGTCGGGTAGCAGCTCCTGGGGCGAGAGGTGGCCCGGGCGGCCATGCGGGTTGTCGTAGCCGCCGTCAGAGCGCGTCGACGAGCGCAGGTGCGCCGGGGGCAGCGCGGCGCCGTGCTCGCGGATCTGCGACCGGGCCGCGAACACGGCCCGCTTGGCGGCATCGGACTTCGGGGCCAGACTGAGGTAAATCGCCGCCTGGGCCAGCGCGAACTGGCACTCCGGCAGCCCCACGTGCTCGACGGCAGCGGCTGCCGCCGTGGCCACCACCAGCGCCTGGGGATCGGCGTTGCCGATGTCCTCGGAGGCGAGCACGACCATCCGTCGGACGATGAAGCGGGGATCCTCGCCGCCCTCCAGCATCACCGCCAGGTAGTACAGGGAGGCGTCGGGGTCAGAGCCGCGGGTCGCCTTGATCCAGGCCGAGATCGTGTCGTAATGGCGGTCGGCCTGGCGGTCGTAGAGCAGCGCGCGCCGCTGCAGCGCGTCCTCGGCGTGCGCCAGGGTCACAGTCTCGGAATCGTCGGCCGACTCGCAGGCCAGCTGGAGCCCGTTCAGCGCCGTGCGAGCGTCCCCGCCGGAGCGCTCGGCCAGGAACTCCAGGGCCTCCTCGCTGACCCGCTCCGGGGGGCCGCAGTACCCGTTCCCCGCCGCCCGATCCAGCAGCTTGCGGACGTCGCCGGGACCCAGCGCGTTGAGCTCGTAGAGATGCGTGCGCGAGATCAACGCCGAGTTGACCTCGAAGTACGGGTTCTCGGTGGTGGCTCCGATCAGCGTGATCAGCCCGTCCTCCACCGCCGGCAGCAGCGCGTCCTGCTGAGCTTTGTTGAAGCGATGGATCTCATCGAGGAAGAAGATCGTCCGCCGCCCGCCGCCGCGCAGCCGCTCACGTGCCCGCTCGATCACCGCCCGGACCTCGGCACGTCCGGCGGCCACCGCGCTCTCCTCCTCAAAGGCAGCACCCGAGGTGTGGGCCACCAGCCGGGCCAGCGTCGTCTTGCCGCTCCCGGGCGGCCCGTGAAGGATCATCGAGTGGGGGTGGCCTTCTTCGATCGCCCGGCGCAGCGCCGAGCCCGCCGCCAGCAGGTGCTCCTGGCCCACGATCTCGTCGAGCGTCTGCGGCCGCATCCGCGTGGCCAGCGGCACCTCCTGGCCCCCGGCGCCCCCGGCGGTCCCCTCCTCGTTGCCGAACAGTCGCTCCACGAACCCCTCAGCGCGACACGTAGGCCCGAGCCGCCTCGTGCAGCAGACCATTGCTGGCCAGCGCGTCGCCGCCGGCGGCCGTCGCCTCGCCGCTGAGGTCGGTCAACCGTCCGCCGGCCTCCTGGACCACGACCATCGGCGCGGCCAGGTCCCAGAGCGAGACCTCCGGGTCCATGCTGATCTCCAGCGCGCCCTCGGCGACCAGCATGTACTGCCAGAAATCCCCGTATCCACGCGTGCGCCAGCAGCGGGCGCTGAGCTCCACCAGCCCCTCGAGCCGGCCCGCGCCGCGCCACTCCTCAAATCCGCCGAAGCACAGCTGGGCGTCTTCGAGCTCGTGAACCGCCGAGACCCGCAGCCGTCTCGGCTGGGCGCCGTTGAAACCGTCGGCTACGAACGCCCCCGATCCGCGGACCGCCCACCAGCGCCGGCTCAGGGCGGGGGCTGACACGACGCCGAGGATCAGCTCGCCCCGCTCCTCGAGCGCCAGCAGGGTCGCCCACACCGGCACCCCGCGCACGTAGCTCTTGGTGCCGTCGATCGGGTCGACGATCCAGCGCCGGCCGCTGGCGGCCAGGGCGCTGCCATCGCCGCCGTACTCCTCGCCGATCACCGCGTCCGCGGGCCGAGCCTCAGACAGCCGCGACCGCATCGCCTGCTCCACCTCGCGATCGGCTTCGCTGACCGGGGTCAGATCGGGCTTAGTCTCCACCACCAGATCCTCGGCGCGAAAGCGGGCCATGGTGATGGCGTCGGCAGCGTCGGCGAGCTCGAGGGCCAAGACCAGGTCATCGGCGGGGACGGCCACGGCGCGGATGCTACGCCGATAGCCTGCGCCCCAGTGACCGCCGACGAGCTCCAGGCCGAGACGACCGAGGTACTCCAGCGGCTGGTGCGCTTCAACACCGTCAACCCGCCGGGCCGGGAGCGACCGGCCATCGAGTACTTGGAGCGCTATCTCCGAGAGGCCGGGTTTGAGACCGAACAGCTGGCCGCCGTCGCTGAGCGCCCCAACCTGGTGGCCGATCTCCGGGGCGAGCAGGACGGCCCCACGCTGTGCTTGCTCTCCCACGTCGACACGGTGATCGCCGACGCCTCGGAGTGGACGCATGACCCCTGGTCGGGCGACGTCGCCGACGGCTACCTGTGGGGACGCGGCGCGATCGACATGAAGTCTCAGGCCGCGGCCGAGGCGGTGGCCGGCGCGGCGCTGGCCAGGGACGGGTGGCGCCCGGCTCGGGGCAACCTGAAGATCGTCTTCACCGTCGACGAGGAGACCGGCGGCGAGGTCGGGGCGAGCTGGATCACCAGCACCCATCCCGAGCGCGTGCGCTGCGACATGCTGCTCAACGAGGGGGCCGGGGAGAGCTTCGAGTACCGCGGTAAGCGCCACTACGGCGTCTGCTGCGCCGAAAAGGGCATCTTCCGCTTCACCATCACCGCGATCGGCGCCGCCGGGCACGCTTCGCTTCCGGCAACCGGCGATAACGCCCTGCTCAAGCTCGGGCCGGTGCTGCACAAGCTCGCCCGGCAGCCGACGTCGTTCGAGGTCACCGAGGCTCCGGCGGCGTTGCTGCAGGGGATTGGTGAAGACCCCGGTGATCCCGGGGCGGCGATGGAGCGCATCGGCGAGTTCGACCCTCGACTGCGGACCCTGGTGGAGCCGATGTTCGGCGTAACCCTGACCCCCACCATGGCCGCCGCCTCAGAGCAGATGAACGTGATCCCCTCACGGGCCAAGATCATGGTCGACTGCCGCGTCCCCCCCGGCCTCGGCGAGCCGGCGGCACGCCAGCGGATCAGCCAGGTGCTCGGCGAGGAAACCGACGAGCTGCGAATTGAGTTCATCGAGCAGATTCCCGGCAACGCGTCGGCCGTGGCCACCGAGATGATGAGTGCAATCGACGCCTGGGTGCGGGCCAACGACAGCGGCGCCACGGCGCTGCCGGTGATCCTGCCCGGCTTCTCGGATTCACGCTCGTGGCGCCACCAGTTCCCAGACTGCGTCGCCTACGGCTTCTTTCCGCAGCGCTACCAGGGGCTG
>DASXJY010000058.1:0-19285 GCA_036497115.1 Solirubrobacteraceae bacterium
GGCGGCACGCCAGCGGATCAGCCAGGTGCTCGGCGAGGAAACCGACGAGCTGCGAATTGAGTTCATCGAGCAGATTCCCGGCAACGCGTCGGCCGTGGCCACCGAGATGATGAGTGCAATCGACGCCTGGGTGCGGGCTAACGACAGCGGCGCCACGGCGCTGCCGGTGATCCTGCCCGGCTTCTCGGATTCACGCTCGTGGCGCCACCAGTTCCCAGACTGCGTCGCCTACGGCTTCTTTCCGCAGCGCTACCAGGGGCTGCTAGAGGCGGCTCCGCTCGTGCACAACGCCGACGAGCGGATCGACGTCCGCGACCTCGGGTTCGCGGCCAAGTTCTACGCCGACATCGCGCGCGAGCTGCTGGCCTGACGGCGCCGGCCCCCGGCCGCCACCCAGCGACCGCGTCGACCGCGGCAACAGCGCCAGCGCCAGCAGCAGGAACGCGATCACGCTGCCCACGCCCAGCACGGCTCGCTCGCCCAGCGCCGCGGCCAGGGGACCGGCCGCGACAAAGCCCAGCGGCAGCAGCGCCAGCGAGCCCATCCAGTCATACGCGCTCACTCGCGACAGAGCGTGGGGTGGTATGTGGCGGGCCAGCGCGGTCTCCCACCACACGCCGAACAGCGAGAAGCCAAACCCGGCGGCAAACGAGAGCGCGATCACCCCGGCCAGCGGCGCTCCGAGGGCAAAGCACAGCGCCTGTAGGGGCCAGGCCAGGCAGAGCAGCAGCCCAGCGACCATCGGGTGGCGCGGCCGCCAGCGGATCCCGATCAGCGCGCCGGTCACCGCGCCGGCGCCGGCCACGCTCTCGAACAGCCCGAACAGGCCGGCGCTGCCGTAGACGTCGCGCGCGATCGTCGGAGCCAGCGCGTAGTACTGCGCGTAGCAGGACAGCACGGCGCCGGCGAACGCGGCGATCGTCACCCACACCCACGGCCGGGAGCGGACCTCGCCGAAGCCGGCCCGCAGCTCGTGCAGGATCGGCTCGCGCCGCGGGGCCCGGCGCGAGCCGCGGGGCCGCGGGCGCACCCGCATCAACAGCAGCGCACTGACCACGAACGTCAGCGCGTCGAACACGAACGCCTCGCCGGCCCCGATCCCCAGCACCAGGGCGGCGCCGAGCGCGGGGCCGACCAGGATCGCCAGGTTGGCCGTCGTCTCCGACAGCGCTCGGGCGTCCTGGTTGAGATCCTCGGAAATCGTCTGCGGCATGAGCCCTGTGTAGGCGGGCTGAAAGAACGCCCTCGCCGCGCCGAACAGCGCCTCGAGCACGACCATCTCGGCGACAGTCGCCCCACCGGTCAGGATCAGCGCCGCCAGCACCGCGTGCAGGGCGGCGCGGACGAGATCGGTCACCACCATGATGCGGTGGCGCGGCAGCCGGTCGGCCCAGACCCCGCCGAACAGGATCAGCGCCACCAGCGGCACGGACTGCGCCGCCAGCACCAGCCCCAGATCCGATGGCGAGCCGGTGCGCTGCGTGATGTATAGAGCCAGCGCAACGATCACCACCTGGTCGCCGACCGCGCTGGCCGACTGACCGAGGAACAGGTATCGAAAATCTCTGTGGCGCAGGACGCGCAAGTAGGTACTCATCACACTCTCGACAGACGACGGGACAACAACAGTCCGCCGGCGAGGTCAGCCGGGCCGGCGGCGGGAAAACGCGCTCAGTGTCGAGGTATGGCGAGCATCGCCGGCCGAGCGTAGCACCGGGCATGGCCGGTCGCGACCAATAAACTCAGCTCATGTCGACGACCGTCTCGAGCCGGCTCGATCCGGAGGTCTTCCGGCTTCCGGTCGACAGGATCCGCTCCGGCTACTACTCCGACGCCTACTTCGTCCTCACCAAGACGCTGCTCGAGTCCGAGGGCGAGCACCCCCACGTCACCGTCCAGGTGTTCCAGAAGCACGATTCGCTGCTGGGGGGCATCGACGAGGCGATCGCAGTTCTCAAGCTGTGTTCGGGGCGGGCCGAGAACGGCGGCTGGGTCAATGGCTGGGATCAGCTGACCGTCCACGCGCTGCACGAGGGAGACCGCATCGCACCCCGTGAGACGGTGCTGACGATCGAGGGCGATTACACGCTGTTCGCCCACCTCGAGACCGTCTATCTGGGGACGCTGGCCCGTCGCTCGTTGATCATGCGCAACGTCAGGGAGGTCGTCGAGGCGGCGCAGGGCAAGCAGATCCTCTACTTCCCGGCCCGCCACGATCACTGGCTGGTCCAGACCGGTGACGGCTGGAGCGCCCACGTCGCCGGCTCAGTCGGCGTCTCCACCGACGCCCAGGCCTCCTGGTGGGGCGGGCGCGGCATCGGGACGGTTCCCCATGGGCTGATCGCCGCCTACGGGGGCGACACGGTTAAGGCCGCGCAGCGGTTCGCCGACCGCTTCTACGAGGAGATGAACATCACCGTCCTGGTCGATTTCGAGAACGACTCGGTCAAGACCGCGCTGGAGGTCGCCACTGCGCTGGGGCCAAAGCTCTGGGGGGTGCGACTCGACACCTCCGAGCAGCTGGTGGACCGCTCGCTGTTTGACGAGATGGGCGGCTTCAGGCCCACCGGCGTCAACCCGCGCCTGGTCGAGAAGGTGCGAGGGGCTCTGGACGCCGGCGGCTTCAGCGATGTCCAGATCGTCGTCAGCGGCGGATTTGACGCCAAACGGATCCGGGAGTTCGAAGCCGCCGGGGTCCCGGTCGACGCCTACGGCGTCGGCTCGTCGCTGATCCGCGGCGACAATGACTTCACCGCCGACGTCGTCCTGCTCGAGGGGCGCCCGACGGCAAAGGTCGGAAGGAGCTTTCAGCCGAATCCTCGGCTGCAGAAGGTTCAGTGATCGGGCCGCCGGCCTGGGCCCCCGGGGTTCAGCGATCGGGGCAGCGGCACGCCCCCCGGTATCCTCCCGCCGCGATGCTGTCCGCGATCGACCACGTCGGCGTCGCCGTGCCGAGCATCGACTCGGCGCTGGCGGTTTACCGCGACGCACTGGGGATGGCCCTCGTACACCGTGAGACCGTGTCTGAGCAGGGCGTCGACGCCGCGCTGCTGGATGTCGGCGACGGCCACGTGGAGCTGCTCGAGCCGCTGGGCCCGGATACCGCAGTGGCCAAGTTCCTGGATCGCCGGGGCCCTGGCCTTCACCACGTGGCCTATCGGGTCGACTCCGTCCAGGACGCCCTGGCCGCCTGCGCCGCGGCCGGCCTGCGTCTGATCGACGAGACCCCACGCGTCGGCATCCGCGGCTCCCGGGTCGCGTTCCTGCACCCCGCCGCCACCGGCGGTGTGCTCACCGAGATCGTCCAGCCTGCAGAGGAGCACTGATGAACGAAGACAAGCCCCAGAAGATCAACATAGGCTTTCTCGGCGGGCCGGTGCTGAGTGCCCGCGTCCCCCCCGCCGAACTCATGAGCCTTCGCCAGGCCCTCGGCACCAGCGGCTGGCATGAGCTCAAGGCCGAGGACGGGATCGTCGCGCTGGACCTCGAGAAGGTCGTCTACGTGCTCGTCGACACCGAGGGCCACCGGGTCGGATTCGGGACCTGAGGCCAGCTGCGCCAGGTCCGAGCGGGTCGGTACGGGCCCGGGTTGCGGCGCCCCTGACGAGTCGCTAGACGATCCGGTTGCGCAGCACGCCGATTCCCTCGATCTCGAGCTCGATCTCGTCGCCGGGCACCAGCCAGCGGCCGTCGTCGTGCTCGAGGATGCAGCCGCCGCCGACCGTTCCCGAGCCCAGCACCTCGCCGGCGAGCAGCCCCGGCGTGTTGCGCGCGGCCGTCTGCAGCAGCTGATCCCAGCTGAAGTGCATCGCGCCAGTTCGCGAGTTGGTGCGGACCTCTCCGTTGACCCGGGCGATCGCTCGCATATCGAGGTCGGTCGGCAGCTCGTCGGCGGAAACCAGCACCGGTCCCAGGGCCGTGGCGAAGTCCTTGCCCTTGGCCGGTCCCAGACCCACCCCCATCTCGCGGCGCTGTAGATCGCGGGCCGAGAAGTCGTTCATGATCGTAAAGCCCTCGGGTCGCCCGTCGGGGCCGACCACACAGGCCAGCTCGAGCTCGTAGTCGAGCATCTCGGTATCGGCCGGCTTCGGGATGTCGTCGCCGTCGCCGTAGACCGCCCCGGGGTTGGTGAAGTAGAACACGGCGATCTCGTACCAGGCCGCGGGCACTTCGGCGCCGCGGTTTCGCCGTGCGTTTCGCACGTGCTCCTCGAAGGCGTAGAAGTCGCGGATCGACGGTGGACGGCCGTCGGGGTAGGGGCGCCTCACCGCTGAAACAACGTCGACAGCACGACCTCGGTGACGGTCCGGGTGACCCCCTCGGTGGCTCGGATCCGCTCCAGCGCGAGCTCGAGGTCCTTGGTGTCGTGAGCCATCACGTGCAGCAGGGCGCTCGCCTCGCCGGCAACGGTGTGGGCCGAGACGACTCCGGGCTCGCGCTCCACGGCGCGCTTGATCGCCCCGGCGGCCATCTTGCCCTCGCAGTAGAGGTCGACGAACGCCTCGGCGCGCCAGCCGAACGCCTCGGGGTCGACCACCGCCGCATAGCCGACCAGCACTCCCTCGCGCTCGAGGCGATCGACGCGGCGCTTGACGGCGGGCGCGGACAGGTGCACGTGGGAGCCGATGTCCTGAAAGGAGCGGCGCGCGTTTTCGCGCAGCAGCGCAACGATCGTCTGGTCAGTGGCGTCCATGGGCGGGTCCTGAGGGGTCGAAACGCAATGTACCGGCCTTGAGATGGGCCTTCGACATGCGGATCATTGCATAGGTGACAATTCAAGAGCTCTCGATTCCGGCGCCGCCGACCGCCGACGCGATGCCCGTGCACGGCATCGACCACCTGGAGTTGTTCGTCGGCAACGCGGCCCAATCCGCCTACTACTACACCCGTGCCTTCGGTTTCACCGAGACGGCCTTCCGCGGCCTGGAGACCGGCACCCGGGACCGCGTCTCGCACGTGCTCGAACAGGGCCGGATCCGGCTGGTGCTGACCGGAACTCTGACCGGCGACGACGAGATCGCCGAGCACCACAAGCGCCACGGCGACGGCGTCCACTCGATCGCGCTGAGTGTTCCCGACGCCGCCGCCGCGTACCAGCACGCCGTGGCCAACGGCGCGCGGGGGCTCGAAACCCCCTCCGAGGTCAGCGACGAGTACGGGACGATCCGGCTGGCCTCGGTCGCCACCTACGGGGAGACTCGCCACCTGTTCGTCGAGCGCGGTGACTACTCGGGCCCGTTCATGCCCGGCTTCGAGGCGCGGGGGACCGCCACCAGCGGAGCCGACGGCCTGCTGGTGGGGATCGACCACGTGGTCGGCAACGTCGAGCTGGGCCACATGGAGGAGTGGGTTCACTACTACGAGCGGGTGTTCGGCATGACCGAGCTGATCCACTTCTCCGACGAAGCCATCTCCACCGAGTACTCGGCCCTGATGTCCAAGGTGGTGACCGATGGCTCGGGCCGCATCAAGTTCCCGATCAACGAACCGGCCCAGGGCAAGCGCAAGTCGCAGATCGAGGAGTACCTCGACTTCTACCGGGGCGCCGGCGTCCAGCACATCGCGGTGTCGACCACCGACATCGTCAAGACGGTCACCGAGCTGTCGGCCCGCGGCGTCGAGTTCCTGCCGATCCCGGAGTCCTACTACGCCGAGGTGCCGCAGCGAATCGGTCACATCGAGGAGGACATCGCCGATCTGCGACGGCTCGGGATCCTGGTCGATCGCGACGACGAGGGGTACCTGCTGCAGATCTTCTCCAAGTCGGTCGGGGACCGCCCCACCGTGTTCTTCGAGCTGATCGAGCGGCACGGCGCGCGCGGCTTTGGCGAGGGGAACTTCAAGGCCCTGTTCGAGGCGCTTGAGCGAGAGCAGGACCGCCGGGGGAATCTCTAGACGCATGCGCTACGAAACGCGCGGGCAAGTGCCCGCCAAGCGACACGTCGCTTTCCGTGAGAACGGAACGCTCCTGACTGAGGAGGTGATGGGGTTCGAGGGATTCTCCGGTAATGAATCGATCCTCTATCACGTGCAGACGCCGTGCCGGGTGAACGAACTGGGGTCGTTCACGGCAATCGAGCATGAGGAGTGGGTCCCGGCCGCCCACGCTCACAGGCTGTTCGACTCCCGACGGGTACCGCCGGGTGGAGATCCGGTGCGGGGCCGGCGGGTGCTGATGTTCAACGACGACGTCGAGGTCGGCGTCTGCCGGCCGACCGAGGAGCAGACGTACTTCTTCCGCAACGGTGAGGGCGACGAAGTGATCTTCGTCCACGAAGGCAGCGGCGAGCTCGAGACGACGTTCGGCACCCTGCCCTATCGCCAGCACGACTACATAGTCATCCCCCGCGGCACGACCTACCGGTTCTGCCCGGAGGGCGAGCAGCTGTGGCTGACCTTCACCACGCCCGGCGAGATCGAGACCCCCAACCGGTACCGCAACCGCTACGGGCAGCTGCTCGAACACGCCCCCTACTCCCACCGCGACTTCCACCCCCCCGGCCCGCTGGTCACCCACCGTGAGCGGGGCGACTACGAGCTGGTGGTCAGAGTCAGACGCGGCTACCAGCGCTACGGCCTTGATTACCACCCGCTCGACGTGGTCGGTTGGGACGGATACGTCTACCCGTACACGTTCAACATCGACGACTTCGAGCCGGTTGCCGGCCGGGTCCACATGCCACCTCCGGTGCACCAGACCTTTCAGGGCCCCAACTTCGTGATCTGCTCGTTCTGCCCGCGGATGCTCGATTGGCAGGAGGGCGCGATCCCGATCCCCTACAACCACTCCAACCTGCAGTCCGAAGAGATGATCTATTACGTGAGCGGGTCCTTCGGCTCCCGCCGCGGTGTCGACGTCGGCTCGATCACTCTGCACCCCTCCGGCCTCCCGCACGGCCCCCAGCCGGGCCTGGCCGAGAAGTCGATCGGCCAGCGGTTCACCGAGGAGCTGGCCGTGATGTGTGACACGTTCCGGCCGCTGCGCCTGACGACGTTGTCCCGGGATCTCGACGACGGCAAGTACGCGCTGTCATGGGCCGACGAGGCGCCAGCCACCGAGGAGGTGCGAGCCGGTGTTTAAGGAAGCGCAGCTCTACGCTCCGATCACCACCGCCGCCGACGGCGAGGTCACCGTCCATCTGGACGAGAACCATCCCGGCTTTGGAGACCCGGAGTACCGAGCGCGGCGAAATCAGATCGCCGCTCGGGCACTGGGCTGGGAGCCGACCCAGCCGATCCCGCATGTCGAGTACACCGAGGAGGAAGAGGAGGTCTGGCGTACGGTCTGCCGGGAGCTGGCGGCAAAGCACGAGCGGCTCGCCTGCGCGGAGTGTCGCTCGGCGACCGCCCAGCTCGCCCTCCCGGCCGACCACATCCCCCAACTGGATGAAGTCGGCGACCTGCTGCGGCCGCTGACCGGGTTTGAATATCACCCCGCAGCCGGGCTGGTGCCGTTCGAGGAGTTCTACGGCTCGCTGGCCGACGGCATCTTTCACTCTACGCAGTACATCCGCCACCACGCGCGCCCGCTGTACACGCCGGAGCCCGACCTCGTCCACGAGGTGATCGGCCACGGCTCGATGCTGGCCAGCCCGCGACTCGCCGAGCTCAACCGGCTGGCCGGTCACGCGGCCCGGCGGCTGGAGACCCAGGCCGGCCGGGACTTCTTCGCCACCGTGTTCTGGTTCACGATCGAGTTCGGCGTGCTCTACGAGCACGGCGAACTGCGTGCGTACGGCGCCGGCCTGCTGTCGTCCTACGGGGAGATCGAGGAGTTCCGCGGCGCCGAGATCCGGCCGCTGAATATCGCCCAGATGGGCGTCCTGGACTACGACATCACCAAGTACCAACCGATTCTCTACGCCGCCGACGGGATCGAGCAGCTGCTGGACGTGATCGGCGGGTTCTTCGCCACCTGCGACGACGACTCGCCCCAGCGGCTGGGCGCGGCCGCGCCGGCGCGCGCTTGAGGGAGGCGGTGGCGGGAGGCGCGCGACGAGGCCACGCGGCGGTGATCGTGCGAGGTAGGCGCGCGGTCACCGCCGCGTCGTACAGTCTCCGGCCGTGCCGACGCCGGTCTCACCCGATCACCAACTGCCGCTAGCCGCCGCCCCGGGCTCAGGGGGTGAGGCTTTGTGCCGATGAAGGTCGGGATCGTCGGCATGCCCAACGCCGGCAAGTCGTCGCTGTTCACCGCCCTCACCGGGGTGGCCGCCGACGCCGCAAATTACCCCTTCACGACGATCGAGCCCAACGTCGCCATCGTCCCGGTGGCCGACGAGCGACTGAACGTGGTCGCTGAGGTCGTGGGCGCGTCCAAGGTGGTTCCGGACACGATCGCCTTCCACGACATCGCCGGACTGGTGGCCGGGGCACACCGCGGGGAGGGGCTGGGCAACCAGTTTCTCGCCAACATCCGCGAGACCGACGCCATCGTCCACGTCGTCCGTGCCCATCAGGACCCCAACGTTGTCCACCCCGAGGGCCGGGTGGATCCACTGGCCGATATCGAGACGATCGAGACCGAGCTCGTCTACGCCGACCTCGAGCAGGCCGAGCGCCGGCTGGAACGGGTGGCCAAGACGGCCAAGAGCGGTGACCGCCGCGCTGCCGTCGAGGCGGCCTGGCTCAGGGAGCTGATCGAGGCACTCCAGGCCGGGCGCCCGGCGCGGATCGTGCCACCCCCCGCGGACGCCGGAGATGCGATGGCCCTGCTCTCGCCGCTGACCGCCAAGCCGGTGTTGTTCGTGGTCAACGTCGAGGAGGGCAGCGACGAGGTGCCCCGCGCGATCACCGACCACGCCGCCACCCAGGGAGCCGGAGTGGTGGCCGTCTCGGCGCGGCTGGAGGCCGAGCTGGCCGAGCTGAGCCCCGAAGATGCCGCCGCGATGCGCGACGACCTGGGTGTCGCGGAGTCGAGTCTGCAGACGGTGGTCCAGGGGGCGTTCTCGCTGCTGGCGCTGGTGGCGTTCTTCACCGCGGGTGAGGACAAGCCGGCTCAATCGTGGCACCTGCGCCACGGACGCTCGGTGTGGGATGCCGCCGGCCTGATCCATTCCGACATCCAGCGCGGCTTCGTCCGGGCCGAGGTGATCTCCTGGGATCGGCTGCGCGATGCCGGCGGCTACGCGGCGGCGCGGGACCGGGGGACGCTGCGGATCGAGGGGCGCAGCTACGTGATCGCCGACGGTGACGTGATCACCGTGCGCTTCACCCCGTAAGGCCCGGCCGGAGCTAGAGGTCCCCGAGCGAGTCGGCGCTCTCGAGCCGCTCCCCGAGCCGGTTCATCCCGTAGCGCCGCGCCGCCGCGGCCCCGCCGGCCAGATCGGTCTCGCGGTCTTCGGGAAGCTCCACCCGGGTCGTGCGCAACGTGGCGATCTCCCGAAACGCCCTCAGCTCGTCGGCTCCCTCGGTCAGCGCCGCGGTGACCCGCGGGCGCTCCTGCCAGGCCTTGGCGATCGCGCCCTCCAGCGACCCGTAGCGCTGCAGCAGGTCGGCGGCGGTCTTGGCGCCGATCCCCGGGGCGCCGGGAAGACCGTCGGAGGGGTCGCCGCGCAGCGCGATGAAGTCGGGCACCAGCTCGGGCGCGATCCCGTAGCGCTTGCGGACCTCCGCCGGATCGACCTCCTCAAAGCCGCTCGACCGCTGCTTGAGGTACACGACGGTCACCCGCTCGCCGGCGCACTGGTACATGTCGCGGTCGCCAGTCATGATCAGGGCCCGGCCGCCCGCGGCCACCTCGGACTCGGCCAGGGAGCCGAGCAGGTCGTCGGCCTCGAGGTCGGGGGACGCCGCGGTCAGCCAGCCGAACGCCTCAAACAGCTCCGGGGCCTGCTGGAACTGCCAGTCGAGCGCATCGGGCACCGCGGGGCGCTGAGCGTGATAGCCCGGATAGAGCTCGACCCGGTACTTGGCCGCCTCGGCCCCGAAGCAGACCACGATCGCCCGCGGCCGGCGGTCGGCGGCAATCCGCAGGATCAGGTTGACGGCGCCGAGCAGCGCGTTGACGGGCCGGTCATCGGGACCCTGGATCGACTCGGGTAGCGCGAAGAACGAGCGGTACAGGACGAACGGTCCGTCGATCGCGAGCAGAGGTCCGGGCACGGTGCGGCCAGCCTAGACGGTGGGAGCGGGGGGAAGGGGCTGCGAAAGCGCGGGCCCGGTTTAGATAGGGTGGCCGGAGTGGCGGAGCGAAAGGCGTCAGACGTGTTCGTGGAGTGCCTGGAGGCCGAGGGCGTCAAATACGTGTTCGGCATCCCGGGCGAGGAGACGCTCGATCTCAACCAGTCGCTGGCCGATTCCTCGGTCGACTTCATCCCGGTTCGCCACGAACAGGGCGGCGCCTACATGGCCGACGCCTACGGCCGGCTGACCGGGCGGGCCGGGGTCTGCCTGGGGACGCTGGGGCCGGGAGCGACGAATCTCGTCACCGCCGTCGCCGACGCCTTCCTCGATCGCTCTCCGCTGGTGGCGCTCACCGGACAGTCCGACCTGGAGCGGATGCACAAGGAGTCACACCAGTACATCGACTTGCTGGGAATCCTCCGCCCGGTGGTGAAGTGGAGCGCCCGCGTATCGAGCCCGGAGATCGTGCCCGAGGTGGTCCGCAAGGCGTTCAAGGTCGCCGAGTCCGAGAAACCCGGCTCCACCCACCTCGAGCTGCCCGAGGATGTCATGGCCCTGCCGCTCGAGGCCCAGCCGCTCCCCGGACACGCCCCTGTGCAACCCGAGCCCGGGATGCGCGAGCTCCAGCGGGCGACCGAGATCATCATGAACGCCGAGCGCCCGATCATCCTGGCCGGCAACGGCGCGATCCGCGCTCACGCCAGTCGCGCCCTGCGGGCGTTCGTGCACACGACCGGGATCCCGGTCGCTGAGACGTTCATGGCCAAGGGACTGCTCGACTTCGAGGATCCCCATGCCCTGGGGACGGTCGGCCTGCAGGCCCGTGACTACGCGATGGCCGGTTTCGACGACGCCGACGTCGTGATCGCCGTGGGCTACGACCTCGTCGAGCACGCGCCCGAGCATTGGAATCCGAACGCGAACAAGCGGATCGTGATGATCGACACGGTGGCGGCCGAGATCGACGAGTTCTTCATTCCCGAGGTCGAGCTCGTCGGCGACATCGCCCACGTGCTGGCCCGGCTCGCCGCCGGGTGCAACCGCCAGCCGTCACCGAATCTCGGAGACGATCGCCTGCGCGAGCTGGTCCTGGGCGCCCTGGGCGAGGCCCGGGATGACACCCACTTCCCGATGCGCCCGCCGCGAGTTCTGTCCGACATCCGCGCTGCGCTGGGTCCCAACGACCTGCTGGTCTCGGACGTCGGCCTGCACAAGCTGTGGATCGGGCGGATCTTCCCGGCCCACGAGCCCGGCACGGTCCTGATCGCCAACGGCCTGGCCGGAATGGGGTTCGCGCTGCCCACGGCGATTGCCGCCAAGCTCGTCGACCGCACCCGTCAGGTGGTCACCGTGAGCGGAGACGGAGGCTTCTTGATGAACTGCCAGGAGCTGGAGACGGCGGTTCGCCTGCGCACGCCGGTCGTCAATATCGTCTGGGAGAACGGCCAGTTCGGCTCGATCGCCTGGAAGCAGGACAAGAAGTTCGGCCGTCACTTCGACGTCGGGTTCGGCAACCCCGACTTCTGCAAGCTTGCCGACTCGTTCGGGATGCCGGCTTGGCGCTGCGCCAACGCCGACGAGTTCGCCCAGCGGCTCCATACGGCGCTCACGCTCGACCTGCCGTCGCTGATCGTGGTCCCGATCGACTATTCGGTTGACGTCGCGATCTCCCGCGAGCTCGGGGCCGAGACGGTGGCCACCTAGTCAGGCGGCGCGGGAACCCTAGGTGTTGCCCCGCGCCATCTCGCGCAGGTCCATCGCCTTGTTGTAGGTCTTCTCGTCGACGCCGTGCTCGTGGGCCACCTCGCGGAGCATCCGCCCCGAGTTGGCCGCCTCCTTGACGATCTCGGTCGCCCGGTCATAGCCGATGTACGGGTTCAGCGCAGTGGCGGCGGCGAGCGTCGCCTCGGCCGAGTGGTGGCAACCCTCCTCGTTGGCGCCGATGCCGTCGACGCACTTCTCGGCGAAGATGGTCGCCGTTCTGGCCAGGAAGGTGATCGACTCGAGCAGGTTGCGGGCGATCAGCGGCACCCGGACGTTGAGCTCGAAGTTGCCCTGCATGCCGCCGATCGTGATCGCCGCATCGTTGCCGATTACCTGGGCGGCCACCTGGAGGACCACCTCCGGGATCACCGGGTTGACCTTGCCGGGCATGATCGAGGAGCCCTTCTGCAGCTCAGGCAGATGCAGCTCGGCGATCCCGGCCCGGGGTCCGGAGCCCATCAGCGCCAGATCGTTGGCAATCTTCGTAAACGACACGGCGACCACCTTCAGTGCGCCCGAGAGCTCGACCAGAGCATCGCGGTTGGCCTGCGCCTCGAACGGATCCTCGGGACCCCTGATCTCCAACCCGCTGGATTCGGTCAGCCTGGCCCGGACGCGGGCCGCGAACTCGCGGTGGGTGTTCAGCCCGGTGCCGGTGGCGGTCCCGCCGAGCGGGATCTGGGCCACCTGGGGCAGCGCGTTGCGGATCCGGCGGCCGCCGACGCGCACCTGCGCCGCGTAGCCTGAGAACTCGTGACCCAGCGTCACCGGGACGGCGTCCATCAGATGGGTGCGCCCGGCCTTGACGATGTCTTCGAACTCCTCGGCCTTGCGCTCAAAGGCGCCCTCCAGGCGCTCCAGGGCGGGCAGCAGATGGCGCGTGGCCTCGTCCAGGGCCGCCAGGTGGACCGCGGACGGGAACACGTCGTTGGAGGACTGGCCCAGGTTGACGTGATCGTTGGGGTGGGCCCCGTCGCCGGCGAGGTTGGCGATCACCTCGTTGGCGTTCATGTTCGTCGAGGTCCCGGAACCGGTCTGAAAGACGTCGATCGGGAACTGGTCGTCGAACTCCCCGGCGGCGATCCGGTCGGCGGCCGAGGCGATGCGCTCTGCGTCCTCGGCGTCGAGCAGTCCAAGCTCAGCGTTTACGCGGGCGGCCGCTCCCTTTATCCGCCCCAGCCAGTGCAGCACCGGAGCTGGCACCGTCTCGCCCGAAACGGGGAAGTTCTCCACCGCCTTGGTCGTCTCACCGCCCCAGAGCTGCTCTTTGGCCTGCACGCTCATAGTGTCCTTTCCCGTCGCTTATTCCGCTTTCAAAGCTACTTCACCCGCGAGCTCATCCGCAGAACGCGAGCAGCTCTCTGGCTACCCCCACCGGGTCGTCGTACGCGATCAGGAACCCGGCCCCGGGAAGCGTCCGAAGCTGCGCGTTGGGGATCAGGTCCAGAGCCTCGCGCGCGGCGTCCAGTGGATGCGCTGGATCCTCCTCGGCCCACAGCAGCAGCACCGGCATGCCCATTCCGGCGTAGGCGTCGAGCAGCTGAAGCTGGGCGTCAACCGGCCAGCGGCGGGCGAACTTGGCCCACGACCGGGCCCGGTTGCCGTTGCCGCCGACATCGGCGAAGGCGTGACGCACCAGGTCACGGGCGGCCCGATTCCCCTGGACCGAAAGGCGCTCGCCGACGGCGGGTCGAAAGACGAGCTTGGCTCCGTGAGACAGCAGCCGATCGAGGCCCGGAAGCGCTGCGGCCCGGCAGGCGGCACGCCAGGCCGCGCGCTTGGCGACGAACTCGTCGCGACGGTGCAGCCGGTTGGGCATCAGGACCAGCCGGGGCGGCTCCAGCCGGCCGGTACTCACGGCCAGCAGCACGACCTCGGCCCCCATATCGTGCCCCGCCACCATCGCCCGCGGGCCCCCCACCTCCCGGCAGAAGCCGGCGATCACATCGGCAAACCAGTCGGCGCTGTAGGGATGGCGGGGCCGGTCCTCGGAGTCTCCGTGCAACGGGAGGTCAGGGAGCACGACGCGAAAGCGCCCCGATAGCGGTGCCACGACCGGCTCCCACTCGCGGTGCGAAAGGCCCAGCGAATGAAGCAGCACCAGCGCCGGCCCGGTGCCCGATTCCCGGTAGGCGACCCGGGCGCCGTCGTGGTGGTGGTAGAGGCGAAGCCGCATCCGCCCATCGTCTCACCCCCCGTCGCGGGGGAGCTAGTGCTCCCGGCCCGTGTGGGCGGTAGCGGGCCGGCGGGCGGCCCTTGAACGGGCATCCTTTGCAGCCCAAGCTGCACAATCCAATATTTGGATCATCAGACCTCCCTATACGTGATCTTCAGCCCCTAAGGTTGTGCAATTGCTGTGCGAGCTTGACGAAGCTTCCCAAACGCGCTGAATTGCGATTCATGAAGCAAACCAATCGCAGCCCGCTCGGCCTGTCTACATCGCAGGCTGCGCAGGCGCTCGGGGTGTCGCTTGGAACCATTCGGCGGTGGTCGGACATGGGCTATCTGCAGTCCTACCGCACTCCGGGTGGGCAGCGCCGGTTCAGCCAGGATCAGATCGATCAGTTCCTGGGCTCGCTCACGCGCCAGACGACGGACTCCGCCGCCGAGCGCAAAGCCAGCTGACGCCGGCCCGGCTCAACCGCCGGCGCCCGCCTCTTTGATCCGCCGCTCCATATCGAGCTCGGCGTCGAAGTCGGCCATGTCGGCGTGGCGGTACTCGACGCCGACTCCGGTCAACAGGTCGGCCAGGACCTCGACATAGTGGGCGTCCAGCTGCGTTCCGGCGACCCGGCGCAGCTCGGTCAGGGCCTCAAACGAGCTCATCTGAGTCCGGTACGTGTCGCTGGCGGTCAGCGTGTCATACACCTCCGCCACCGAGATGATCTTGGCGATCTCCGGGATCTCGTCCTCGGCGAGCCCGTTGGGATAGCCGCGGCCGTCGATCCGCTCGTGGTGGGCGAGAATGATCTCGGCCACCGGCCCGTACATCCCCAGGTCGCGCAGCATGTCGGCCCCGAGCTCGGGATGGCGCTGGATGGCCAGCCAGTCCTCCTCGGTCAGGGTGCGGCCGCGCTCGGCGACGCGGTCAGACAGGGCGAACGTCCCGATGTCGTGCAGCAGGCCGGCGGTGTGCGCGAGCTCGCACTCGGCATCGCTGCAGCCGACCGCCCGGGCGATATCCCGGGCGAAGCGGGCCACGGCGGCCGCGTGACGCGCCGCCCGCTCGTCACGGATGTCAAGCGAACGCATCAGGCCGGCCAGCACCCCCCAGGACAGCGAGACGTACTGCTGGGCTCGCTTGCGCGACTGCTCGAGGAGGTAGGCCATGTAGGAGAAGGCAAAGATCGCCACCAGGCCGAAAAGGATCCCGGCCAACCCAAGCCTCAGGTAGATACCGGCACCTGCCACAGCAATCCCGACATTGATGGCCTGGCTTGGCAGCATCTCCTTGAACGTTCCCCAGGTCAGCGAGCTACGGCCGTCCATCACGTGGCCGTAGCCGGCCGCGAGCATGAATGTCAAACCCATGTAGATCGCCCCGGCGAGCGCGACGGCCAGGTAGAAGCCGGGCGTTTGGGAGGGTCCATTGGGTTCGAGCCAGCGGATGACTTCCGCGGCCACCAGCGCCGATACGAGCACCACGAAGACATTGCTGGCGAATGCGTAGCGGCGCGTGATGCGGGATCGCGCGGTGGCGGCGACCTCGGCGATCACCGCGATCGCGCAGGCAGTGGCTGGTCCCAGCAGCGCCGCGGCTAGGAGTATCACCACGAACGAGGCGGAGATGCTGCCGCTGCCTTCTAGGTTCACCACCAGCGCTCCGGCTGCGATCGCCGCCACCGCTAAGACGATCGACAAGCTCGTGACCGTCGCTCGATTCCAGTCCGCCGCGAGAGCAGCCGCGAGGCAGGCGGGGACACCGACCACCATCACGGCAGTCCCCAACCTGCGGAGTCTTTGTTGCCGGCCCTCCATTAGGGGCGCGGGCGATCCCATGAGACAACGGTACGCCGTCCGCAACGGCATGCCAACTTCAGGAGCAGGGAACTAGTTGTTGCGCCAGCTCATTTTTCCTCCCTTCTCATTCACGTCCACCCAAAAGGACCAGCCAGGAGCTGATCTTGATGTACCCTCACGCGCAGGCCACCACGAGCGGCAGTGAGTTCGAAAAGGCATTTTTGGACCTGTGCTCAACTTGGCCAGCAGGAGCCGTCACCAAGCGACTTCTACCTAAAGCTGACAAGCTTTGCACAGAATTTTTGTATGTAACCCGTGCAATTTTAAGCCTAAATGGCCGTTCTAGCAACGTCCGCTATGACCTTTCTGGACGAATGCGCTACTTAAAAACCAGCGAAGCGGCCGCTTTGCTGAACGTCAGCCCTAACACACTGCGGGCCTGGGAGCGGAGATTCGGGTTCCCAAAACCGCAGCGTTCGCCGGGAAAGCACCGGTTGTTCACGCATGGCGAGATCGCCGCGCTGCGCGACGCTCTGCAGGAAGGTCTGTCGATTTCCTCGGCCGTCTCCCGCGCGCGAGAAGGTCTTGCGGCAGACGCCAATTCGCTGGTCGGAGCGCTGGTTTCCTACGAGCGTGAGCGCGCCGACGCCGCGATCGAGGCCGCCCTGGCGCTGCGCTCGGTCGAGCGCTCGGTGGAGGAAGTACTGCTTCCGACACTCGAGGAGATCACCCGCCGCTACGGCGTCGAGTCCGCCGCCTGGGCGTTCGCTGCACACTGGGCGGCCGACTGGCTGCGCCGCGCCACGCGGCTCGCGCCCCCGCCGGTACGCCCCGCCGCGATCGTCGTCGGCGACGCCGCCCGCGACGAGCTCGATCCCGACTCGCCGTACATCCGCTCGCTGGAGTTGTTCTGCGTTCGCGCCGGCGTCAACGTGCTCAGCCTCTCCGCCCGCGGCGTCGCCGGGATCGGTGACGCGGTCTCGATCCACCGCCCCAATCTGGTCGTGGTCGCCGGTTCACACCTCGGCGACGACACCGTGGCCCGCTGGGCCTACGCGATCCGCCTGGCGGCTGGGCCGATGCCGGTGGCCGTCTATCGCCGCGGCGGCCCTCGCGTGAGGATTCGCAGCACGGGCACGAGGATTCTGCCGTCGGGAGCCCGCGAGGCGCAGCGGAGGATCCTCGATCTGGTCGAGGACCCTCGGATCGCGATACCGGTCCACCAGGCCGGCGGGGCCCGTCGCAGCGCGAGCCTCTAGCGCCTCGGTAGCCCGCGCCCGTATCACTCACCGACGCCGGACGAGGAATTCCTTCCCCCGCACCCCGGCCCCCAGCGTGCAGATCCGCTTGCGCGACTTGCGCATGTCTGGCCAACCGGCGATAAATCCCGCGCCATGCACGGAATTCGCACAAACGCGGCTGCGGTCATGCTCGGCATCAGCCCCAATACGCTGCGCAGCTGGGAACGGCGATACGGGTTTCCGCAGCCCCTTCGTTCCCCCGGCGGGCACCGTCAGTACTCGTTGACCGAGATCGACTCCCTGCGGTTGACCCTGGCCGAGACTCACAACGTGTCATCGGCGATCTCGCTGGCCCGCGAGCGGGGCGAGGGCCCGTCGACTCACTCGCGGCTGATCTCAGCCTTCGCCGCGTTCGAGGAGGAGACTGCCAACCGACTGCTGGAGGAGAGCCTCGGTCTGCGTTCGGTGGAGCGCACGATCGAAGAGGTGCTCCTGGAGGCGGTCACCGCCCAGTTCGACCCCGGCGCGAACACCGCCGAGTACGAGTTTGGATGGCGCCACGCCACCGGTTGGCTTTCCACACAGCGCCGGTTGGCTCCGCCCGCCACGCGGTCAGAGGGCGTGATGATCTTCGACGCCTCGGCTCCCTGCGACCTCGATGCCGTGTATGCCCAGGCGCTGGAGGTGGTGCTGCGGCGCTCCGGTCTGAGGACGCTGTCGCTGACCCCGGCCGTCGAGCTCAACCGCCTGGGTCGCGCGCTGCGGGCACTCGATCCCAAGGCGGTGATCCTGACCGGCCGCCGCGTGTCGCTTGACTCGATTGGACGTCTGGTCTACGCCGTGCGTTCGGTCGCCCGGGAGGTGACCGTGTTCGACTACCGCGGCGCCGTACCCGATACCGGCGCCAGCACCGTCCACCGCCTGGGCGAGATGCCGGTGGTGGCGCGCGACGCGCTGCTGGCCGAGCTGGTGCCGCCCCCGGTGGCCCCAGGGGTCCGGCCCGTGGCCGCCGCGCACGCCAGGCGGGCCGCAGATACCGGCGCATAAGGCGAGTCGGCGGGCTGGCGGGTTCCTAGAATCCCCGGCCCATGAACAAGCCGCACCGCCCGGTAGATCCCCGTCCGTCGTTTCCCGCGCTCGAAGAGGCGGTGCTGGAGCGATGGCGCGCCCGCGACGTGTTCGCCGAGTCGATCCGTCGGCGGGCCGGAGCGCCCGAGTGGGGCTTCTACGAGGGCCCGCCGACCGCCAACGGCCCCCCCGCCACCCACCACGTGCTGAGCCGGGTGTTCAAGGACATCTTCCCCCGGTACCGGACCATGTGCGGCTATTACGTCGAGCGCAAGGGCGGCTGGGACTGCCACGGGCTTCCGGTCGAGCTCGCCGTCGAGACCGAGCTGGGGATGCAGTCCAAGGAGGACATCGAGCGCTATGGGATCGCCGAGTTCAACGTCCGCTGCCGCCAGAAGGTGCTCAGTCATGTCGAGGATTGGAACCGGCTGACCGAGCGGATCGGGTTCTGGATCGACCTCTCAGACGCCTACCGAACCCTGGATGGCGACTACATCGAGTCGGTCTGGTGGGCACTGAAGACGATCCACGACAAGGGGCTGCTGTACGAGAAGCTCAAGGTGGTCCCCTACTGCCCTCGCTGCGGCACGGCGCTGTCAAGCCACGAGCTCGGCCAGCCCGGCGTCTACCAGGACGTGGTCGATCCGTCGGTGTACGTGCGCCTGCCCGTGATCGAGCCGGCGGGCGCCGCCCAGGCCGACGACGAACTGCTGGTCTGGACGACGACTCCGTGGACGCTGGTGTCAAATGCCGCCGTTGCCGTCGACCCGGAGCTCACCTACGTCCGCGCGCGCGTCGACGGCGGTGCGATCCAGATCCTGGCCGAGGCGCTGGCCCAACGGGTCCTCGGCGAGTCGGTGCAGATCTTGGACCGGTTTGCCGGACGCGAGCTGGTCGGCGCCCGCTACCGGCCCCCGTTTGACTTCATCCCCGGCGAGGCCTACGGCCCCAAGGGCCACACTGTCCTGCCGGCGGACTTCGTCACCGCCGAGGACGGCACCGGTCTGGTCCATACCGCGATCGCGTTCGGCGAGGACGACTTCAGACTCGGCGAGCAGCAGGGATTGACAGTCGTCAACCCGGTCCGCACCGACGGCACCTACGACGAGCGGATCGGCCCTTACGCG
>DASXJY010000059.1:0-22051 GCA_036497115.1 Solirubrobacteraceae bacterium
CGCTCAACCGTCTCCCGCCAGATGTTGCCCGCTCGTGCCGTGGTGTCGAGCGCGCCGCGCTTGGACCAGCGGTCGAAGTTCTCGGTCGAGGACAGCAGCGGGCGGTAGAAGCACTCCCGGAAGCGCTCGAGGGTGTGGGCGGCGCCGAGGAAATGCCCGCCCGGCCCCACCTCGGTGTGCGCGTCGAAGGCCAGCGAGGCCTCGTCGATCTCGAGCGGGGTGAACTCGTGGCGCAGCTCGCGCAGCAGCTCCACGTCGACGATGAATTTCTCATAGCACGACACCAGCCCGCCCTCCAGCCAGCCCGCCGAGTGCATGACGAAGTTGGCCCCGGCCAGAAACGTGGGCAGAAACGTCATCAGCGACTCATAGGCCGCCTGGGCGTCGACCGTCTGCGAGGCGTTCAGGGCGCCGCCTCCACGCCACGGCAGTCCGAAGTGGCGGGCGATCTGTCCCGTGCAGAGGACCCCGATCCCCGATTCCGGGGTCCCGAACGACGGCGACCCCGACTGCATGTCGGTGTTGGACAGAAACGAGCCGAAGACCACCGGAGCCCCGGGGCGGATCAGCTGGGCCAGCGCGATCCCGGCCAGCGCCTCGGCGATCTGCTGGACCAGCGTCGCGGGCAGCGACACCGGCGACATCGCACCCATCAGCAAGAACGGCGTGATCACCACGGCCTGGTTGGCGCGCACGTACTCGAACATCGCCCCCAGCATCCGGTCGTCGTAGCGCAGCGGGGAGTTGACGTTGATCAACGAGATCGAGACCGGAGCCCGCTCGATCGCCTCGCGGCCGCCGAACAGGATCTCCCCCATGCTGATCGTGTCGGCGGCGTTGGGTCCCGAGGTCACCGAGCCCATGTACGGCTTATCGGACAGCGTCTGCAGAGCGAACACCATGTCGAGGTGGCGAGAGTCGAGCGGCCGGTCCTCGGGCTCGCAGATCGTTCCGCCCGGCGAGTCGAGCTCGGGAAACGACTGCGCGAGCTTGACCAGGTTCTCGAAGTCGGCCATCTTGGCGTCACGCCGGACATCGCCCTCGCGGATGAACGGGCATCCGTAGACCGGGGCGAAGACCATGTGGTCACCGCCGATGTGGGCGCTGTTGGCCGGGTTGCGGGCCTGAAGCTCGAACTCCCGGGGAGCCTTTGCCACCTGCTCGAGGATGAACTCGGGGTCAAACCGGACCCGGTTTTCGTCCTCCACGATCTGGCCCGCGTCGGCCAACAGCTGCACCGCCTCGGGGAGCAGGAACTCGATCCCGAGCTCGGACACGATCCGCCGCCACCCGCGATCGAGCACGTCCATCGCGTCCTCGCTGAGGATCTCGTAGCGGGGCATCGCGTTTACGAACATGCCGGTTCTCCTCTCGGGGGGATTTCTCACTCTAGGCGCTCGACGCGGCGGAAACTCGGCCCTAAATGCGCTTGACGCAGCGGAACTCGGCCCTAATATAGTCCGCGTGGAACAACAGTTCCAAGTTTCTCTGGCCGACGGCGACGCCGCTCCACCCCACCGCGGCACGACCGCCGTCGACCGTGGCGCTGAGCTGCTTGTCCGCGTGCTGGAGTCCGAGCAGCCGGTGGCGCTGACCGAGCTGGCCTCGGCCAGCGGGATCCCCAAGAGCACCGCCTCGCGGCTGCTGAGCGCGCTCGAGCGACAGGGGCTGGTTGAGCAGGACGGCGAGCGGGGACGTCTGCGGCCCGGCCCGGCGATCCTGCGCGTGGCCGAGCGCAGCATGCTCGAGCGCAGCGTGGTCGAGCTGGCGCGCAATTCGCTCGATGCGCTGGGTGAGATCAGCGGCGAGACGATCAACCTCGCGGTGCCGGCCCGCGACGGGGTGGAGCACGTGGCCCAGGTCGAGAGCCGTCACTTCCTCGGCGCCGGGCAGTGGCTCGGACGGTCGGTCGACTACCACTGCACCGCGGTCGGCAAGGTGTTCATGGCCTTCGGCCGCGCCACGATCCCGGTGCACCCCACCCCCAGACTCACCGAGCGGACGCTGACCGATCCCCAGCAGCTGCGCGCCGAGCTCGAGGTGGTGCGCCGGGAGGACTTCGCGACCGCCGTCGACGAGCTCGAGTCCGGGCTGGCCGCGATCGCGGCCCCCGTCCGCGGCGCCGGAGGCGAGGTTGTCGCGGCTCTGAGCATCTCGGGCCCGACGATCCGCATGACGCCCGAGCGGATCTCCGAGCTCAAGCCGATCCTGATCGAAGAGGCCCGGCTCCTGAGCCGCCGCCTTGGCAACACCGAGCAAGGAGAACACGCCGCATGACTAGGAGATTCTCGTATGGCCTCTAACCAGGAGATCCTGCAGCTGCTCTACGACGAGACGCTGGTCGGCAATGCTCCGGCCGTCAAGGACGGCGTCAACGAGGGCCTGGAGCAGGGGCTCGAGCCCGAGAGCATGCTCTACGACGCGCTGATCCCGTCGCTGGAGGAGGTCGGCGCCCGCTTCGAGCGGGGTGACTACTTCGTCCCCGAGATGCTGATCGCCGCCCGCGCGATGCAGGGCGCGCTCGACATCCTGCGCCCGCTGCTGGCCGAGTCCGGCACCGCCCAGGTCGGGACCTTCCTGATGGGCACGGTCAAGGGCGACGTCCACGACATCGGCAAGAACCTCTGCAACATCATGCTCGAGGGAGCCGGTTTCACGGTCATCGACCTCGGCGTCAACGTGCCCCCGGAGCGCTTCGTCGAGCAGATCGGCGAGCACAGCCCTGACATCGTCGGCTTCTCGGCCTTTTTGACCACCACCATGCCGATGTTCAAGGCCAACATAAACGCACTCGAGAAGGCCGGCATCCGCGACGAAGTGATCGTGATGGTCGGCGGCGCGCCGGTGACCCAGGAATACGCCGACGCCGTTGGCGCCGACGGCTACTCGGCCGACGCCTCCTCGGCGGTGAAGAAGGCCAAGGAGCTGATCGAGCTCCGGCGCGAGAAGGTACCGGCGTGAGCACCGCGGCCCGCATGGTGGCGCGGCTGGAGCATGTGGTCAAAAAGCCCGTCTGGGGGTGTCAGATGTGCGGTCAGTGCGTCCTGCACTCGACCGGGATGACCTGCCCGATGACCTGCCCCAAGACGCTGCGCAACGGACCCTGCGGCGGGGTGCGGGCCAACGGCCACTGCGAGGTCAAGCCCGAGATGCGCTGCGTTTGGCTCAAGGCGGTGGAGCGTGCGGACCGCCTGCCGCTGTGGCGCGGCCACGTCGACGACCTGCGGCCGCCGGTCGACAACTCGCTGCAGGGCACCTCCTCCTGGCTGAACCTGTTCAGCGGTCGCGACCGGCAGGTGCCCGCGGGCTGGGCCGATGTCGAACCTTGAGCGAAAGCTCGACGCCGGGGAGTTCGTCGTAACCGCCGAGATGCCGGTCATCGATGGCGGCGGGAAGGAGGAGATCGTGCGCCAGCTGCAGCCGATGCGCGCCTTCGCCGACGCCTTCAACGCCACCGACAACCCCTCCGCCCACGCGCACTGCTCGCCGCTGGCGGTGGCCATCGGACTGCTGGCGGCGGGAGCCGAGCCGGTGATGCAGCTGGTCTGCCGGGATCGCAACCGGCTGGCGCTGGAGGCCGACCTGATGGGCGCCTCCATGCACGGGATCGAGAACATCTGCTGCCTCACCGGCGATGACGTGACCGCTGGCGACGAGCCCGAGACGCGACGCGTGTTCGACGTCGACGGGGTGCAGCTGGTGGCGCTGGCCCGCGGGCTGGATCGCGGGCGCTATCTCTCCGGACGGCACATCTCCCCCGCGCCGCACTTCTTCGTCGGGGCGGTCGAGAACCCGAGCGCCCCGCCGCTGGACTATCGCGTGCGCCGTGCGGCCAAGAAGGCGATGGCCGGCGCCCGCTTCTTGCAACTGCAGCTCTGCTTCCGGACCGAGCTCCTGGAGCGATTCATGCGCACCGCGTATGACACCGGCATCAGCCGGAGGATTGCCCTGATCCCGTCGATCTGCATCCTGCGTACGGTCGGCGGGATGCGCTTCGTCGCCACCAGCGTCCCCGGGCTCGACGTACCGCCCGAGATGGTCCGGCGCGTCGAGCAGGCCTCCGACCCGGAGGCCGAGTGCTTCGAGATCGCCTACGAGCTGGCCACCCACGCGCTCGCCCAGCCGGGCGTGGCCGGCCTTCACTTCATCTCGTTCCGCAAGGACGCCGGCATCGCCAAGTTGTGCACACGTCTGGGAATCCCGCCCCGAATCGAAAGAGAGACCAATGGATACAGTGCTTCGGTCGCGCTCCGCTAGCGTGACGATCGGCGCCGAGCAGCCGTTCTGCGTGATCGGCGAGCGGATCAACCCCACCGGGCGCAAGCGGTTTGCCGAGGAGCTGCGCGGCGGTGACCTCTCGACCGTGACGCTCGATGCCACGGCGCAGGTGGCGGCCGGGGCCAACATGCTCGACGTCAATGCCGGCATCCCGCTCGTCGACGAACCCGATCTGCTGAAGTCGATGCTCCGCACCGTGCAGGCGGCGGTGGACGTTCCGATCTGCATCGACTCGTCGGTGATCGAGGCGCTCGAGGCCGGGCTGTCGGTCTACGAGGGGCGGGCGCTGGTCAACTCGGTGACCGCCGAGGACGAGCGGCTGGACGAGATCCTGCCGCTGGTGGCCAGGTACGACGCGGCGGTGATCGGGCTGGCCAACGACGAGACCGGGATTCCCGAGACCCCCGCCAAACGGCTCGAATGTGCCCGCAAGATCGTCAGCGCGGCCAACGATCACGGGATCGCCACCGAGGACGTGATCATCGACCCGCTGGCCATGACCGTGGGGGCCGACACCGAGGCGGTGACCACGACGCTGGCGACGATCAGCCTGATCCGCGACGAGCTGGGGGTCAACATGTCGCTGGGGGCCTCCAACGTCTCCTTCGGGCTGCCCCAGCGCCATGTCCTGAACGCGGCCTTTCTCCCCATGGCGATGGCCGCCGGGCTGACCAGCGCGATCATGTCGACGGCCCCGGTCTGCGTGGAGGCGGTCCGCGCCGCCGACCTGCTGCTGGGCCACGACCCCTGGGGGTCCAGCTGGATCGCCGCGCACCGGGCCCGGCAGGCCGCCGTCGCGGCTCAGGAGACCGCAACCGCGTGAGCACACCGTCCCCCCGCCCCCGGGCGCCGGAGCGTGTCGACGTCCCGTCCCCGGCGGATGGCGCCCAGCGGGTGCGGCTGCGCTTTCTGCCCGACGGCGGCGAGGTCCGGGTCCCCAGCGGGACGCCGATCTTCGATGCCGCCAGCTGGAACGGGATCGCGATCGACTCCACCTGCGGCGGTCATGGGACCTGCAAGAAGTGCAAGGTCCGCGTCGTATCCGGGGACGTCCCGGTCGGCCCGGTTGACCCGCGGGCGTTCACCGCCGACGAGCTGCGCAACGGCTGGCGGCTGGCCTGCCGGGCCGGCGTGCGCGGTGACCTGGTGATCGAGGTCCCGCCGCTGCAGACCCGCCCCAAGGCGGCGCTGGTCGGGGTCGGGCGCCACGTGATTCTGCGCCCATCGGTGCAAAAGCGCCACCTCGTGCTCGAGGAGCCCACGCTCGAGGACCAGCGGCCCGACCTGCAGCGCGTGCTTGACGCGCTGGAGGATCTCGAGCCGACCGCCTCGCTCGAGCTGCTGCGCGAGCTCGGCGGTGTGCTGCGAAAGGCCCACTTCGACGTCACCGCGGTGGTCTGCGATCAGGAGCTGATCGCGCTCGAACCCGGCGACACCACCGCGCGCCGGTTCGCGATCGCCTTCGACCTGGGAACGACCACGGTGGTGGCGACACTGCTTGATCTCGACAGCGGACAGCCGGCGGCGGTTCGCTCGATGCTCAACCGCCAGCAGCCCTACGGCGCCGACGTGATCACCCGGATCTCGGCGACGATGATGGACGAGCTCGCGCTGGGCGCGCTGCGCGCCCGCGCCCACGAGACGATGGCGACGTTGTGCGAAGAGGTCTGCGTCGAAGGCGGTGTCGATCCCGCCGAGGTGTACGAGGTCACCGTCTGCGGCAACGTGACGATGATGCAGCTGGCCCTGGGGATCGATCCCGAGCCTCTTTCGATGGCCCCGTTCGTGGTCGCCACGCACGAGTTTCCCCCCGTCCAGGCCGTCGAGTTCGGGGTCTCGGTGCACCCGCGGGCGCCGGCGTTCGTGTTCCCGTCGCTGGGCGCGTACGTCGGCGGCGACATCGTCGCCGGGATGCTGGCCACCGGCTTGACGCGCGACCGCCGGCTGCGGCTGTTCATCGACGTCGGAACCAACAGCGAGATCGCGCTGGGCTCGGTGGACCGGGTCCTGGCCACCGCGGCGCCGGCCGGCCCGGCCTTCGAGGCCGCGCAGATCCGCTGCGGGATGCGGGCCGCCGAGGGGGCCATCGAGGGCGTCTCGATCGCCGAGGGCGACCTGACTCTGGAGGTCATCGGCGATGTCGAGCCGGTGGGGATGTGCGGCTCCGGGCTCGTCGATGCCGTCTCCGAGCTGGCCCACTGCGGGCTGCTGGATCACTCCGGCCGGTTCATACCCGACGAGGATGCCGCCAACCTGCTCCCCGAGCTGGGTCAGCGGCTGACCAAGATCGGCGAGGAGCGCGTGTTCGTGCTGCACTGGCGCGGCCGCGACCCGTCGTCCTCGGTGTTCCTCTCCCAGCGCGACGTGCGCGAGCTGCAGTTCGCCAAGGCCTCAATCGCCACCGGCTGGCAGATCCTGCTCCGCGACCTCGGCGTCGAGCCCGATGAGATAACCCAGGTCCTGCTGGCCGGGTCCTTCGGCGCCTATCTGACTCCCCTCAGCGCGGTTCGCATCGGGTTGGTGCCCAAGCTGGCCCTGCCACGGATCGTCTCGGCCGGAAACGTGGCCGGTGAGGGGGCCAAGATCGCGGCGCTGTCCCTGCGCGAGCGCGCCGAGGCCCAGTCGATCCTCCGCGAGGTGGAGTACGTGGAGCTTTCCGGCCGCGCCGACTTCAACGACCTGTTCATCGACCAGCTGGCCTTCCCGGGATGAGTGGCTACGAACGGCCCCCCGCAACGGTGATCGCCTGCGGGGCGCTGGCACTCGACGTGCGCAGGATCGCGGCTCGCCGCGGCTGGGAGGTCGAGGTGGTGCCCGTGCCGGCGCTGCTGCACAACCGCCCGGAGCGGATCGCCGCCGCCGTCGCCGAGGCCTCGCGGGGCCGCGACGTCGTGGCGGTGGCCTACGGCGATTGCGGCACCCAGGGCGCGCTCGACGACCTCCCGCGCCTGCGGGGCGACACGTGCTACGACGTGCTGGGACGCGACGAGGTGAAAGCCGCGCTCGCCGAGGAGCCGGGGACGTACTTTTTGACCGATTTCCTGGCTCGGACCTTCGAGCACACGGTCGTCCGCGAGCTCGGGCTGGACCGCCATCCCGACCTGCGCCGCGACTACTTCGCCCACTACACGCGAGTGATCTGGCTGGCCCAGCGCCCCACCCCGGCCACCCGCCGCTGCGCCGAGCGCGCCGCCGCGGTGCTCGAGCTCCCCCTCCAGGTCGTCACGGTGGGCAACGCCGGGCTGGAGCGAGACCTCGAGCGGCTGCTCGGCGCGGAGTGGT
Organism: Solirubrobacteraceae bacterium; assembly: GCA_036497115.1. Taxonomy (GTDB): domain Bacteria; phylum Actinomycetota; class Thermoleophilia; order Solirubrobacterales; family Solirubrobacteraceae; genus Palsa-465. Next base: position 7,561 of record DASXJY010000059.1, read on the forward strand.
CACCGGCTTGCGGCGACGCGGATCGCGATCACGGACCGGTCGACGCGTTTGCCTAGCGCGAGGCGGCCGCGGGGGCCATCTCCTTGCCGGCGACCGTCAGTACCGCGGCCATCGCGTCGACGATCTCGTCGAGCTGAGCGGCGTCGCAGATCAGCGGCGGGGCGATCTGCAGAACCGGCTCTCCGCGATCGTCGGCCCGGGCGATCAGCCCGGCCTCGACCAGCTCGCGCGGCAGCAGCCCGCGGACCAGCCGCTCGCGCTCGTCGGCGTCGAAGCGAGTGTTGCGCTCGTCCTTGACCAGCTCGGCGGCCCAGAAGAAGCCGGCGCCGCGGACGTCGGCCACGATCGGCAACGAGGTCAGCTCCTGCATCCGCGAGCGCAGGTGGCCCTCCAGGGCCCGCACGTTCTCGAGCACCCCGTCGCGCTCGAAGATCTCCAGGTTGCGCAGGGCGATGGCCGCCGAGACCGGGTGCCCGGCGAACGTGATCCCGTGGACCAGCATCCGCCCCGGCTCGTACAGGGGCTCGGCGACCCGATCGGACACCAGCACCGCGCCCATCGCGGCATGGGCCGAGGTCAGCCCCTTGGCCACCGTGAGCAGATCGGGTCGGGCACCGTAGCGCGACGCGGCAAACCACTCGCCGAGGCGGCCGAACCCGGTGATCACCTCGTCGGCGCAGAGCAGGATCCCGTAGCGGTCGGCCAGCGTCCTCAGTCCCTCCCAGTATCCGGCCGGCGGCTCGAGGCAGCCGCCGGCATTCTGCACCGGCTCGGCGATGATCAGCGCGATCTGATCCGGCCCCTCGTTTTGAATCGTCCGCTCGAGCTCGTCGAGCAGACGCGCGCACAGGGCGGCGTCGTCGTCGCCGTCCCCGACCCTGAAGCGGCCCGTGTTGGAGATCCGCGCCACCGGGATCGCTGGCTCCCCGAACGGCTCCTTGTTAGAGGCCACGCCGGTCAGCGCCAGCGCGCCCAAGGTTACGCCGTGGTAGGCACGATCGCGGGCGATCGCCTTGATCCGCTGCGGCTCGCCGTTGGCGACGTGATACAGCCGGGCCAGCTTCCAGGCCGCCTCGACCGACTCCGAACCCCCTGAGGTGAACATCACCCGATTCAGCTCGCCGGGGGCCAGCTCGGCCAGGCGGGCTGCGAGCTCGATGGCCGGCGGATGCGCGGTGCCCCAGGTGGTGTTGAAGGGCAGGCGGTTGAGCTGGGCCGCCGCCACCTCGGCCATCTCACCCCCGTAGCTGTAGCCGATCTGACAGCAGAACAGGCACGACAAGCCGTCGATGTAGCGCCGCCCCCGCGTGTCCCAGACATACGGCCCCTCGCCGCGCTCGAGCACGACAAGATCGGACCCATCGGGGCCGTAGGCGCCGTTGCGAGAGAACTGCAGCAGCAGGTGGTCGTGGGCTGCGCTTGCCAGCTCGTCGGGTCCGAAAGCCATCGCCGATCCGCCTCTCTTTTCGTTGCCTGCGGGGCGAAAGCTGAGCTTACGCGTTCACCGCCCAAGTTCGCCACCAACAGAAGGCCACACCCTCGCGGGCGTCGGGCACCCGGACCCGGCCGCGCTAAGCCCCCGCGGCCCCGATTGCTCGCTCCCCAACTCCCTCCACGCGCAAAGCGTGGAAAATCGTCACCGGCGAGCTAGATTTTCCACCGGTTGCCCGCTGGACGGGCCGAATGTGGAAAATCTCTCTCCGACCCGGCGAACTTTCCACGCAATGGCGGGAACGGGGGAATTCGAGGCGCCGTTTTGCTGGCGGCCGGCACAGTTGACCGACGCACGCTCGAGGCCAGCTCATCCGTCGATCGACTCCACCAGCAGCGTCGCCACGTCGACCACCCGCAGCGGCGCTCCGGCGCTCTGGACGCCGTCGTCGAGCATCACCGTGCAGAACGGACACGCCACCGCCAGCGTCTCGGCCCCGGTCGCCGCCGCCTCGCGGACGCGGTTGTCGTTGATCGCCGTACCGCGCTCCTCCATCCACATGTGGGCGCCGCCGGCGCCGCAGCAGAACGTCCGCTTGCCGCTGCGCTCCATCTCCACCGGCTCGCCGACCGCGGCCACCAGGTCTCGGGGCGGCCCCAGCACGTCGTTGTGGCGGGCCAGGTAGCAGGAGTCGTGGTAGGTGACCTGGAGCCCCTCGTCACGCCGCGGCGTCAGCCGGCCCTCGGCGACAAGCCGAGACAGGACCTCGGAGTGGTGGATGACCTCGTAGTCACCTCCGAAGTCCGGGTACTCGTTGCCCAGCGTGTTGAAGCAGTGCGGGCAGTTGGCGATGATCTTGGTCACGCCGGCCTCGTTGAGCGTGGCCACGTTCTGCTCGGCAAAGGCCTGAAACACGTACTCGTTGCCGATCCGCCGCGCCGGATCCCCGGTGCAGGCTTCCCTCGGTCCCAGGATGGCGAACTCCACGCCGGCGGCCAGGAGCAGCTTGGCGGTTGACTCGGCGGTCTTGCGGGCCCGCTCGTCAAACGAGCTCGCGCAACCCACCCAGTAGAGGTACTCCGGCGGCGGGTCCCCGGGCTCGAGGACCCGGACCCCGAGTGCCGCCGCCCAGTCGGCGCGCTCGGATTGCGCCTTGCCCCAGGGGTTAGAGGCCCGCTCGACGTCGCGGAGCATCGGCTCTGACTCGGTCGGGAAGCTCGATTCCACCATCACCAGGTGACGGCGCAGGTCGACGATGTGATCGACATGCTCGATCGACACCGGGCAGGCCTGGACGCAGGCTCCACAGGTCACGCAGTCCCACACCGACTCCTCGGGGACCGCGCCCGGGACCAGCGACGCCAGCTCGGGGGCGGTTGCCTCCGCGCCTTCGCGCGGTCGTACCAGCGCTCCCCCATCGGCGAACACCTGATCTCGCAGGCCCATGATCACCAGCTTGGGCGACAGGATCTTGCCGGTGGCGAAGGCCGGGCAGGCGTCCTGGCAGCGGCCGCACTCGGTGCACGAGAACGTGTCGAGCATCTCCTTCCAGGTCAGGTCGGCGGCAGTCCCGGCCCCGAACCGGATCTCCTCCTCGGGCACGTCGGGATCGTCGAAGCGAAGTGGCTCGAGCCTGCCGCCGGGACCGGTCCGGCCGTACCAGACGTTGAACGCCGCCGTCGCGATGTGAAGATGCTTGGAGCGGGGCAGGTAGGCCAGGAAGGCGAGGATCGTGACCACGTGTGCCCACACGAACACCCGCTCCAGAACCCGGGTGGCCTGGCTGTCGGCGAACAGGTGCGAGAGCAGGTTCGACACCGGCGCCGAGGATGCCGGCCACTCGTTGAGCCCCAGCGCGATCCGGGTGGCGTGCCACAGCAGCAGCGTCGTGGCGATCGTGGCGATCAGGGCCAGGATCAGGTCTGCCTCGCCGAGGTGGCTGCCGCGGAAACGCTGCGGGCGCTGGACCTTGCGGATCCACAGGGCACTGAGCACTCCGACCAGAACCAGCACGGCGAACACGTCGACCAGGAACGCGTACCAGCCCTGATGGCCGAGCCACGGGAACGTGGCGTGCTTGTCGACGGCCCCGATCATCGCGATCACGATCGTCGGGCCGAGGACGAGAAAGCCCCAGAAGATGAAGGCGTGGATCAGCCCGGGGCCGAAGCGCTGCAGCAGCTTGCGCTGGCCGAGCACCACCGTCGCCTCGTTGCGAACCCGCCGGGGAACGTCGTCGGCCCGGCTCACCGGGGCCGCGGCCCTGACCAGCGCCACCAGGAACCTGACCCGGACCACAAACAACACCACGCTCGCGGCGAGCAGCGCCGCGAGCACGACGGCGGCGATCAGAACCCCTATGTCCCTCTCGCCTTTCTGATCTCAGCCGAGATCGCCGGGACCACCTCGTGCAGATCGCCGATCACCGCGTAGTCGGCACTGGCGAAGATCGACGCCTCGCCATCGGGGTTGATGGCCAGCAGCCGCTTGGCGCCCTTGCACCCGGCCATGTGCTGGGTCGCGCCGCTGATCCCGCAGGCGATGTAGATCTCCGGCGAGATCTTGGTGCCGGTCTGGCCCACCTGGTCGGTGTGGGGGCGCCAGCCGGCACTGGTCACGGCTCGCGAGCATCCCACCGCCCCGCCGAGCAGCTCGGCCAGCTCCTCGATCACCGAGAAGCCCTCGGCCGAGCCCACGCCGCGGCCGCCGGAGACCACCACGTCGGCGTCGGTCAGCGACACACCGGCCGTCGATGCCTCCACGCGCTCTACCACCCGCACCACCCGATCGAGGTCGCGAGCCGCCTCGCTGACCGCCACCAGCTCGATGTCGGCGATCGGTTCGGCGGCCACCGCGTGCGCGGCGGCCGTCAAAAGCAACGGTGAACCGTGCGCCGTGGCCTCCTCCAGCAGGCTGCCGCCCCAGCGCACCCGGAGCACCGTGGGCGGGTCGCCCGGCGTCACCGCGGTGCAGTTGGCGGCCATCGGCTGGTCGAGCTTGGCCGCGACGTGAGCCAGCACCTCGTTGCCGCGTTCGGTCCCCGGACCGACCACCGCCGAAGGCGAGCGCCGCTGCACCTGGTCGACGATCGCCTGCGCCCAGGCCGCCGGCGCGTACACCGGGTCGTCGATCGCCATCGGCTGCACCTCGTCGCCGAGCCCGGCGGCGAAGGTCACCGCCTGCTGGGAGAGCTCGTCGGCGGGATCTTCCACGAAGGCCAGGATCACCGGCTACATCACTCCGATCTGCTGCAGGATCCCCACCACGGCGGGCGCCGCGTCGGGGCCGTGGCCCAGGACCTCGGCCTGCTTGCTCGACGTCTCTGGAAGCACCAGCCGGACCATCTCCAGCCTGGGCTGTGGGCGCTGCGGTTGCGATGACGCCACCGGCTTGCGCTTGGCCCGCATCCGCCCCGGGACCGACGGGTAGCGCGGCAGGTTGATGCCCTCCTTGACCGTGACCACGGCCGGCATCGGGACCCTGAAGACATCGCGGCCGCCGGGGACCTCCTGCTCGCAGCGCAGCATCTCCCCCTCGACGGTGATCGCCTTGATCCCGGTGACGCACGGCAACCCGAGCGTCTGAGCGACCCGGATCGCCACCTGGTAGTTGCCGGCGTCGGCCGATTCGTTTCCGAACAGGAGCAGGTCGTGGCCCTGCTCGTCGGCGCGGATCGCCTCGACGATCGCGGCAGCGGTGGCCTGCGGATCCCACTCCTCCCCGTCGGTGACCAGGTGGATCCCGCGATCGATCCCGATCGCCATCATGTCGCGCAGCTGCTCCTCGGCCTCGGGCGGACCGAGCGTCAGCACGGTGGACGATCCGCCGTGCTGCTCGACCAGGCGGATGGCCTCCTCGGCGCCGCACTCCTCGTGCGGGCTGACCGTGAAGCCGAGGTGGCGGGTCTGAATCGCCCGCTGGTCCTCGGTCAGCGTGATCTTGCCGCCGGTCAGGGGGACCCGCTTGACGCTGACGAGAACGTTCACGAGCGCACGCGCGAGTTGTCGGGATCGAAGATCGGCGTCGAACCGGCCACAGCGACTGTCACCGGATAGCGCTCGCCCATGTACTCGACCTGCAGCTTCTCACCCTCCTTGGCGTGGGCGCCCGGGAGATAGCTCATCAGGATGTGCTTGCCCACCGAAGGGCCGGCGCCGGCGCTGGTGACGTAGGAACGGCGGCCCTTGGCGTCGGTGATCGGCTCGCCATCCGGGCTCAGGATCGGCTCGCCGCCGAGCATGTAGCGCTTGACCCCCGAGCTGGAAGTGTGGTCGTCGACGGTGAGTGTGCACATGTGGGCCGCCGGCTCGGTCTGGCGCTGGGCGAGATGCGCCTCCTTGCCGATGAAGTCCTGCGCTTTGACCTTCCCCCAGGCCATCCCGGCCTCGACCACGTTGTACTCGCCTTCGAGCTCGGCCCCATAGGCGCGGTAGCACTTCTCGAGCCGGCCGGTGGTGCCGTAGACGCCGGCCCCCACGGCAACGGCGCCGTACGGCATCCCCGCCTCGGCGATCATGTCCCATAGCCGCGCCCCCTGCTCGATCGGCACATACAGCTCCCAGCCGAGGTCTCCGACGTAGGAGATCCGGGAGGCCATGACCTCCAGCGGGCCGACCTCGATCGACTTCCACCGGGCAAACGGGAACCCCTCAGCCGAGACGTCATCGCTGGTCACGCTGGCCAGGATGTCGCGGGCGCGAGGACCCCACAGGCCGAGCGTCGTCCACGAGTTGGTCTGATCGTGGACCTGCGCTGAGCCGTCGGGGGGAAGATGGTCTGAGAACCACTTCAGATCTGACATCCCCCAGCCGCCTCCGGTCACCACCCGGAAGCGGTCGTCGGCCAGGCGCATGATCGTCAGGTCGGCCTTGAAGCCGCCTGAGGGCAGCAGGATGGGCGTGTAAACGACCCGGCCCACAGCGACGTCCATCTGACGCATGGCCACCCGCTGGACCGTGTCAAGGGCACCGGGGCCGACGACGTCGAAGATCGCGAACGCGGTCAAATCGATGTAGCCCGCGCGGTCGCGCAGGGCGAGGTGCTCGGCGTTGATGATCGGCGACCACCACCTCGCCTCCCACTCGGCTTCGCGGCGGTTGATGCGGTCGCCGTACTCCTCGAGCAGGGGCACGTTTGACTCATACCAGTGGGGACGCTCCCAGCCGGCGGCCTCGTAGAAGACCGCGCGGAGCTCCTGCTCGCGTTCGTAGAACGGCGGCAGCTTGACCCGCCGGTCTGACTCCCACTGCTCGGACGGGTGGACGATCCCGTACATCTTGTTAAAGCCCTCGGCGGCCCGCGCCTGGACGTGGACCTTGGTCTTCTGGTGCGGATAGGCCCGCGCGATGTTCGAGTCGTAGATGTCGATTTCACTCTCGCCGTGGACCATCAGCTCGGCCACGCTCTTGCCCGCTCCCGGTCCCTCCTTGATCCAGATCGCCGTCGCCGACCACAGACCCCGCACCTCTGGCGTCTCGCCGATCAACGGCAGCCCGTCGAGTGTCACCGACAGCAACCCGTTGATCGCGTACTTCACCCCAACGCTCTCGTCGCCGACGATCTCGGGCATCAGCTCCAGCGCCTGCTCCATCTGCAGCTCGAAGTCCTGTTGGGTGAACGGGAGCTCGGTCGGGGTCAGCGCCGACTCCGCAATCGAAGGGATCTCGTCGGCGTCGATCATGATCGGGCGGTGCGCGTAGGAGCCGATCTCCAGTCCCGTCCCCTCCTGCCGTTCGTACATATTGGTGTCCATGTCGCGCACGATCGGGAACTCGATCATTCCCTGGGCATCGGCGAACCTGGGTGCCGGCCCGATGTCGATCATCTGGTGCACGGCCGGAGTAAGCGGGATGTTGGCGCCGGCCATGCGGGCGATCCGCGGGCTCCAGCACCCGCAGGCGATGACCACGCGCTCTGCCTCGATGTCGCCGCGATCGGTGCGCACCCGGCGCACAGCGCCTCGCTCGACGTCGAGGCCCACAACTTCGGTATTGGCAGAGACGGTCATCCCGGCCTCGATCGCCCGCTCGCGCATGATCGTCGCTGCCCGCAGCGAGTCGACCACCCCGGCGCCGGGGGTGTAGAAGCCGCCCAGCAACAGCTCCTCGTTGATGAACGGGACGAGCTCCCTGATCTCTTGCGGAGTCAGCAGCGACACCGGCTCGATCCCCCAGGTGCGGGCCGAGACGATCCGCCGCGTGAGCTCCTGGATCCGCTCCTCGGTCCGAGCCACCTCGATGCCGCCGGACTCGATGAACACGTCTAGCTCCTTGTACTGGCGCATGCTCTCCAGCGTCAGCGAGGTCATCTCCTTGGAGTGGTCGACCGGGAAGATGAAGTTGGAAGCGTGCCCAGTGGACCCCCCAGGGTTGGGAAGCGGTCCCTTGTCGATCAGCGTGATCTCGGTCTCGCCGAGCTGCGTCAGGTGGTAGGCGACGCTGTTGCCGACGATCCCGGCCCCGATGATCACAACGCGCTGGGTGAGCGGCAGCGGCCTGGATTCAAAACTCGCCATCGGCTCTGATATATCAGATGCAGGTCAGAGTCGTCAACGAGCGCCTCACCCCAGCTCGCGTCTACACTGCCGCTGCGGTCGGCAGTACTGGCAAACCACACTCTGGGGAGGCAAATGCGCATCTGCGCATCCGCCGGCGCGGGGCGCCGGCTCATCGGCATCGGCGTCGCTCTGGGCACTGTGCTCGGCTCGGGGGCGCTGGCGGCGGGAGCGCCAGCGGCAACCCTGAGCGTGAACAAGGCGTGCTACGTCCGGACCGCCAAGAAGCCCCCGACGATGGTCCTCAGCGGCGCCGGCTTCACGCCCGGCAGCATGGTCCTGGTCAGCAGCGACGACGGTTCAGTCGCGACCCAGGCCGCCGTGAATCCCGCCGGGGCCTTCCGGCTGGCGACGAGCGCCCCGACTCCGTTCTTCAGCTCGCCGGGCCAGAAGACCGTCACCCTGACCGCTAGCGACGGGGTCGTCCAGGCGACGGCCGCGGCGGCCGTCGCGCCGCTGGGCGTCTTTCACGGCTCGACCAAAAAGCAGCCGGGGCTGCGGGCTCTGAGCGAGAAGACCAACTGGTCGTTCTCGGGCTTTACGCCCGGCAAATTCATCTACGGCCACTACACGATCGCCGGCAAGCAGGTGACCAGGACCAAGTTCGGTCGCGCCTCGGGCCCGTGCGGATTGCTCAAGACCCGGGCGAAGCTGTTCCCCGCCGCGCCGCACCACAAGAGCTACCCGGTGCAGTGGGACAGCTCCAAGCGCTACTCCGAGCGCACCAAGCCAAAGATCAGCGGTCGCGTCTCGCTGATGACCGTGCTCTGAGAGACCAGCGTCTCACGCCGGCGCTCGCCGAGTCGTTTCAGTTCCATGACAACTGCCACCCCAACGAATCTCGGCGAGCGCGTGGCCGGCCTGGACTGGACCGCGCTGAGCGCTCGGCTCGACCACGACGGGTTCGCGGTCACCGAGCCGGTGCTGGACGGCGACGAGTGCCGCCAGCTCGCCTCCCGGTTTGACTCCGACCGCTTTCGCTCGACAATCGACATGGCTCGCCACCGCTTCGGCGAGGGCCGCTATCGCTACTTCTCCCACCCCCTGCCGTCGCTGATCGCGGACGCCCGGGGAGCGTTCTACGAGCGCCTGGCGCCGGTCGCCAACCGCTGGGCGGACCTGATGAGCGGCGAGAACCCGCACTTTCCGCCCACCCACGACGAGCTGCTGCGCCGCTGCGCTGACGCCGGCCAGACGCGGCCCACGCCGCTGCTGCTGCGCTACCGCCCGGGTGATTGGAACGCGCTACACCAGGACCTCTACGGTGAGGTCTTCTTTCCCTTCCAGGTGCTGACCGTTCTCTCAGACGGCGAGCGCGACTACCAGGGAGGCGAATTCGTGCTGCTGGAGCAGCGTCCCCGAGCTCAGAGCCGAGCTCACGTACTCAGGCCGCCGCGTGGCGCGTTCGTGATCTTCCCCACCCGTGAACGCCCCAATCGGGGCCGTAACGGTTACCACCGCGTGGCCCTGCGCCACGGCGTGAGCACCGTCACCGCGGGGGAGCGCACCGCGCTCGGCATCATCTTCCACGACGCGAGATGATGAGCCTCAGCGATTCCTCAAGGCTCACCCTCAGGTCTAGGCTCAGCCTGAGACGGTTTGCGGAATCCGGTCGCGGAGACCGAGCGCGATGGCCGCCGCCAGTACCGAGGCCAGGCACGCGATCACGAACGGCGCGCTGACCCCCGCCGCCCCGATGGTGGCGCCGGCGATTGCCGACCCCGCCGCCAACCCGCCGATCAGAGCCGCCGAGACCCAGGTGAACGCCTCGGTCTCGCTGCCCGGGGTGACCGCCCGGCTGACCAGCGCGTACTGGCAGGAGAACACCGGCGCGATCGTCACCCCGGCCAGGAGGGCGGCGACCACTCCGGCTGGGATCGAGCGCGCCGCGATCAGCGGTGCCGTGCACACCACCGCCAGTCCGAGCAGCAGCCGGTAGCGACTGGCCAGCGGCGCGCGCCAGGTTCGAGAGCCGTACCACAGCCCGCCGGCCATGCTCCCGACGCTCCACAGCGCCAGCAGCAGGCCGGATGCCGGCCGGGAGCCGGCGTGGAGGGCCAGTGACGGCAGCCCGACCTCGATTGCCCCCAGCCCGATGCCCATCAGCAGCACGGGACCCAGCAGGGCCCGCAGCTCGGCGCTGGCCAGAGCGGAACTGCGCTCGTGAGAGAGGCGGCGCCCGTCTGATCCACGCGCCAGCGGCGATCGGACGAACAGGCAGGTCCCGACCACGTAGAGCAGGCCGAGCATCACCACGGCCACGCCTGGGGAAGCCACCGCGATCACCAGCGCCACCACCAGCGGGCCGGTGATCCAGACCACCTCCTGCAGCACCGCGTCGAGCGCGTAGGCGCTGTCGAGCAGCGCCGGATCTCCGAACACTTCGCGAAACAGGGCCCGCACCGTGGGCGCGATCGGCGGCGCCAAGGCACCCGCCAGGCCTGACAGCACGACCAGGACCCCGGCCCCGGAGCCGGCGCCCGCGGCTACCGTCAGGGCCACCAGCAGGGCGGCTTGGCCGAACGCGCTGGGGACGAGGACCGCGAGGCGTCCGAAGCGGTCCACCAGGCGACCCTGCAGCGGCGCGCAGGCGGCGTTGCTCAGCGCATAGGCACCGACGGCCACACCGGCGGCGGCGTAGGAGTGAGTCGCGCCTCTGACCAGCAGCAGGATGGCCAGGGTGGCCATGCCCTGGGGTAGCCGGCCCAGCAGTGCGCTGGACAGCAACCGGACCGAACCGGGGACTGACAGGACGGAGCGGTAGCTGGTGCTCATCTCAAAGCGAGCCTACACACGGCGCGTTTGGCTCTCCCGGCTTCAGGCGCGCCGCCGCGACGAGCACATCGTCAGCAGTTAGCAAGTTTTCCGCCCCGGGTTCGTTTCAGCCCCCTGTGACTCGCCGATCGATCCTCGCCGGCGTGCTGGTAATCGCGTTTCTGGTGACCGTGCTCGGCGTGCAGCCGTTGTCAAGTGGCGCGGTCACGCTGCCCAAGCTCCAGGTCCCGTCGGTCTCGGCGCCGAAGATCTCGATCCCCTCGGTCCCGCTGCCAAAGGTCTCGACCCCGACCGTCACCGTCCCCAAGATCTCCGTCCCCACGGTCACCGTCCCCCCGGTCAAGACCCCCACCGTCTCGACACCGGTCGGCACCGTGCCCTCGGTGTCAACGCCCAAGCTCAGCACGCCCACGGTCTCGACCCCCTCGGTGTCGGCGCCCAAGGTCACGGTCCCCACCGTGTCGGCACCCAAGCTCTCCGCGCCGTCCACCTCGTCGCCAACGCCGTCGTCTGGATCCACTTCCGCCGGCTCGTCTCGATCGGGCGGGGCCGGACCCGGAGCCGGTCGACCGACCCCGGGCGCGACTGTGACCTCCGGTGCCGTCGGCTCCGCGTCGCCAGTCCAGGGCGCCCGGTCGGCCGGTGCCGGTCCGCGGGTTGAGCGGATGATCGCCACCGGCGCAGGGAGCCGCTCGGCTCGAAGCCGGGCGCTGCAGAACCCGGCCCGGGTCTCGGATCCTCGTTCGGCCCAAGCCGAGAACAGGCGTCTGCGCAGGCTCGTGAGGCTGGATCGGGGATGCCTCAGTGCTCTGACCCCACAATCCCAGCGTCTGCTCGGACTCCGAGCCGGACTCGGGGGTCGCCCCCACAGTGCCGGTGCGGTGGCGGGCATCATGCACCTCAGCCACAGCCGAGAGGGGCTGCTGGAGCAGATGTCGCTGGCCGCCCTGAGCACCGCTGCCCGCAGCGGCTGCCGTGCGATGGCGCCGACGCCAACCTCTGCCGCCCTCAGCGCCGGCACCCCGGACACCGGCACCGGGACGCTCACGCCGGCGGCCGAGTTCCCGCCCGCAGCCGGGCCCGACCCCACCGCGGCGAGCCCAACCTCGGCCGGCACGTCGTCTTCCCCGGTTTCCTCCCCGGGCAGTTCAGCCGTCGCCGCCAAGCCCGGCTCGTCGCGGCGCTCGGCTGCGTCGCCGACCACGATTTCCTCGGCCAGCTTCGTCGGGCGCAACGTCGAGGCCGCGGTGACATCCAGCCAGCCGTTCCCACCACTGGCGCTGGTGATCGTGGCGCTGCTGCTGCTCGCCGTCCTGATTGGCCAGCGATGGCGCCGGGGTCCGCAATTTTCGGCCCGGGCCGCCGCAACCAGTCCCAATGCGACCGGCGGCGCACCGTTCGCGGTCGCGGCGGCCGCACCCGCCCCACGTGAGCGCGCCGATAACCCGTGGCGCCACCCATCCCCATCCTCCCCGGCCGCTGAGCGGCTCACTTCAGAGCCGGCGCAAGCTCCCGGCGAACCCGCCTCACCGTCTGAGAAGCGCTGGCTGATCCCGAGCCAAAGTTCCGCCACCGAACCACCCCGGGCGAGCTCAACTGCGTCCCAGCGGTCAACCACCCCCTCCCCACGCGGTTCCTTCAGCCCGCGGCCAGAGCACGGGCCAGGGCTGCGCGAGCACGCCAGCCAGGCGGCGCTGGTGATATCGGTCCTGGCCGGTGCCACGCGGATCCTCGCCCGTGGGCTGACCCGCAAGTCGTCCCGCGGCCAGCGCCGACGCTGAGACTCCCCGGCGTGACTACCTCTGCGGGTGCCTCGTCGGTCAGCCGCCGGGCTGCGCCAGCGGCTTGAGGCCGGCGTCCCGCATCCCGCTTTCGAAGGCCTCGATCACCGCCTCGAGCACCATTACCCGAGCGTAGGGCTTGCTCTCGGCGGGCACCAGGACCCACCTACCGGGCTTGTGATCGGTCCTCTCCAGCATGTCGGCGATGGCCTTCTCGTAGTCGTCGCGCTTGGCGAAGTTGCGCCAGTCCTCGTCGGTCAGCTTCCACCGCTTCAACGGGTCGCGTTCGCGAGCGCGGAAGCGCTCGAGCTGCTCCTCCTTTGAGATGTGCAGCCAGAACTTGACCAGCACGCCGCCCTCGGCCTGGAAGCTGCGCTCGAAGTTCACGATCTCGTCGTAGGCGCGAGTCACCTCGCTCTCGCTGGCCAGCCGCTCTACTCGCTCCACCAGGACTCGGCCATACCAGGAGCGGTCGCACACGGTCATCTCGCTCCAGCCCGGAATCACCGCCCAGAACCGGGCCAGGAAATGGCGGCGGCGCTCGGATTCGCTGGGGGCGCTGAACTGGGCCACCCGGACGTGCCTGGGATCGAGCTTTGCCGTGAGCCGCCTGATCGCCCCACCTTTACCCGCTGCGTCCCAGCCTTCGAACATCACCATCAGCGGCGGTCCCAGCCGCTGATCACCGAGCAGGCCACCGGCCTGCAGCCGCAGCGTCAGCAGCCGTTGCTGCAGGGGCTCCAGTCGTCGGCGTCCCTCCCGGCCTGAGAGCTTGTGCGACAGATCGACGTCGGCCAACGCGGGCACGGCGGAGATTCTTGCAGCGATGACCAGGGCCTGCTCGCGCTCACCGGCTGTGGCCGGCCCCGCTTCCGGTCAACTCAAGGCCCGTAGGTGTAGTGATCGCCGGCGGCGGTCGCGCTGTCGCCGGCCGGGGTGTGCACTCGGACATCCACCGAGCCGGCCGCGCGGGCAGGAGCCTTGGCTTTGATCTGGCCGCCACCGACGAAGGTGACGGCGGTCGATGACACCGAACCGAACTTCACCGCGGCGCCGGGGACAAACCCGCTGCCGTTGATCGTGACCGTGTTCTGACCCGTCGTGGCGCCGTGGTTGGGGCTAAGGGAGACAACGACCGGCGCCCCGTAGGCGTAGAGGTTCCCGTTGCTCGAAGCGCTCGCTCCCGCCGCGGTGTGGACCTGGACGTGCAGGCTGCCGGCGGAGTGAGCCGGGGCCTTGGCGGTGAGCTGGCTGCCCGACACGAACGTCACCGACGATGAAGCTGTGCCCCCGAATTGCACGACGGCGCCCGGAGCGAAGCCGTGCCCGTTGATGGTGACGGTGTTGCCAGCACCCGTGGGACCGGCATTGGGGCTCAGCGAGGTCACGATCGGGGCCCCGAAGGCGTAGACACTCTCGTTGGCTGCGGCGCTCGACCCCGCCGGGGTGATTACCTGGACGTGCACCGCTCCGGCGGTGTGGGCCGGAGCCTTGGCCGTCAGCCGCGTCCCCGACACGAACGTGACCGCCGAAGCCGCCGTCGAGTCAAACTTTACGGTGGCCCCCGGGACGAATGCCGTCCCGCCGATGGTGACTATGTTGCCACCCGCGGCGGAGCCGCTATGCGGGTTCAGCGAAGTGACCGCAGGCGCTCCGTACGCGTATAGATCCGCGTTGCTGCTGGGGCTGGTTCCGGCGGGATTGGTCACGCTGACACCAACCGTCCCCGCCGCATGGGCCGGGGCTTTGGCCGTGATCTTGGTTCCGGACACGAACGTGACCGCCGAGGACGCGGTCGTCCCAAACCGCACCGTCATTCCGGTGACGAAATTCGTCCCGCCGATCGTCACCGTGTTCTGACCGGCCGCAGGTCCGGCGTTCGGGCTCAGCGAGGTCACCGTGGGCGCTCCGTAGGCGTACCGGTCGCCGCTATTGGCGGCACTGGTTCCG
>DASXJY010000060.1:0-4420 GCA_036497115.1 Solirubrobacteraceae bacterium
ACCTCCTGACAGCGTGAGCCCTCGCTCCCCGATCGGTGTGTCGTAGCCCTTGGGCAACCGCTGGATGAAGCCGTCGGCCTGGGCGGCGATGGCCGCCCGCTGAACGTCTTCGAGGCTGGCGTCAGACCGCGCGTAGGCGATGTTCTCGCGCACGGTGGCCGAGAACAGGAACGGGTCATCGTTGACGACGGCGATCGCCCGCCGCAGGCTGCCGAGCTCAACCGAGCGCACGTCGGCGCCGTCGACCGTGACCGCGCCCTCGGTGACGTCGTAGAGCCGCGGGATCAGTGACACCAGCGCGGACTTGCCCGAGCCCATAGCGCCGACCAACGCCACCGTCTGGCCGGCCGGCACCTCGAGCGTGACTCCACGCAGCGCCGGGGTCGGGGAGCCCTCAAAGTTCAGGCCGGCGTGGCGCAGCGTGACCGCGCCGCCGCCGGCTGCCAGCGCGGGAGCGTCCGGAGGCGAGACGATCCGCGGCTCGCGGTCGAGGATCTGGAAGATGCGGGCTCCCGATGCGGTCGACCGCTGCGCCGCTCCGAGCATGTACCCGAGCGTGCGCATCGGTGAGATGAGCATCAGCAGGTAGGCGTAGAAAGCGGTGAACGCGCCGATCGTCAGCGTGCCGTTGATCACCTCGCGGCCTCCGACCAGGAGGATCGCGCCGAGGCCGAGGTTCGGCAAAAAGCTGATCAGCGGGCCGTAGAAGGCCTGGATCCGTGTGGCGAGGATCTGTTGGTCGAACACCCGCTGGACCGAGTGCTGGAACCGGGCGAGCTGGCGCTCCTCCTGAGCGAAGGCCTTGACCACGCGGATGCCGGAGACGCTCTCCTCGGCGTCGGCCGTCAGCTCAGCGATCCGCTGCTGGGCCTCCTGCATCGCGGGGCGCGACCGCTTGCCGTAGCGGTTGGCGATCAACACCACGAACGGCACCGGCGCCAGCGAGATCGCCGCCAGCGCCGGTTGCAGGGCGAACATCGCCACGGCGGCCAGCAGGATCGTCACCAGCGACTGGGCGATGAAGATCAACCCGTAGCCGAGAAAGAATCGCACCGACTGCAGGTCGACCGTGGCCCGCGACATCAGCTGCCCCGTCTGCTGGCGGTCGAAGAATGACAGCTCGAGCCGCTGCAGCTGTCCATAGAGCCGGTTGCGCAGGTCGACCTCCACGCCGAGCGACACCTTTCCGGCGATCAGCCGCCGGTACACGCTCAGCACCAGCCGCAGCAGGCCCGCGCCAGTGATCGCCAGCGCCAGGACGATCAGCTCGTGGTGATCGTGATCGCGGATCGCGTTGATCGCCAGGCCGGTGAGATACGGGATCAGGACAGTCCCGACGAGCGCTCCGAAGGCGAGCCCAAACGACAAGATCACCCCCTTGCGGTAGGGGCGCAGGAAGCCGAGGAGACGCCAGAACGTAGACATACTTCATAAAGTATAGTGCGGTCTGCCGCAAGGTGCTTCCGGTCGGCCCCAGACCGCTCCGAGGCGGTCGATCGCGCTCAGGACAGCCGGGCTGTCATGTAGGCGTCGAGCATCGTCCTGCTCTCGGCCAGCAGCCGCGCGTCGCCGTCGAGCGAGGTGCGAAACGCCTCGCGCAGCAGGCCGTCGCCGGCGATCACCACCATCTGGGCCACTGTGGCCCGTGTCGCCACATCGGCCTGCGGCCAGTGCACGGCGAGGATCCGCTCCAGCGAGCGGGCGATCGCGCTGCGAGTCGGCCTGGTCACGTCGCGGACCTGCTCGGTGCGCAGCCCGCCGTACCAGAGGGAGAGAAAGCCAGGCCGGGCCCGGAAGCCGGCGGCCAGGGCCTCCAACACAGCCCCGCCGGGATCCGGCAGCGGGTCGCGCTCGTCGGTCTCGGCCACGGCGGCGACGAGATCCTCGAAGTCGCTCCAGTAGCGCACGGCGAGGGCTTCGACAATCGCCGCCTTGCTGGGGAAGTAGTGGTAGACAGATCCCACCGGAACACCGGCGACGGCCGCGATCCTGGTGGTGGTGAATGCCGCCGCGCCCTCACTGGCCAGGACCTCGTCGGCCGCGTCGAGCACACGTCGCAGGCGCTGACGGCTGCGCGCCTGGGTGGGGACGTTGCGGAGGTTGCCCTCGAGCTCAGAGGATTCGTCAGTCACCTAAACAAGAAATTGAACTTGGGTTCATGTTATCTTCCGGGCGTGGAGCTGGCAAATGCTCGAAGCTGAGCGCGAGCGCGTCGCCGCCGCTGCACGCCGGCTCGCCGATGAGGGCCTGGTTCTCGGTACGGCAGGCAATGTCTCGGCCCGTCGCGATGACCTCGTGGCGGTGACGCCCACCGGGGCTGTGCTCGAGCGCTTGGATTCGGCCGAGGTCGCGGTGGTGGACCTCGACGGCAACCAGGTCGAGGGTGACCTCGCGCCGACCTCGGAGCTGGGCCTTCATCTCGGGGTCTACCGCCGCTACGGCCCGGGAGCCGTGGTCCACACCCACGCGCCCATGGCCACCGCGCTGGCCTGCGTGCTGGACGAGCTTCCGGTCGTCCACTACCAGATGCTGGCGCTGGGAGGTGCCATCAGGGTGGCACCCTACGCCACCTTCGGGTCGGCGGAGCTCGCCGAGCTCACCCTGGATGCGCTCGAGTCCCGGTCCGCGGCGCTGATGTCAAACCACGGCACGATCACCCTGGGAGGCGACCCCGCCGCCGCCACCGAGGCCACGCTGCTGCTGGAGTGGGCGGCGACCGTCTACTGGCGAGCCGCTTCGATCGGCCGGCCGCGCGTGCTCGACAGCGATCAGCAGCGCGCCTTCCTCGATGCCGTGGCCGCCAGCCAGTACGGATCGCCCCGGGAGCGGGAGCGATGAGGGCGGTGGCGCTCGGCGTCCACGTCCTCGACGTGCTGGTACGCCCGGTGCAGAGCATCCCCGCCGGGCAGGGCGGACAGCTCGTCGAGCAGATCCAGATCACCCCCGCCGGACCGGCCGGGGGCACGGCGATCACGCTGGCCAAGCTCGGCGCCGAGGTCTCATGCGCCGGCGCGATCGGGACCGACGCGCTCGGCGAGATCCTGGTCGACCTACTCGGCCGCCACGGCGTCGACACCTCCCAGTTGGTCCGGCGCGAGGGCGTCCAGACGTCGGCCAGCGTGCTGCCGATCCGCCCTGACGGCTCCCGCCCCGCCTTTCACGTGATCGGCGCCAACGCGACCTACTCGTCCGCCGACGCGCCGTGGCCGGTGATCGCCGCGGCCAGCCATCTGCATCTCGGGGCCCCCGAGTTCATGGGCGGCGAAGAAGCGGCCAATCTCCTCTCGTTCGCTCGCCAGCACGGCGTGGTGACGTCGGCCGACATCCTGGCCCCCGGCGATCAGGCCGGGGCAATCGTCGATTGGATCGGACCCGCCTTCGAGCACCTCGACTACCTGCTTCCCAACGAGGAGCAGGTGCTCGGTCTCACCGGCGCCGGCGATCTGCTCGCTGGGTGCCACGCCCTGATCGAGCGCGGCATCGGCTGCGTGGCGGCGTCCTGCGGGGCCGAAGGCGCCGTGGTCGTCGACCGCCTGGGAAGCGAGACGATTCCGGCCTACGCGATCGACGTGGTCGACACCACCGGTTGCGGAGACGCCTTCTCGGCCGGCTTCTTGCGCGGGCTCTCGCTGGGCCGAAACCGCGCTCAGGCGGCCGCGCTGGGCTGCGCCGTCGCCGCGCTCGTGGCCGGGGGGCTCGGTTCTGACCACGGGGAGTTCGATCTGGCCGGCGCCGATGCGTTCGCGGCGCAGACCGACACCCTTTCCACGACCAGGAGCCCGACCACCGGTGCCAGCTGACCGAGCCGACCGAGAGCCTGCCCAGGATCGGTTCACCCGAAGGCGGTTCGTCGCCGGGACGACGTCAAGTCAGACGCGCAACGGGCCCACGCGGCGATCAAGGCCTACACCGAGTTCTTCGGCCAGCAGGCGGCAGGCCCGCGGATGTACTTCGACCAGGTGTGGGCCCGGGAGATCTACACCGGGGGCTGCCCGGTGGGAATCATGCCGCCCGGAGTGATGACCGAGTACGGCCCGGCGTTGCGCCAGCCGTGGGGCCGGATCCACTGGGCGGGGACCGAGACCGCCGCCGTCTGGGCCGGCTACATGGACGGCGCAGTCCAGTCCGGCAAGCGCGCGGCCGCCGAGGTGCTGGCCGAGCTGTGAGCGGCGGATACGCCTGCGCAGCGGGGCGCCCGGCGCAATAAGGTCCCGCCCGCACCGGCCGCCCGCCCCCGCGACCGTCCGCCGCCCGCCCGAGCTATCGCAACGAGGAGCAGACATCATGGCCAGTGTTCGTGAAGCGACTTTCGAGCTGTTCCGCGCCCACGGGATGACGACGATCTTCGGCAACCCGGGCTCGACCGAGCTGCCGATGCTGGCCGACTTTCCCCCGGACTTCTCCTACGTGCTCGGCCTGC
>DASXJY010000061.1:0-20548 GCA_036497115.1 Solirubrobacteraceae bacterium
ATCAGCGACTTGCGCGCCGCGACGGCGAACGGGGTCAGGTTGGCGAACTGCCGGCCGACGG
This sequence comes from Solirubrobacteraceae bacterium, assembly GCA_036497115.1. Classification (GTDB taxonomy): domain Bacteria; phylum Actinomycetota; class Thermoleophilia; order Solirubrobacterales; family Solirubrobacteraceae; genus Palsa-465. The sequence goes on from DASXJY010000061.1 coordinate 62, forward strand.
CCGAGGCGCTCTGTCCCAGGCTGACCATCAGCGGCGTTCCCTGGTCGGCGAGCGAGCCGAGGTCGGCCATCAGCGGGCGCAGCTGGCCCAGGAAGGACGGGAACTCGGCGAACGTGCGTGAGATGTCGGCGGCCCGCTGGGCGCTGGCCACCGAGGTCGTGTTGGCGTTGGCGACGAAGCCGGACAGCTGGTGGCGCTCGCGGGCCAGCGGGCTGAGCACGGTGTCGGAGTCGGTGGCCAGCTGGGCCAGCGTGTGGTTCTGGCGGGCCAGGATCTTGAGCACCCGGTCGGTGTCCCCGAGGGCCGGGTTGGCGCGATGGATGACCGCGTTGAGATCCGAGCCGCGCGCGGCCAGGCCGGTTCCGAACTCGTCGATGATCACCGCCAGCGACTGTCTGACCGGCTCGGTCGAGATGTTCTGGACGATGTCTGACTCGATCGGCGAGCTGGTCTGCGCCACCGGGAGCATGTGGCTGCCCGTCCCGGGCCCCTGCGTGATCTTTGGCAGCGGCGGAGCGCTGGCGGTGCCGGGGCTGCAGTCGACGTACTGCTCGCCGATCAGCGACTGGGGACGGATCGCGCAGGTGGCGTTGGCGTGGAAGGGGGCGAACCGCAGGTCGTCGATGGCCACGGTCACCGCCGCCCGCTTGCGGTCGGTGACTCCGAGCGACTGGATGCTGCCGACGTTGGCGCCGGCCACTCGGACGTCCTCGCCGGCCACCGCAAACGACGCGTCGTCGAAGATCGCCCGGACGAGATACGCCGGGTGCTTGTGCTTGGTCGCCGCCGTGGTGACGGTGAGGAACGCGCCGGCGGCGATCAGCACGACGGCGATGGCGGCGACGCGCCTCATGGGCCGGGCGGAACCGAGCTGGTCGAGCAGCCGGGGACCGGCTGCGGAGCCGAGCCGTCGGGCGAGGGCTGGATCGCACTGCCCGGACAGCGGGTGCGCACCGAGTGCAGACCCTGGTAGCGCTGCGACGGGAACTGCGTGGTCAGCTGATTGGCTCCGTTCAGGGCGAATGGGAACAGGGTCGGCTGGGTGCGCGTGTAGTGGCCGTTGGCGTCGTAGGTGGCGCCGATCTGACCGAGATTTGTCAGCGCCCCCACCACGTCCGGGGTGTAGTTGCGCAGGTAGTCAAGCTGGGCCTGGGAGTCGTCCATCTCCTTGATCAGCTGCGGAAACGCGGCCCCGGCGATCCGGGCCACACTGGGCGCCTCGAGCGCCAGCTGCGTGAGGTCTCCCGGGCCCGCCGGGTTGTGGATCAGCCGGTTCAGCTGAGCCACGGTGGGGATCGAGATGTCGACCAGGGTCCCCAGCCGGGTGGCGAACTGCGGCAGTTGGCGGACGGCCGGCTTTGAGGCCGCGACGAGTGGAGCCAGGGCGTCGAGCGTCGTGCGCAGCCCGGCGAAGGTCGTCGTGGCGCGGGTCAGCGTGCCCGGCAGCAGGGTCAGCGAGTCCTCCAGCGCCTGGCTCTGGCGGGCGATGGCCCCCGTGGCGGTGCTGGTGTCAGAGATCAGCTGCGTCAGCTGCTGGCTCTTTGAGGCCAGAGCCTGCATCGTCTGGGCCCCGGCGGAGACCAGCTGGTCGAACAGCGGCTGATCGCGGGCCAGCTCGGCGGTCACCTGACTGGTGCTCTGCAGCCCCGGGGCCAAATACCGCAGCGCCTGGTTGGCCTTCTGTCCCGCCCCCTGCAGGGACGCCGCTTCGCCGCGGATGACGTTCTGGAGCCCCTTGCGGGTGAGGGGATCAAGCGTGTCGAACACCTGGTCGAGGTTGACGCTGGCGTAGGTGTGGTTCTCGTCGATGACACCGTCATCGGTGATCGGCGGGGCATCCCGGGGCCCGGGCTGGAGCACGACGTACTTGCTGGCGATCCCCGACAGCGAGTCCTCGTAGATCCGGGCCACCGTGCCCTGATGAACCGGCGCCGCGTCGGATTGCAGCGACATCGTCACCTCGGCGGAGCCGTTGCGGGTCAGGCCGATCGAGTCCACGGTCCCCACCTGGGCCGGGCCGATCAGGACGCTGTTTCCGGTCACCAGGCCGCTGGCGTTCTGGAACACCGCGTGCAGCGTGTAGCTCGCCTGGTTGCCGAGGACGACCAGCGCGATGACGACCAGCGCCAGGACCAGCGCTCCCGCCGCCGCGAAGCGACCGAGCGCGCTGAACCCGCGGGGCTCGTCGCTGCGGACCACATTGGTCAGCGGCAGGGGCGTCTGGCCGTTGTTGGTGGGCCGGCTGATCTACCTCACCCCCCCGGACGCAAGACGCCTCGCGTGCGGCCCGTCGCCCGGTGACGCGGCCGGGGCGAGCCGCTGACGACCACCATCGTCACGTCTTGAGCTCAAGCTCCATTCTCTCCTCCCCGACTTCCACGTCCTCATCCTTGTTACGCAACCGTAGGTTACAGTGGTGTAACCAACGGGTATGAATCCTATATCGTGCTAGAGCATTCGAGTAGCGGTTCGCCGCGCATGTCGGCGCTGCAGCGACGCGAACAGCTGCTCGACGTGACCGCGGAGATGGTGGCCGAGCGCGGCTTCGGCGCGGTCTCGATCCAGTCGGTGGCCCGCGCCGCCGGGATCTCGCGCCCGATCGTCTACGAGCACTTCGGCGACCTGCCCGGACTGCTCAAGGCCCTGGTGGCCCGCGAGATGGAGCAGGCGCTCGAGCAGGTGTCGCGGTCAGCCCTGGCCGAGCTGCCGGAGGGCGATCCGGCCGAGCGGCTGCTGGAGAGCCTGCGCACCTACCTGGTGGCCGTGGTGGAGCACCCCCACACCTGGCGCCTGGTCCTGATGCCGCCGGAGGGGGCACCGGAGATGCTGCGCCGCAGCATCCGGCTCGGCCGCGCCGGCATCCTTGACCGCCTCACCGAGGCCGTGGCGCCGGGCGTGTCACCGGGACGGGAGTCCCCCGACCCCGAGGTGACGGCGAGGACGCTGTCGGCGATCGCTGACGAGTACGCCCGCTTGGTCCTCACCGATCCGGCCGCCTTCCCGATCGACCGCCTGCTGACCCACGCCCGCTGGTTCGTCAGTCAGCTCTCGGCGGCGCCGGCGCCGGCGCCGGCTCCGGCTCCGGCGGGCTCGGCGGCGTCGCCCGCGGCGGATCGCTGAACGCCGCCTCGACCCGCAGCGCCAGCTCGAGCTCAAAGCGCCCCTCAGGGTCGTCGAGCGCCCCGCCGAGCAGCTCGCGCAGCCTGGCGACCCGGTAGCGGACCGTCTGGGGGTGGACGTGGAGCGCCTCGGCGATCCGGGGGGTGTGGCGCTGGTGGGCCAGCCACGCCGCCAGCGTCTGCATCAGCCGTTCGCGCTCGGCCCGGGGCAGCTCGCTCAGCGCGCTCAGCCGGGCGTCGGCCAGCGCTCGGGCCATCTCGGCGTCCCGGAGCAGGATCACCGTGGCCAGGTGGTCGACGGCTCGGACCAGGCCCCGACCGGGAAGCGCTCCGCGCTGGGCCAGCTGCAGAGTGAGCCGCGCCCAGCGCAGCGAGCGGTGGGCGTCGATCGGGGCCACCGCGGGACCGAGAGCGGCCAGGCCGTCCTCGACGGCGCGCTGCAGCGCGGCGCGGCGACCCGGCCCCTCGGGGTCGGCGAGCACCAGCCACGAGCCGTCGCCGTCGGCCCCGGCCAGCGCGTCGAGAGCCAACCTGCGGGTCACCGCGATCGGGCTTTCGGCGGCCAGCGCCAGCACGGCCAGCGTTCGCGGCAGCGCCCAGCGGGCGAGCTCTCCGGCGCGCTGGAGCGCCTCCGGGTCGGCGCCGGCCGGATCGAGCAGCAGCGCGGCCAGGCGCCGGCGGCGGCGCTCGCGCTCGCCCGCCTCGTCTGACTGCATCCGCAGGTAACCCTCGACCACATCGGTCGCCAGCTCGTCGCCGTAGACGAAGATCGCTTCGGCCAGCGCGATCGCGATCGGCGCCGAGACGCCGGCCCGCAGCGCCAGATCGGCGGCGCCGCGCCAGGCGGCCCGGATGCCGGTCCTGAAGGCGGCGCGCAGATCGTCGAGGCTGCGCCCGGACTGGAACTCGGCCTCGCCCAGCTGCCGCCACAGCTCGTCGGTCTCCCCGGCCGGCCGGCGGCCGTGCTCGACGGCCTCCAGGAACGCCCGGGCCGCGTGTTCGATGCCCAGGCGAATGGCCATCCCCTCCGGCGCCGCCAGCACCTCCCCGTAGACCGGGCTGCCCGCCCGCACCGCGGCCACGATCTCGTCGACCAGCGAGCCCAGCTCGGCGCGGACCGCCGCCACGGTTTCCCGGGGAAGCGGATCGGCCTGCCACGGCTCGGTCGTCATTGTCACATTGTGACAACTCGTTGGCGAAGAGTCGTTGCCTGAGGGCGATGTCCGATGCTCCGGATAGGCGTACTGTGTGCCCAGAGACGATGAGCTCAGCCGCCCGCCGCCGCAGCATCACCCAGACGCACGAGCGGATCGCCCAGCTCGGCTGGGAGCCGGACTACCACCAGCCGGCCGTCCGCTACCCCACGCGCTACCGGTTCCCGCACAAGGCCAAGGATCCGATGCGCCACATCATGCGCGAGTACCTGCCGATGGAGCTCGAGAAGGACGAGCGCGTCTACGGGGGCCACGACGCCGCCGTGCGGGCCGGCATGACCCACACCGCCAACGAGCGCTGGCTGGAGATCCTCAAGCCGTTCATCGTCATCACCAACTACGCCGAGGTGGCCGCCGGGCGGTGCATGTCGATGCTGATGAGCGCGGTCCCCAACAACGAGCTGCGCAACGGCTACCACGTCCAGTTCGTCGACGAGATCCGCCACACCGGGATGCAGATGTCGCTGGCCCGCTGGTACGCCAAGAACGTCCCCGATCCGGCCGGATGGCACCTGGGGCCGAAGGCGTTCTCCGGGTCGGTGCTCACCAACCCGGGGCTCAACATGCTCTCGCACTTCATCGTCGGCGACCCGATCCAGTGCGCGTTCACGTTGCAGGTGGTGGCCGAGACCGCGTTCACCAACGTGGTCTTCGTGGCCACGCCGGACGTCGCCGCCCGCAACGGCGACTTCACGCTTCCCACCACCTACCTGTCGGTCCAATCAGACGAGGCGCGCCACATCTCAAACGGCTACGCCACGCTGCTGACCGTGCTCCAGGACGACCACAACGCGCCGCTGATCGAGCGCGACCTGCAGCAGGCGTTCTGGATCAACCACGCCTTCATCGACATCTTCTCGGCCGTGGTGATCGAGTACTTCTCGCGTGACCGGTCAGATCCCGAGTCGTTCTTGGACAAGTGGGATCGCTGGGTCCGTGATGACTGGCACCGCGCCTACATCATGAAGCTCGGCAAGCTCGGTCTCGACATCCCGCCCGACATGTTCGAACGCGCCCGCGAGCGGATCGTCAACGGGATCCATCACCGACACGCGATCCTCGCCTTCGCCGGGTGGCCGCTCTCGTTCTGGCGCTTTGACCCCCTCGACGAGCGCGACTTTGAGTGGTTTGAGAACCGCTATCCGGGCTGGTACCGCGAGTACGGGGCGTTCTGGGAGGCCTTCCGCCAGGGCACCGATCCCGGAGCGGGCTTTCTGCCCCTTGACTTCATCAACATGGCGCCACCGTTCTGCTGGACCTGCCAGGGCTCCTGTGTCAGCGAGGCCGACCGGCGCCACCGGGTCGTCGGCTCCCATCCGCCCCGCACGCGGTTCTACTGCTCGGCGGAGTGCCGGTGGCTGGACGAGTCAAACCCCGGTCGCTACACCGGCGACCGCAACTACCTGGATCGCTACCACGGCTGGGAGGCCTCCGAGGTGGTCCAAGATCTCGGCTTCGTCCGCTCCGACGGCGAGACCTTGATCGGCCAGCCCCACCTGGGCTCCGAGAACCGGTGGACGCTGTCGGACATCCGCGCCCACAATCTCCGGCTGGAGAGCCCCAACATCCGCGCCGCTCGGGAGCTCGGGCTGCCGAGCGGTGACTGGAGCGGCGTCCCGAGCTCTGACGGAGCCGTGCCGCTGGACCTCGCCCACGCGATGCTGTGAGCGTTCGGGTCAAGTTCCAGCCGCTCGGCGAGGAGATCGAGTGCGGCCCTGGGGAGACCGTCCTGGACGCGGCGTTTCGCCAGGGCTACAACCTGGCCCACGGCTGCCGCGAGGGACAGTGTTCGGCCTGCAAGTGCTACCTGCTCGAGGGCGAGGTGCAGCTGGAGGGCTACTCGAGCTTCGCGCTGTCAGACAGTGAGCGCTCCGGCGGCTATGCGCTGATGTGCCGGGCCGTCCCGGAGTCAGACGTCGTCATCGAGCTGCTCCACTACGACCCGGAGAACTACCGGCTCGAGAACGCCATCCGCGAACTCGAGGCCGAGGTTGTCGAGCTGGTCCAGCTGACCCACGACATCGTCGGGTGCAGGCTGTCGGTGCCCGAGGACTTCTCGTGGCTGCCCGGCCAGTACGTCGACGTGCACGTCCCCGGGCCGGGCGCCGCGCGGCGGTCGTTCTCGATTGCCAACCTCCCCGGCCACGGCGAGGTGGAGCTGATGATCAAGCGCTATCCGGGCGGCCGCTTCTCCTCCCTCCTCGGAAATGAGATTGATTCCAATTCTCAATCTCAGCTGCGGTTGACGGGGCCCTATGGGGCCTTTCACCTGCGGCGCTCCGAGCGCCCGATCCTGATGATCGCCGGCGGCTCGGGCATGGCCCCCGTGCTGTCGGTGCTGCGCCAGCTGGCCGGCGAGGGCTGCCGACGCCCGGTGCGCTTCTTCTACGGCGCGCGCGAGCAGCGCGACCTGTTCGCGCTGGAGGAGATCGCGGGGCTGGGCGAGCGCCTAGCTGACTTCTCCTTCGTCCCGGTGACCGGCCGGTTGGTCCACGAGGCCGTCGACGAGTACCTGAAGGCCGGCTCGCTGTCCGATCCCGACGTCTACATGTGCGGCCCGCCCCCGATGCTCGAGGCGGCCGAGCGGGTCCTGTCGGAGCACAGCGTGGACCCGGGCCAGATCTTCCAGGATCGCTTCACGACTTCGGCCGACGCGGCGGCCGCGACCAGCGCTTCGGCGCCGGCGGCCATCTCCGAGCGGGAGTTTCAGTGGTTTGCCCCCCGCGCTCGCCGCGCCTCGCTCTACGAGGACGTGACGATCGACACCCAGCCCTCGATCCACCGCCACCTGCGCCGCGGCTGGCCGGTCAGCTTCGCCGATGGGCGCGGGACCTGGAACGACGCCTCGACCGCCCTGCGATGCCGCGACTGGTTTGCCTTTCGCGACCCCGGCGAGAACTGGGAGCGGACCTTCTACCAGGCCGGCAGCGCCGTCGAGCAGCAGATCGACGCCGCGCTGCGGTCGGCCGCCGAGCAGGGCCTGATCGCCGACTTTGCCCCCGCCTGGATCGCCTTCTTGTCATCTGGGCTGCAGGTACCGGCGTTCGTCGAGCACGGCCTGTGGTTTGCCCTGGCCACCGCGGCTCGCGACGCCCTGTCTGACTCGGTGGCCACCTGCATGTGCCTGCAGGCGGCGATGAAGCAGCGCTCGGCCCAGGCGATCGTTCTCTACGCCATGGACCTCGAGCCCCATCTCGAGCGCGAGCTCCCGATCCAGGCCGCTCGGGAGTCGTTCTTGGGCGACCCGGCCTGGCAGCCCGCCCGGCGCTACCTGGAGCGCCTGGCCGCCACCCCGGACTGGGCCGAGGTCCTGTTCGCCGCCAACCTCTGCTTCGAGCCCACCGTGGCCACGATGATCCGCCGCGAGCTGGGCATCCGCGCCGCCTCCACCAACGGCGACACGGTCACCCCGGTGCTGGCCCGGGTGGCCACCCAGGAGTGGGAGTGGACCCGGGCCTGGACCGTGGAGCTGGCCAGGTTGCTGCTGGCCGAGGGCGGGACCAACCGGGCTGTGCTCGCGGGCTGGGTCAGCGACTGGCTGCCCCGCGCGATCGACGCCCTGTCCGCGCTCGAGCCGCTGGCCCGGGCCGTCGGCGTCGACTTCGCCGCCGCTCAGCGGCGGGTGACCGCCTACGCGGGCGAGATGCTGGCCGAGGCCGGGCTGGCCGAGCTCTGCGGGCTGGTCGGCCACCAACCGGCGCAGCCGGCGCGGGCACCGCGGGCGTCCCGCGCCCCGGCGGGTCTCGGCGCCGATCTCGGACGGCCCGGCCGGCTCGCGTCGGGCCACCCCACCCCCTCCACCTCGGCAGCATCGGGCACCTATGACTTCGTGGGCATCGTCATGGCCAAGAGCACCGAGGGTGACGCGGTGGCGCGCCTGGTGGCGCGTCGCGACGATGTCGAGGTGATCGAGCAGCCCTCGTTCTGGGACATCCGCGCCCGCGACCGGCTGCAGATCTTCTACGAGGAGGTCTCCGAGGAGGTCGGCTACGAGATCGACGCCTACTCGATCCAGCATGAGATGTCGACCCACTACGGGCGGATGGTGGCAACCGACGACGCCCTGATGCTGTTCTCGGATCCCAGCGAGGCGATGGAGCATCTGCTGGCATGAGGCGGTGGTGGCGGCGCGTGGTAGCTCGCGGGGGCGCCCGGGTGGCGCTCCTTGATCGCCGCCGGCCGGTGCACTGGCTGCTGCTGCGGATGATCCCGCGGGCGATCGCGATGCGCTTTGACCGCGACGCCGCCACGGGCCTGGAGGCGACGTTTCAGCTCACCATCCGCGCCCCGCGCAGCCGGCCGCCGGCGCACTTCACGGTCGCCGTTGCCGACTGCAGCTGCTCGGTGCGCACCGGAGCCGCCGATCGCCCGGGCGCCTGCGCGGTGGCGGGGTCAGACGACCTGATCCGGCTGGCCAGCGGCGCCGCCAGCTGGCCGGAGCTGCTGTCCAGCGGGCGCTTTGAGCTCTCGGGGGATCCGTTTCTGGCCCTGCGCTTCGCCGCCCTGTTCAAGCTTCCCGTCGCGCTCGAGGGCGCGGTCTAGCCGACGCCCTGGGCGAACAGCCAGTTGGGTTCGTAGCCGGCGAACACGACGCTCTGGGCCAGCGGGAGCCGCGGCTTGACGATCACGCAGTAGGTCCGCCGCCCGTCACGGCTGGGCACGCAGGTTCGGTACAGCGAGCCGGCCAGGATGGTGAACGTGTCGGTGTGGGAGGCGTCGGCCCGGAAGGCGGCCGGGGCCCGGTCGCCGATGTAGGCCTCGGCCCGGGCCACCACCTCGTCGAGCATCCGCTGTTGGGCGTCGATCGTCGGTCGGTGCAGCAGGCCCACACCCAGGATTGCGGCGCTGACGAGCAGAACCGCGGTGGTCCCGGCGTAGTTGCGCGCGACCCCCATGGGGAGGTCCGGGCGCCGCCGGCGCAGCAGCATCGCCCCCGGACGCGAGCAGAACAGCACCGCCAGCACGTTGAGGATCAGGCCGGCGAGCAGGCCGCCGTAGACGCTCTGACGATCTCCGATCATCGGCAGCTCGTGCACGATCGCGCCGTCGAGCAGGACTGTCACGACGAACGTGGGCCAGAGCCAGGCGCCGCGCTGGCGCCACCGCAGACGGGCGAGCCAGGCTGGTTGCATCCCCCCGGAGCGTAGTTGATCGGGCGCGCCCATCGGCCGCCTGCGCGGTCGCTATAGCGACCGTGGAGCCGCGCTGAGGAGTAATCTCGGCCCCCCTGTTGGAGGTGCCCGGCCGGCGATCCCGGAGCGGCATCTGAAGCGGGGCCGGCAGGAGATCCCCGCCGGTCCAATCAACGAATGGGAGAAGAGATGGCCACTGATACGGCTAGCCCTGCGGCAGCCGGCGAGGGCTCGGTAGGAGCACTCGCGCTCGAGGATCGGATCTGGCTGCTGCGGGCGATGCTGCTGATGCGTGGCATCGAGGAGCGCGCCATGAGCCTCTACCGCCAGGGAAAGGTGCCCGGCTCCTTCTACGACGGCTTCGGCCAGGAGGCGGTCTCGGCCGGGGCAGCGTTCGCGATGGCCCGCGAGGACCGCCTGTGCATCCTGCACCGCGACCTGGCCGCGCACCTGATCCGGGGCGTCAGCCCGACGGCAATCCTCTCTCAGTACATGGGGCGGGCGGCCGGGATCACCCGGGGGCGCGACGGCAACGTGCACTTCGGCGACCGCCGGCTGGGCTGCGTCGGGATGGTCTCGATGCTCCCCGACATGATGCTGGTGGCGACCGGGATGGCCATGGCCTTCAAGCTGCGCGGCGAGGCTCGCTGCGCGCTGACCTGGTTCGGCGACGGCTCCACCTCGCGGGGCGACTTCCACGAGGCGATGAACTGGGCCGGGGTGCAGAAGCTCCCGGTGGTATTCGTGCTCGAGAACAATCAGTACGCGTACTCCACGCCGCTTGACAAGCAGTTCGCGGTCGACCCGGTGGAGCGTGCGGCGGCCTACGGATTCGTCGGCGTGACGGTTGACGGCAACGACTGCGAGGCGATGTTCGAGGCCACGCGGGAGGCGCGCGAGCGGGCGGTGGCCGGGGGCGGTCCCACGCTGATCGAGGCGTTGACGATGCGGATGCACGGTCACGCCGCCCACGACGACATGAAGTACGTCCCCAAGGAGCAGGTCGAGGAGTGGCGGGCCCGTGACCCGATCGAGCGCCAGGAGAAGCGGCTGCGTTCGCTGGGGGTCGATGTCGATGCCCTGCGGGCCGAGGTCGGCGCGGACATCGACGCCGCCGCCACCGAGGCTCTGGCCGGCCCGATGCCGGCGGCCGACGAGGTCCTGGAGGGAGTCTTCTGCACCGGCGAGGCCGAGCCGCTGGGCGACGGCCAGGCTCCCTGGAGCGGCTTCTCCGGGGGTGATGCGTGATGGCCACCATGACCTATCTGCAGGCGATCTCAGCCGCCCTGCGTGAGGAGCTCTCAGCCGATGAGCGCGTGCTGGTGATGGGCGAGGACATCGGCGTGTTCGGAGGTGCCTTCAAGGTCACCGACGGCTTCGTCGAGGAGTTCGGCACCGACCGGGTGATGGACACCCCGCTGGCCGAGTCGGCGATCATCGGCTGCGCGGTCGGTGCCGCCGTGGTGGGGATGCGGCCCGTGTGCGAGATGCAGTTCGCCGACTTCATCTCCTGCGGCTTTGACCAGCTGGTCAACGTCGCCGCCAAGATGCATTACCGCCAGGGCCTGGCCGTGCCGATGGTGGTCAGGCTGCCTTCGGGCGGCGGCTTCTCCGGCGGGCCGTTTCACTCTCAGAACCCCGAGGCGCTGTTCATGCACTCGCCCGGGCTCAAGGTCGTGGCGCCGTCGACGGCCGCCGACGCCAAGGGCCTGCTGCACTCGGCGATCCACGACCCCAACCCCGTCTGCTACATGGAGCACAAGCACCTCTACCGGCGGGTCAAGGGCGAGGTCCCCGAGGGCGTGTTCGAGACGCCGTTCTCGGCCCGCGTGGCCCGGCCCGGCTCGGACCTGGTGGTGATCGCCTACGGCGCAATGGTCGATGTGGCGCTCGAGGCGACCGCGGATTTGGACGGAGCCTCGGTCGAGGTCCTCGACCTCCGTTCGCTGGTGCCGTTGGACGAGGCGGCGATCCTCGACTCGGTGGCGCGCTGCTCGAAGGTGGTGATAGTCGACGAGGCCAACATGACCTGCGCGGCCGGCGCGCAGGTGGCGGCCCTGATCGCCCAGCAGGGCTTCGAGGACCTGGACGGCCCGGTGATCCGCGTCGCCACTCCGGATCTGCCGATCCCGTTCTCTCCACCGCTGGAGCAGGCCGTCCTGCCCGGCGTCGACCGTGTGAAGGAGGCTTGCCGTGAGCTCCTTGCGTACTGACACGCTGGTCGACGTGACCATGCCCCAGATGGGGGTTTCGGTGGCAGAGGGGACGGTGGTGGCCTGGCGAGCCGAGGTCGGCGACCGGATCGAGGCCGAGCAGACGATCTGCGAGATCTCAACCGACAAGATCGACACCGAGGTCCCGGCGCCGGTCAGCGGCGTGGTGGCCGAGATCCTCGTCGGGCTCGAGGAGACGGTCGACGTGGGCGTGGTGCTGGCGCGAATCGCTGTGGGGGACGGCGTGGTCGAGACGGCCGCGCCGCAGGAGCCGCCCGCGGCTCCGAGCCCGCCGCCGGCCGCGGAAGCGGGCCCCGCCCCGGCCCCGGCCGAGGCCCCCCGGGCCCGGGCCGCCGGCCGCCGCTACTCGCCGGTGGTCCAGCGGATCGCCGCCGAGCACGACATCGATCTGTCGACCGTCGCCGGGACCGGACGGGGCGGCCGGGTGCGCAAGCAGGACGTCCTGGCGCTGGTCGGCAACGGCGCCGCCGCGGTGCCGGAGGCGCCGGAGGCGCCGCTGCACATCGAGAGCCCCTACCGGCCCGATCCCCCGGCGGTCTCCGACGGCGGCGGGCTGTCGCGGATGCGCCGCCAGATCGGCGCGCACATGAAGCGCTCGCTCGACACGGCGGCCACCTGCACCACCTGGATCGAGGCCGACATGAGCCGCGTCGAGGCGGCCCGGGCGAGGCTCGGGGTGACCGCCCTGGCCTTCGTGGCCCGGGCGACGATCGACGCCCTGCGGGAGCACCCGCAACTCAACGCCTGGCTCGATGGCGACAAGTACAGCCGGGTCGACGACGTCAACCTGGGGATCGCGGTCTCGCTCGGCGACGACGGGCTGATCGTCCCCGTCATCCACCGCGCCCACGAGCTGTCGGTGGAGGGGCTGGCGGCGAGGATCAAGGACCTGGCCCGTCGGGCCCGGGCCCGCGAGCTGAGCGCCGACGACGTCCAGGGCGGCACGTTCACGATCACCAACCCCGGCCAGTACGGGTCGATCATGGCCACTCCGATCATCAACCAGCCCCAGATCGGGATCCTCGACCTGGAGGCGGTGGTCAAGCGGCCGGTCGTGCTCACCGACGGCGATGGCAACGACTCGATCGCGATCCGGCCGATGACGATCCTCGGCCTGAGCTGGGACCACCGGGCGCTCGACGGGGCGCTGTCGGCGCAGTTCTTGGCCACCGTTCGCCGCCGTCTAGAGTCGGTTTCGTGAACTCGGAGCTCTGGGTCTGCTACCTCGGGACGGTCGAGTACCGCGAGGCGCTTGCGCTCCAGGAGCGAGTCCGGGCGGCGCGCCAGGCCGGCGTCATTCCCGACACCATGCTGGTGCTCGAGCACTGGCCCACGTACACGCGCGGCCGGCGCTCGGGCCCCGGTGAGCTGCCGATGGGCGAGGAGTGGTACCGGATGCAGGGGATCGATGTGGTCGACGTCGATCGCGGCGGCAAGGTCACCTACCACGGCCCCGGGCAGCTCGTCGGCTATCCGATCGTCGCCGTCGACGACGTGGTCGAGTACGTCCGGACTTTGGAGCGCGCGCTGGTCTCGGCCCTGGCCGAGGAGGGGCTGTCGGCGCGGGCGCGGCCCGAGGACGGCCCTGACTACACCGGCGTGTGGGTGCACGAGCGCAAGATCGCGTCGATCGGCGTGCACGTGGCTCGCGGAGTGACGACGCACGGGTTCGCGGTCAACGTGGAGAACGACCTGCAGCCGTTCGCCTGGGTGGTGCCCTGCGGGCTGGACGGGGTGGCCATGACCTCGTTGATCAAGGAGACGGGCCGCCCGGCCGGCCAGATGAAGTGCTTTCGCCGCCGGGCCGCCTACGCGGTAGCCCGGGCGCTGGGACGCCGGCAGCGGCTGGTCAGCCCGGCGCGGCTGCAGGCCGCGGTCGGCGAGCTCACCCCGGCCTGAGCAGCCCGGACAGCAACGCCTGGATCCGGGCCGGATCCTGAGTCAGCTGACGCCAGGTCACCCGGACCACCCGCCAGCCGGCGAGCGTCAGGCGCTGATCGCGCCGGCGGTCGGTCTCAAACGCCCACCGGGTGTTGTGGTAGCGGTGGCCGTCGGTCTCGATCACCACCCGCTGGTCGCGCCAGACGAAATCGGCGCGGATCGCCGGCTCGCCGTCGTCGAGCATCACCCAGGCGTTGACCTCCGGCGGGGGCACTCCGGCGCGCCGGCACAGGGCCAAAAACTGCTCCTCGAACACGCTCCAGGTCGGCGCCGGGCCTCCGCGGACGGCGTCGAGGGCGCCGCGGAGGTTGCGGGCCGCCGCCGTCTTGGCGTTGCGGTGCAGTTGATCCTCCAGGGCGTTGGCGTCGAGCTTGCCCAGGATCTCGCCCTGGGTCAGAGCCCGCTCGACTCGTCGCTGTGTGCTCACGGCGGCCAGGTCCAGCGCGGTACGGGCGAGGGTGGTGCACGGGATGCCGTCCACGATCGCCGTGTCGGCTGGAGTGAGGGTCGTGGAGCGGTGCAGGTCGATGCCCTGATGGACGTGACAGCTTCGGTTCGGGACAGTCACATCGATCCCGGAGCGCGCCGTCGCCAGCAGGTCGTGCAGCTCCGCGGCCGATCGGTGCGATAGCAGAGCGCCCGGGCCGCAGGCCAGAACCGCCGCCATGAAGCGCCCGTTGCGGCTCAGGAGCTCAGGCGGGGCTATCGAGTAGACCGCCTGGTGGACGCGATACAACCGTCCGCGCTTGGCACGCTTGTGGATCGCTGAAGCCGTGAGCCCCAGGTCGACCAGTTGAGCCAGGGAAAACACGCCGCCTTGCTGGGCCGCCAACGCCCCAAGTCGATCCGGGCTGAATAAGCGGCCATATTTTCCGCTCTCTCGGCCACCATCGCCCACGGAGCGATGGTTGCGCAGAAAACGTGACGTGTGGGTGCCGGGGTGAGACAAATCGCGCGGGCGATAGCCTTAAAACTGATGAGCGCTACGCGATCCCGATCAAACCCCGGCGGGATCGCCGATGTGCTCACCGTCCTGGGCCCCGACGTGCAGCCCCACCGCGGCCGCAAGCCGCCGTGGTTCAAGGTCCCGGCGCCCGGCGGTCCCCGGTACCGCGAGCTCCACAACCTGATCGCCGAGGAGAACCTGCACACGGTCTGCCAGGAGGCCGCCTGCCCGAACATCGGCGAGTGCTGGCAGCGGGGAACGGCCACGTTCATGATCCTCGGAGACACCTGCACCCGCCGCTGTGGCTTCTGCAACGTCAAGACCGGTAAGCCGACCTGGAACGATCCGCTGGAGCCGGCCCGGGTCGCGCGATCGGTGGCCAAGATGGGCCTGCGCCACGCCGTCATCACCTCCGTCGATCGCGACGACCTGCCCGACTACGGAGCGGCGGCGTTCGTCGGGGTCATTCGCCAGATCCGCAAGCAGTCGCCTCAGACCAAGATCGAGGTGCTGACCCCCGACTTCCGGGGCGCCGAGATGCCGCTGGCCAAGGTGATCGCCGAGCGGCCGGACGTCTTTAACCACAACGTCGAGGTCGTCCCGCGGCTGTACCCGGTGGCTCGGCGCGGATCAACCTGGGAGCGCTCGACCCGCGTGCTGAGAAACGCCAAGGAGTACGCCGGTGACCACGTCACCACCAAATCCGGACTCATGGTCGGACTCGGGGAGACGTTTGAGGAGATGGTCGACGCGCTCGGGCAGCTCAGAGACGCCCACGTCCAGGTCCTCACCGTCGGCCAGTACCTGCGTCCCACCGAGCGCCATCTGCCCATCGTCCGCTACTGGCACCCCGACGAGTTCGCAGAGCTCGAGCGCGCCGCCTACGAGCTCGGCTTCCAGCACGTGGCGGCCGGGCCCCTGGTCCGGTCCAGCTACCACGCCGACCAGCACGTCGCCCAGACCGAACCCGGAGTGGGCCCACTGAAAGAGACCGCATGAACCGCAAGCGCCTGATCCTCATCATCCTGGCCGTACTGGCGCTCGCGCTGCTGATCGTCCCCGCGGCGATGGCCACCGCCGGCGGCGGCTCGTCCGGCTTCGGCGGCGGAGGCGGCGGGGGCGGCGAAGGTGGCGGCGGCGGACACGGCAGCGGCTTCGCGCTCTACATCCTCATCAACCTGCTGATCCGGATCGCGCTGTTGGGGCACGGGCTGGGCGCGCTGGTGCTGATCGGGCTGGGGTTGATCTATCTCTTCTTCACCAAGTTCATGCCCTACGCGCGCCAGGCCTGGGAGAACCGCTCCAACACCGGAGCCAACTCGCGCCGGCGCGTCTCCCAGCGCCAGCGCCGCGTGGAGCTGGCCGCGGCCGAGGCGGCCGAGGACGACCCGGTGTTCGCCCCCGAGAACGTCCGCAGCAACGCCAAGCAGCTGTTCCTCGAGATCCAGAAGGCCTGGGACGCCAACGACCGCATCC
Source organism: Solirubrobacteraceae bacterium (assembly GCA_036497115.1). Classification (GTDB taxonomy): domain Bacteria; phylum Actinomycetota; class Thermoleophilia; order Solirubrobacterales; family Solirubrobacteraceae; genus Palsa-465. Next base: position 16,124 of record DASXJY010000061.1, read on the forward strand.
ACCTCCGAGGGCTGGTGGGAACCGATTTGATGGCCGAGTGGGAGCGCCGGCTCGACGATTTCGACCGCCGCGGGTGGCGTAACCACGTCGAGCCGCTCGGCGAGCCCAGCGTCGAGTACGTCGGGCTCACCCACAAGGGGGACCCCAGCAACGACCGGATCGTGGTCCGAATCGAGGCCCGGATCAAGGACTACGTGATCGACCGCTCGGGCCGCCGCCTGAGGCGCTCCGGCCGGCTCGGCGAGACGACCCGGATCCGCGAGTACTGGACCCTGCAGCGACGCGGCGAGCACTGGGTGCTGGCCTCGATCCAGCAGGGCGCCGAGGGCCGTCACGCCCTCGACGAGCAGATCGTCGGAACGCCGTGGGCCGACGAGCGCGGGATGCGCGACGAGGCGCTGATCGAGGGCGCGGTGGCCGACGCGGTTCCCGAGGGCACCAAGGTCTCCGAGATCGCCGCCCTGCAGTTCGAAGGTGACGCCCACAGCGCCGCCAACGACCTCAGCCTGGCCGACGGGCGCTTCTCCCCCGACGTGCTGGAGATCGCCGCCCGGCGTGCCGTCGATGCCTGGGCCCTGGCCGTGGACGGCGACGACGGCGCGCTGAAGAAGGTGGCCACCGGACAGGCCACCCAGGAGCTCCTGTACGCCGGCGATACCAGCCGCCAGACCCGCCTGGTGGTCAGAGGGCCGGCCGTCAAGCGGATCCGGATCGTCGGTCTCGACGCCGCCGCCGAGCCGCCGACGATGACCGTCGAGGTCGACCTCACCGGCCGCCGCTATCTCGAGGATCGCGACACCGCGGCGGTGGTCGCCGGCAGCCGCTCGCGCACGATCAGCTTCACCGAGCGCTGGACGCTGTCGCTCAACGGCGACGCCGCCCAGCCCTGGCGGATCACCGCGGTCGGGTCCCCGGTCGGTCTGGCCTAGCCGCGCCGTAACCACACATCGCCACCGGTCCGCCTGCGGGCGGGGCGGCAGGGCCGATCCATAAGCTCTGCGCGGCCGTGATCCCGTTCAAGGACAACATCCCGACCGAGCGCACGCCGTTCGTCACCCTGGCTCTGATCGCGGCCAACGTGATCGTGTTCTTGATCGTCGGCTCCGGCAGCCACGAGATGCTCAGCGGCGGCGCGGTCCCGCACGCCCTGACCCACTCGGGCGCGCGCTGGGGCACGCTCTTCAGCTCGATGTTCCTGCACGCCTCGATCGTGCAGCTGGCCGGGAACATGCTCTTTCTCTGGATGTTCGGCAACACCATCGAGGATGACGTGGGGCACGCCAAGTTCCTCGCCGTCTACGTTCTCGGCGGCTTGGCCACGCTGGCGCTCCAGGTCGCCGCCGAGCCCAACAGCCTGGCGCCGATCGTCGGTGCCGAGGGGGCCGTGGCCGCCGTGCTGGGCGGCTACATCGTGCTCCACCCACGCGGCCAGGTGCTGACGCTGGTGCTGATCCCGTTCTTCTTCACGGTGATCGAGGTGCCCGCGCCGATCATGGTGGCTGTGTGGTTCGCGATGCAGGTGGCGTTCGCGGCGGTGGGGCTGACCGACCCGGTGGGGGCCACCAGCGCCGGGGCGTACTTCGCCAGCGTGGCCGGCTTTGCCCTCGGAGCCCTGGCCATCCCGCGGCTGACCCGGCGCCGCGATCCCGTCGCGGCCTGATGCGCAGCGCGATCCTGATCGTCGCGCTCGCCTTCATCGCCCTGCTGGCCACGTTGACCGCGCTCGACATCGCCCGCTACGGGGTCAACGCGCTCGATGTTCTGGCGATCGTGATCCTGGTCCTGTTCTGCACCGGGGTGCTCGGCGCGCTGCGCCACCCGCCGCCGGAGGATCACTGACCGGCGGCGCATGCTCTCGGGGACCGGCGGCACCGCTGGTACATTCGGACCCGTGACGGAGCCTTTGACTGCGGCGCCGAGTGAGGCCCGCGAGCGGCTGCTGACCGCGGCCTACGAGCTGTTCTCACGACAGGGAGTGCAGGCGGTAGGAATCGACGCGATCATCGAGCGCTCGGGCGTGGCCAGGCAGACGATGTACCGCCACTTCGGTTCCAAGCAGGACCTCGTGCTGGCCTTCATGGACAGGCGCGCGGAGCTGTGGACCCGCCGCTGGCTGCAGACCGAGACCGGTCTGCGCACCCACGACCCCCGCGGGCGGCTGCTGGCGATCTTCGACGTCTTCGATGAGTGGTTTCGCGCCCCCGGCTTTGAGGGCTGCTCGTTCATCAACGTGATGCTCGAGCACCCCGATCCAGAGCATCGGCTGCACCGGGCGGCAGCCGACCACCTGGCCTCGATTCGCGCCTTCCTGACCGATCTGGCCCGGCAGGCCGGGATCGAGGATCCCGAGCCGTTCGCCCGCCAGTGGCACATCCTGATGAAGGGCTCGATCGTGGCCGCCGGGGAAGGCGACCACGACGCCGCGCTGCGGGCCCGAAAGCTCGGCGAGCTGCTGCTGGCTCAGGCGCTCGACACCGGCCGGGTCAAGAACACCGCGGTCTTGGTGTAATCGCGAGACAGGGACCGCGTCTCCCCCGTCCGGGTGAAGCCGAGGCGCACGTAGAACTCCTCAACGGCCAGGCCGTCGATCACGCCGAGGCGCAGGGTTCGTGCCCCACTCTGGGCCGCCCACCGCTCCACCGCCGAGACCAGGCGGGCGCCGAGCCCGGTTCCGCGCCGGGCCGGGTCGACCCACATCCCCCACAGCTGTGCGACGGCATGCTCGCGGTCAAACCAGCCTCCCGCCGCCATGCCGACCCAGGCCTCCCCGCCGGCGGCGATGAACACCGCGGAGCGCACGAGCTCGGCCCAGTGAGACTCCGGGTGGGCCGCCTCGAGCTCCACGGTCGCGGCAAAGGCGGAGGGGGCGTCGGCGAGCGCGCGCAGCCGGAGCTCGCGCAGCCGAGCCTCCTCGCCCGGTAGCACGCGCCGGATCTCGACCGCCACCGCTGCTTACTGGACCAGCTCGACGACCACGTGGTCAAAGCGGGCAAAGCGCCACAGATCCTCGACCCGCTCGCGAACTGCCTCGACACTGATGTCCTGCACGCCCTCGGTGCCGAAGGCCGAGACGTTGAACGAGGCCAGCGCGGTTCCGTAGGCCATAGCGTTGCGCAGCACCTCGGCCGACGGTGGGCCGTCGAGGTGGCGGGCGATATAGCCGACAAAGCCGCCCGCGAATGTGTCGCCGGCGCCGGTGGGATCGATCACCGTCTCCAGGGGATAGGCGGGCAGCGAGAAGAAGCCGTCCTCGGTGATCAGCGCCGAGCCGTACTCGCCCTGCTTGGCGACGATGATCGAGGGGGCAGGTGGTCCCCAGCTCAGCAGCTCGCGGGCCGCCGATACCAGGTTGGGCTTGCCGGTCAGCTGACGCAGCTCGGAGTCGTTGAGGATCAGGCAGTCGACCTGGGAGATGGCCTGGACCAGCTCGTCGCGGGCGATCTCGATCCACAGGTTCATCGAATCCAGGGCCACGAACCGGGCGTCCGGGCACTGCTCGCGAACCTGGAGCTGGAGGCCGGGCTGGATGTTGGCCAAGAACAGCACCTCGGAAGCTCGCGAGGCCTGCGACAGCTTGGGCTGAAAGTGCTCGAACACGTTGAGCTGCGTGTCGAGCGTGTCGCGGCTGTTGAGGTCCCAGCCGTAGCGGCCCTTCCAGAAGAACGTCTTGCCCCCGGCGACGCGCTCGACGTCGTCGACCGAGGAGCCACGGGTGGCCAGCACGGCCATCTCCTCGGCGCCGAAGTCGTCACCGACCGGGCCAACGATGTGGACGCGGTCAAACAGCGACGCGGCCAGGGCGAAGTGGGTGGCGGCACCGCCGAGCATCCGCTCGCGGACGCCGAACGGCGTCTCCACGGCGTCGAAAGCGATCGAACCGACGACGGTGATGCTCACGCGACCACCTGCTCGGCGCCGCGACCCGCGGCGGACCGCAGCTCGTCGGCCACGTCGGTCCGCTCCCAGGTGAAGTCGGCGTCGTCGCGCCCGAAGTGGCCGTAGGCGGCGGTCTTCTGATAGATCGGACGGTGCAGGTCCAGGCGCTGGCGAAACGCCGCCGGGCGCAGGTCGAAGTGCTCTGAGACCAGGGCCTCGAGCAGCTCCGGGGTGACGCCCTCGGCCTCGGTCCCAAACGTCTCGACCATCACCGACACCGGCCGGGCGACGCCGATCGCGTAGGCCACCTGCACCTCGAGGCGATCGGCGAGACCGGCCGCGACCAGGTTCTTGGCCACCCAGCGCGCCGCGTAGGCGGCCGAGCGGTCGACCTTGGACGGATCCTTGCCCGAGAACGCCCCGCCGCCGTGGCGGGCCATCCCGCCATAGGAGTCGACGATGATCTTGCGGCCGGTCAGGCCGGCGTCTCCCACGGGGCCGCCGACGACGAACCGGCCGGTCGGGTTGACGTAGAAGTTCCGCCGCAGC
>DASXJY010000062.1:0-5536 GCA_036497115.1 Solirubrobacteraceae bacterium
CTCCAGGACGGAAGCTGACCTGGTCGAGCCGTAGCGTTGCCCGACACACTCATTCGCGAAGGGAGCAACGATGGAGATGAAGTTGGAGCTGGTGGCGGTCCCGGTCAGCGACGTCGACCGGGCCAAGGCCTTCTACACCGAGCAGGTCGGATTCAACGCCGACCATGACATCCCGGTCGACGAGAACATCCGTTTCGTCCAGCTCACGCCACCGGGCTCGGCTTGCTCGATCGCCTTGGGCACGGGCATCGTCGACACGGAGCCAGGCAGCCTGGCCGGTCTGCAGATGGTGGTCGCGAGCGCCGAGCAGGCGCATCGCGAACTGGCCGCCCGCGGGGTCGAGGTCTCAGACGTCCAGGAGTTCCCGTGGGGGAAGTTCGTGTTCTTCGCCGATCCCGACGGCAATCGGTGGGCGCTGCAGGAGATCCCGCCGCGGGGATGACTCCGGAATCCGGTCAGCCTGCTGACCGGGCGCCGAGACGGGCCGTGAGATCGGACATGCGTCCAGCGTTCCCTGGTTGAATTCAAGTAGTCCGGTGCTCGCGGGGGCGGCGGCGGGCAGGATGCCAACTCACGAACGGTGGGGCGGATGCCCACCAAGGGGGGGACGCGATGCACCGGATCGTCATTCTCGCGGTCGCCGGCACGCTGGCGGCGGTGGCGGCCTCGCACATGCTCACCACCGCCCGGCACAGCATCGCCGCGGCGCACACGGCGGCCAGGCTGCTGCGCTGTGACGCGGTGGCGCTCGATCGCTACGACGCCGCCGATCCGACCGATCCCGCCGGCGCCTGCGCCGGGATCGCCAAGCGGCTCCGGGCGGAGACCGGGGCGGGCGCGGCCGCCGACGCCCCGGCTACGCCGGGCCGGTAGGGCCAGTTGTGGTCGCCCGCGGCACGCGCGCGGGCGACCACTCAACTCTCGAGCTCTCAGCCAGTCGCGGGCTCGGGCTCAGGAGCGCCGTGGCGCTCCGCGCGCGGGCTGCCGCGCCCCTCGATGTTGAGACGGGGCAGCGCCGAGTCCAGCCAGTGCGGGAGCTTCCAATTGGCGTCGCCGATGAGGATCATCAGGGCGGGCACGAGCACCGAGCGCACGATCAGCGCGTCGAGCAGCACCGCGCTGGCCAGGCCGACCCCGAAGAGCTCGATGATGCGCTCTCCGCCGAGGATGAACGAGCCGAACACGAGGACCATGATCGCCGCGGCCGCCGTGATCGTGCGCCCGGTGGCGGCCAGGCCGTGCGCCACCGCCTCCGTATTGTCCCGCCGCCGGTGCCACTCCTCATAGATGCGGCTGACCAGGAACACCTCGTAGTCCATCGACAGGCCGAACAGGATGGGGAACATGAGCACCGGCACGAACGTCTCGATCGGCCCCGTGGTGCCGCCCAGCCAGCCCTTCTGGAAGATGGCCGTGATGATGCCGAACGCCGCCCCGGCCGACAGCAGGTTCATCACCGCCGCGGTGAGCGGGATGACGAGGCTTCGGAACACGGCCATGAGCAGGAGGAAGCTCAACACGACCACGATGCCGATGAACAGCGGCAGCTTGGCCGAGAGGATGTGGCTGAAATCCTCGAAGATGGCGGTCGTGCCGCCGACGAGTACGGTCAACCCGCTGCCCTTCGTCGCCGCCGGGATCACCGTGTTGCGGACCCGGCTGAGGAGGTCGGTGGTCGAGGCGTCCTGCGGGGACCCCTTGGGGTAGACATTGGCGATCGCCACCTTGGGCCGACCGTTCTCACCGCCGATCACCGCCGCGCCCGTCGAGCCGACGACCCCGGGTGTGGACGTTACTGCCTGCTCGGTCTTCTTGAACGTCGCGAGATCCGCGTCACTCTTGATCTGAGCGACCAGCTCCAGCGGGCCGTTATAGCCGGGGCCAAAGCCCTTGGCCAGCAGGTCGTAGGCCTTGCGGGTCGTCGTGTTCGACGCGTCGGTGCCGGCGTCAGCCGATCCCAGCCGCATCGAGAAGAACGGGATGGCGATGATGATCATGATCGCCGCCGCCACCGTGGCGAACAGCGCCGGGCGCTTGCTCATCGCATGGGTCCACCGCACCCAGGCGGGCGACTCGACCTGGGTGTTCAGCCTGCCCTCCTTCAGGGCCCGCCGCTCGCGGCGGCGCGGGATCCAGCGGCCCAGGATCGCCAGCATCGCCGGCAGCAGCGTGAGCGCCGCGAGCACGGTGAACGCCACCGTCACGGCGGCGGCGATGGCAACGCCGTAGAGGAAGCTGACGCCGAGGGCGAACATCCCCAGCATGGCGATGCAGACGATGAGCCCGGCGAACAGGACGGCGCGCCCGGAGGTGTCCAGGGCCTCCACCACCGCGGTCTCTCGCGATTCGCCGCGCAGGACCGCCTGCTTGTAGCGCGTCACGATGAACAGCGCGTAGTCGACCCCGACGCCCAGTCCGATGAGCAGCGCGAGCTCGGTGGAGAAGGTGGCGATGTTGATCGCGTGTGAGAGCAGTCCGACGACTGCGGTGCCGGCGCCCAGCGAGACGCCCGCCGTGATCAGCGGCAGCACCATCGCCGCAAAGGAGCCGAACACGAGGAACAGCACGATTGCCGCCGCGAGAAACCCGAAGAGCAGACCGCTGCCCTGGTTGTTGGTGTTGCCGGCCTCGGCGATGTTGCCCTCCACCTGGAACTGGACGCCGTCACCGGACTGCGACGTGATCGAGTTCACGAACTGCTTGGCCTGGGCCGCCGTGATCTTGTTCTGGTTGGCGGCGTTGGTGAACGTGACGTTGGCAAACGCCACCTCGCCGTTGGGCGCGATCTGGTGGCTCGTCGCCGGGGTGAAGGGCGACACGACGGTCGCGACGTTCGGATCCGCGGCCACGCTCGCGAACACCTTCTTGGCGCGCGCGACGACCGCGGGATCGGTGACCTTGCCGTGATCAACGCCGATCACCAGCTGATCGGTCTCGCCCGACTGATGCGGGCTCGCCTTCTGCAGGAGCCGGATCGCATCGAAGCTCCCGGTGTGCGGGAGCTTGAAGTTATCTGTGAACGCGCTTCCGGCCGCAGAATGGATGGCGACGAGCGCCACCAGGGCGGCGACCCAACCCCCGAGGGCCAGCCATCGGTGGCGGAAGCACCAAGAAGCTACTTTTCTCATACGACAGTCAACCTCCGAAGATCTGTTGCGCCCTCAGGCTAGGCCCGCGCAGACCACGGCGTAAGTGGCCTGAGACCGAAATGAGCCATGACTTTTGTCACGTCGCCGCTGCCGCCACGCGCAGCCCAGCCCGCTCTGATTGAACACATGCTCGCTGACATTTGGCTGACAGAGTGTGAACGAGGTGTGACATGAGCCCCGAGCGCGACGGGCGCGGGCGCCGCAGCGCGGGCCTGCTCCTGTTCCGCCACGGCGGCGAGCGGCTCGAGGTTCTGCTCGTGCATCCGGGCGGTCCGTTGTGGGCCAAGCGTGACCACGGGGCCTGGTCGATCCCCAAGGGCGAGTACCCCGACGATGAGGATCCGCTGACGGCCGCGCGCCGCGAGTTCGCCGAGGAGCTCGGCTCACCGGCGCCCGACGGGCAGACGATCGAGCTGGGCGAGATCCGGCAGAAGGCGGGCAAGGTCGTGCGCGCCTGGGCGGTCGCGGGGGACCTCGATCCCGCCCAGATCACCAGCAACACGTTCACGATGCAATGGCCGCCGCGGTCGGGGCGCACCCAGGAGTTCCCCGAGGTGGACCGCGCGCAGTGGTTCGCTCTGGAGGAGGCGCGCGAGCGGATCAACCCGGCCCAGGCGGCGCTGCTCGATCGCCTGCGCGAGGTCGTCGTCACGTGAGCCCCGGCGAGAACATCAGCCCCACCGCGCACTACACCGGCGAGGTGTGGCGGCGCGCCGGGCTATCGCATCCCTGGCTGAGCACGCTCGAGGGCCGGATCATGGTGGATGCGCTGCATCCGCTGATGGTCGTCAGCGGCCGATTGGGCGGGCCGAGCCTCGAGACCTACCTGCTCGCGCGCCACGGGGCCATCGATGCCCTGCTGTGCGAGGCCATCGAGCGTGACGGGATCACGCAGGTGATCGAGGTCGCCGCGGGGATGTCCGCGCGCGGCTGGCGCTTTGCCAACCGCTACGGCGCCGGGCTGACCTACGTCGAGGCCGATCTCGCGGCCATGGCGGCGCGCAAGCGGGCGGCGCTTGACCGGATCGGCTCGCTGTCAGCGGCGCACCGCGTCACAGAGCTCGACGCGCTACGGGCCTCCGGCTCCGGCAGCCTGGCCGAGCTCGCCGGCGAGCTCGACCCCGGCGCCGGCACGGCGATCGTCACCGAGGGGCTGCTGGGATACCTGCCCACCGACAGCGTGCTCGCACTGTGGGGCCGCTTCGCCGAGGTGCTGGGCGCATTCCCGGTGGGCCGGTATATCTCCGACCTGCACCTGGGAAACGTGCAGACCCCGGCCGTGCGGTTCTTCCGGCATCTGCTGGGAGCGTTCGTGCGCGGGGAGGTGTACCTGCACTTCGACGGGGCCGCCGAGGCCGAGGCCGCCCTGCGCAATGCCGGGTTCGCATCGGCCGTGGTGCGCCGGGCCGCCGACATCGTCGAGCTGGCCGGGGCCCAGGCGCGGTCAACGGCTCATATACTTGAGGCGTCAACCACCTGATCGCGGAGGCCGATTGATGATCACCGCCACGCTGTACTCCGATCCCGCCTGCCCCTGGGCGTATTCCGAAAGCCCGGCGCTGCGCGTGATCGAGTGGCGTTATGGCGACCAGCTTGACTGGGAGCTGGTACTCATCGGCCTGACGGAGAGCTCTGAGCAGTACGCCAAGCGTGGCTACACGCCGCTGCGCGGCGCCCTCGGCCAGCTGATGTTCCGCCGCTACGGCATGCCCTTCTCCCCGGCCCCGAAGGCGCGGCTGAGCGCCACGGCGCGCGCGTGCCGGGCGGTGGTGGCGGCGCGCCTGGCCAACCCCGGCAGCGAGTGGGCGGTCTTCCGTGCCATCCAGCTCGCGAACTTCACGGGGCCGCTCGTCCTCGAGGACGACGAGCAGTTGCGCGAGATCCTGCGCGACGTTCCGGGCGTCGATGCCGAGCCGATCGTCGCCGCGCTTGACTCGCCCGCGGTCACCGAGGCCTACGAGGCCGACAAGGCCCGGACCCGCCAGGCCGAGGGCTCGGCGGCCGAGCTCCAGGGCAAGACGGCCAGCACCGATGGGCCCGTGCGCTTCACCGCTCCCTCCGTGGTGTTCGGCTCCAACGGGACGTCGCTGGTGGCCGGAGGCTTTCAGCCCGTCGAGGCCTACGACATCCTCGTCGCCAACCTGGACCCCACGCTCACCCGCAAGGCGCCGCCCGAGACGCCCGAGCCGCTGCTCGAGGCGTTCCCGTCCGGGCTGACCACCGAGGAGGTGGCCGCGCTGCTCACGCACGGCAACGACGCGCCCGATCGCAGGGCGGCCGAGGCCGCGCTCATCGAGCTGGTCGCCGAGGGCAAGGCCATCCGCCGGCCGCTCGGCGACGATGCGCTCTGGCTTGCCGCCCGCTCAGCATCCGGCCTCGCCTGATCG
>DASXJY010000063.1:0-24760 GCA_036497115.1 Solirubrobacteraceae bacterium
CTCGGTGGCGCTCCTTGTCTGGGGGCGGCCCCGAGAATACCGGCGAGGCGCTGTCACGCCTCTGTGACGTTTGGGCCGCGCGAGTCCGCCCGGGTGAGAGCCTCCGCCGATCGTGTGCCAAATTGGCACAAGATCCGCGGAGGTGTTCGGCACTGCCGGGACCACCCGGCGCGTTTTCGAGGCCCCGGCGCCCCCGGGCCTGTCAAATGACTGTGCCGTTTAGCCCACCCCCGGCCGATTCCGTGGGAGCCTCCGCCGATCGTGTGCGAAATTGGCAGAAGATCAGCGGAGGCCCCGGCAGCCTTAAGTGGACAAGTCGGTTGAGCTCCGGATCGGCCAGATCGCCCGCCGGCAGCATGGCAACGTCACGCGGGAGCAGCTGCTGGCCATCGGGCTCGGTTCGGCGGCGATCACCTACCGCTGCCGCAATGGCCGTCTACGTCGCGTGCATCTTGGCGTATACGCCGTCGGCCGGCCGCCGGAGACCGTGCTGCAGCGAGCTGCCGCGGCGGTGCTGGCGTGCGGGCCGGCCGCGGCGCTCAGCCACGGATCCGCCCTGACCCTGTGGGGATTTGCCGGGCGATGGCAGCTCCCGTTTCACGTGGCCGGCCCGACCCGCCACGAGCGCCCGGGGATCGTCACCCACGAGCTCCCGTCCCTGGCCCGCAAGGACATCCGTACCCATTTGGGCGTCCGCGTCACCAGCCCCGCCCGCACCCTCCTGGACTGCACCCCGAGCCTCACCGACAAGCGCCTGGCCCGGATCGCCGCCGACGCCCGCCGCCAGGGCAAGCTGCACGTCGCCGAGCTGGCCGACGTGGCCCAGCGCTTCGCGAACCACCCCGGGAAGGCCCGCCTCGACGCGCTCCTCGGCTCGGCGCCGGCCGGCGGAGCCCCCACCCGCTCGGAGTTCGAGGACGCCTTCCTGGTCTTCTGCCAGCGACACGGCCTGCCCCGGCCCTTGGTCAACACCATGGTCTGCGGTCACGAGGTCGACGCGCTGTTCGCCGCCGAGCAGCTGATCGTCGAGCTCGACGGCTGGGATTTTCACCGCGACCGCTACGCGTTCGAAGCCGACCGCGACCGCGACGCCGACGCCCTGGCCGCCGGACTGCCCACCGTGCGGGTCACCTGGGAGCGGATGTCTCAGACCCCGGGCAAGGAGGCCGCCCGCCTGCACGCCATCCTCGCCAGGCGACGAGAGAGCTAACCGCGCGTCTGCGCGGGGACCGCGTTCTGAGCCGGCTCGGACTTCACGCCACGGCTCCACGGCGAAGCTGGGCGCTCCTGCAGCTCACCATCGAGCTCGATATCCACCCGCTCGTTGAAGAAGCACAGCAGCCCGGCGATCCGCGACACCTCCGGCAGCGGATCGCGGTAGCACCAGATCAGGTCGGTCCCCGCCCCGTCTCCGGCCAGCTTGATCGAGTGATAGCTCGCCGCGCCCTTGTACGGGCAGTGCGTGACGGTCTCCGAGTCCTCGAGCGCGGCGACGACGTCCTCGCGCGGGATGTACCAGCGCGGCGGCAGGTTTGACTCAAACAACGCCATGGCCCGCGACGTCTCGGCCAGCAGCTCGCCGTCCAGCGAGATCCGGATCTCCCGGTCGCTGCTGACGACGTCGATCCGGTGGTAGGGGTCCCGGGGGTGGACCGAGATCTCCTCGCCCTCCTCCAGCCAGCGATCCATCCGGTTGAAGTAAAAGGCGATCAGATCCTTGAGCTGGGCCGGAGCGTCGGGCAGCGGATCGGGGTAGTACCACGCTCCCGCCTCGACCTCCGAGCCTCCGGCGCGGATCGTGTAATAGGAGGCATCGCCCTTCTTGGGGCAGTGCGTATGGCGGTCCGACGGCTCCAGGAACTCGGAGCGGACGTCCTGGGGCGGGAAGTAGTAGATCGGCTGCTGGCCGCCCTCGTGCAGCAGGAAGGCCCGCCGGCTGTCGGCGATCACCTCGCCACCGACCTCGACCCGGATCCGCTTGGGCGTCGGATCCAGGTACAGGGCGCGGCCCGGGGGCGGCGGCTCGAAGTTGAACTCTCCGGCGGGCGCCTTGCCGAGCGGTCCGCTTCCGGTCATCAATCCCATTGCCGTTTCAGGCTAGCAATCGGCCATCGCCGCCCTGAAATCCCAGCTGGCAGACTGCGCCGGCGATGAACTTCTCCCGCGACGTCGTCGATGCCGCGCCCGCCCCGGCCAGGGCCCTGGTCGAGCTCCGCCGGGACGGCAGCCGGCGCGAATGGTCCTTCGCCGAGGTCGCCGACCGCTCGGCTCGCCTGGCCGGCGCACTCACGAACCGGGGCGTCGGTCGTGGCGACGTGGTCATGACGGTGATCGGCAACCGGCCTGACTGGGTGCTGACGATGGTCGCCTGCTTTCGCCTCGGCGCGGTGGCCCTGCCTTGCAACGAGCAGCTGCGGGCCCGGGACCTCAGGCTTCGGCTCGCCGCCGCTGACCCCAAGCTGATCGTCGCCGACCAGCGCAACGCCGGCGAGCTGGCTGCGGCAGAGCCCCGATGCGAGGTCGTGCTGGTCCCCGACGAGACCCTGTTTGAGCCAGGGCCCGCGCCCCCGGCTGAGCTGCAGCCCACCGACCCTTGCCTGATCACCTTCACCAGCGGCACTACCGGAGAGGCCAAGGGCGTTGTGCACGGTCAGCGCTACCTCCCCGGCCAGCAGCTGCAGGCCAGCCAGTGGCTCGACGCCCGACCGGGCGATCTGGTCTGGTGCACCGCCGCCAGCGGCTGGTCGAAGTCGGCTCGCAACGTGTTCATCGCGCCGTGGCTCAACGGTGCCGCCGCGCTGCTGCACGACGCCCGCTTTGATCCCCACGAGCGGCTCGCGGTCCTGGCCGCCGAGCGCGTCAGCGTGCTGTGCATGGCCCCAACCGAGTACCGCGTGATCGCCAAGCGCGCCGATCCCCGCCCGCTGCCGGACCTCCGCGGGCTGGTGGCGGCCGGCGAGGCGCTGAACCCGGAGGTACTGCGGGCGTTTCGCGAGGGCACGGGGCTGGAGATCCGCGACGGCTACGGACAGACCGAGACCGGCCAGCTGACCGGGATGCCGGCCGGCTCAGCGGTCCGCCCCGGCTCGATGGGCAAGCCGCTGCCCGGCGTGGCCCTGGAGGTCAGCGACGACGAGCTGGTCTTGGCCGACCCCCGCACCGATCCCACCTTCTTCGTGCGCTACCTCGACGGTCCCGCCGCGCCCGAGCGCCAGGCGTGGCGGACCGGAGACCGGGTGCGCGGCGACGAGGACGGCTACCTGTACTTCGAGGGCCGTACCGACGACCTGATCATCTCGGCCGGCTACCGGATCGGCCCTTTCGAGGTCGAGTCCGCGCTGGTCTCCCACCAGGCTGTGGCCGAGGCGGCGGTCGTCTCGGCGCCCGACGACGAGCGTGGCGCGGTGGTCCGCGCGGTGGTGGTCCTGCGCGACGGATTCGCCCCCAGCGACGGCCTGGCCGGCGAGCTCCAGGATCACGTCAAGCGCGAGACGGCTCCCTACAAGTACCCGCGGATCGTCGACTTTGCCGCCGATCTGCCCAAGACGGCCAGCGGCAAGATCCAGCGTGCCCGGCTCCGCGCCGGCTGACCGCCACTCCTACCGGACCGCAACCGGCTCGCCGTAGCCGGCCGCGCGCACGGCGCGCGTCACCTGCTCGGCGTGCTCGGGGCCGCGCGTCTCGAGCACCAGCTGCACCGCACTCTCGCGCACGTGCAGATCAAACCCCTCGCGGATGTGCTCGACGTCGAGCAGGTTTGCCCCCAGCTCGCCCACCAGCGACAGCAGCAGCGCCAGCGAGCCCGGCCGGTCAGGCAGCCGGGCCAGCAGCATCGAGCGACGGCCGGCCTGGCTCTCGTGACGGCGGGCGATCTGCCCCAGCAGCCCGGGGTCCACGTTGCCTCCGGACAGGATCACCGCTGTCGTGCCCGGTCCCGGCCCGGCCACTCGGCCGCTGAGCAGCGCGGCCACGCCGACCGCCCCGGCGCCCTCGACCACCAGCTTGGCCCGCTCCATCAGGAAGACCATCGCCTCGGCCACGTCGTCCTCGGCCACCACGGCGATCTCGTCGACCCAGCGCTCGATCAGCGACAGGGTCAGGACGCCCGGGCGCTTGACCGCGATCCCGTCGGCGATTGTCAGCGCCGAGTCCACCGCCACCGGCTCGCCGGCCTCCAGCGACGCCGGAAGCGGAGCACAGGTGTCGACCTGCACCCCCACCACCTCCACCTCAGGCCGCTGCGCCTTCACCGCCACCGCCACGCCGCTGACCAGGCCGCCGCCGCCCACCGGCACGATCACCCGAGCCAGATCCGGGACCTGGCTCAGCAGCTCCAGGCCGAGCCCTCCCTGGCCGGCCACGACCTCGGGATCGTCGAACGGGTGCACGAAGGCCAGCCCGGCCGCCCCAGCCCGCTCCCGGGCCGCGGTCAGCGACTCGTCGACGGTGGCCCCGGCCAAGCGCACGCTCGCCCCCAGCGCCGCCGCCGCCTCGACCTTGGCGATCGGCGCCACCGTCGGCATCAGCACCTCACAGGGGACCCCACGCGCCCGGGCCGCGTAGGCCACAGCCTGTCCGTGGTTGCCGGCGCTGGCGGTGATAACTCCGCGCTCGCACTCGCTGTCGGCCAGCGAGGCGATCTTGGCCAGCGCGCCGCGGAGCTTGAACGAGCCGGTGCGCTGCAGGTTCTCGGCCTTGAGCGCCACGGTGGCCCCGGTCCGCTCCAGCAGCGTCCGCGAGCTCACCACCGGCGTCTCTCGGATAACGCCGGCACCCGCCGCGGCGGCCCGGCGGACGTCGCTGGCCCCGAGCGGCGAGCGGGCGGCGCCGATTGAGATCGGCTCAGCCAGGGAGCGCCACCACCGCGTCCATCTCGACCTGCGCGCCCCGCGGAAGCGCGGACACGCCGACGGCCAGCCGGGCCGGAGGGTCTGACTCGAAGAATGATCCGTAGACCTCGTTGACCGACGAGAAGGCACTCATGTCGGTCATGTAGATCGTCACCTTCACGGCATCGCCGAGGGTCGCCCCGGCGGCCTGACAAACGGCGGCGAGGTTCTCCAGGCAGCGGCCGGCCTGGTCGGCGGCGGTGGCGCCGACCAGATCGCCGGTCCGCGGATCGAGCGGGATCTGACCGGAGCATAACAGGAAACCACCGGCGGCGACCGCATGAACGTAGGGACCGATCGCCGCTGGGGCGCCGGGGGCGGTGACCGCCTCGCGATGACCTGGCAAACCGACTCCTTCCTCTCTAGAAGCAATCGTCAAAGCCTATTGCGCCACCCCTGTCGGGGTAGCCTGGAACGCATGCCCAACCGGCTGGCCTCCGAAACCTCTCCGTACCTGCGCCAGCACATGAACAACCCGGTGGATTGGTACCCCTGGAGCGAGGAGGCGCTAGAGCGCGCCCGCGCCGAGGATCGTCCGCTGCTGGTGTCGGTGGGCTACTCGGCCTGCCACTGGTGCCACGTGATGGAGCGCGAGTCCTTCGAGGATCCCGAGGTGGCGGCGCTGATGAACGAGCGCTTTGTCTGCATCAAGGTCGACCGCGAGGAGCGCCCCGACGTCGACGCCGCGCTGATGGAGGCCTGTCAGGCGATGACCGGACAGGGCGGCTGGCCGCTCAACGCATTCCTGACCCCCGACCGCCAGCCGTTCTACGTCGGCACCTACTACCCGCCGCAGCCGCGCCACGGGATGCCGGACTGGCGCACGGTCCTGGAGGCGATCTCGGGGGCCTGGCGCGACCGCCGCCAGGAGATCGCCGGCCAAGGTCAGCGGGTGGCTCAGTCGCTGGGCGCCACTGCGCGGCTCAGGGCCTCGGACGAACCGATCACCGAGGGGATGCTGGTCGAGGCGGTCAAGGGCCTGCAGAGCTCGTTTGACTCCGTCAACGGCGGCTTTGCCCGCGCCCCCAAGTTCCCGATGGCGTCGGTGCTGGAGTTCCTACTCGTGCGCGGAGAGCGAACGATGTCAATGCAAACGCTTCGCGCGATGGCCCAGGGTGGAATCTATGACCAGGTCGGGGGCGGCTTCTCGCGCTACGCCGTCGACGCGACCTGGACTGTCCCCCACTTCGAGAAGATGCTCTACGACAATGCCCTGCTGGCCCGGGCCTATCTGCACGGGTGGCAGGTCTCCGGCGAGGAGCGGATGCGGCGGGTGTGCTGCGAGACGCTGGACTGGGCGCTGCGGGAGATGCGCGGCCCGGAGGGTGGCTTCTGCTCGGCCCTCGATGCCGACTCCGAGGGCGTGGAGGGCAAGTTCTACGTCTGGACGGTGGCTGAGCTGCGCGAGGTGCTGGGGCCGCTGGCCGACGAGGCGATCGCCTACTTCGGGGCCACCGAGGCCGGGAACTTCGAGGGTGCGACGAACGTGCTCGAGGGTCGGGGGCCCGAGCCAGAGCACCTTTCGGAGATCCGGGCAAAGCTCTACGCCGCGCGTGAGCAGCGGATCCGTCCCGGCCTCGACGACAAGCGGCTGTGCTCCTGGAACGCGCTGATGATCTCCGCTTTGGCCGAGGCCGGCGCGGCGCTGGGCCGAGCCGACTACGTCGACGCGGCGGTGGGCTGCGCGGAGTTCCTGGTCGGGTCGCTGCGCACCGAGGACGGGCGCCTGCTGCGGACCTGGAAGGACGGCCGCGCTCACATTGACGCCTACCTCGAGGACCACGCCTTCCTGGTCGAGGCGCTGCTGGCGTTGTATGAGTCGACCTTCGACTCTCGCTGGTACCGCGAGGCGGTGGCTCTCGCCGACACCGTCATCGAGAGCTTCGCTGACCCCGAGCAGGGCGGCTTTTTCACCACCGCGGCCTACTCGGCGCCCGATTTCCCGCGCCGCAAGGACCTCGAGGATTCGCCGATTCCCGCCGGCGGGTCAGCGGCTGCGTTCGGTCTGCTGCGGCTGGCCCTGCTGTCAGGCGAGGCGCGCTACGAGGACGCGGCGCTGGCTGGGTTGCGCCTGTTGGTGTCGGTGGCCGGCCGCCACCCGCTGGCCTTCGGCCACGCGCTGCGCGCGTTTGACTTCTACCTGGCCCAGGTACGCGAGGTGGCCGTGGCCGGATCGGGTCCTGACGCCGAGGCGCTGGCGGCGGTGGTGCGCCACAGCTTTCATCCCTACGTGGTCATGGCCGGCGGACCGGCCAACGGCGTGCCGCTGTTGGAGGGCCGCCATGAGGTCGACGGTCACGCGGCGGCGTACGTCTGTGAGCGCTTCGCATGCCAGGCGCCAGTCACGAGTCCCGGGGAGCTCGCGGCGTCTCTGTAGTAGGCCGGGCCCCATGCGCGTGGGCCTGGCGCGTGCTCGGCATCCAGCCTCGCTGTTCGCACGCCGCCCACGTCATCCTGCTGCCCCGGCGGCGCATGCGCCGCCGGCGGGGGCGCGCATGCGCGCCCCCGAACATCCCTATAACACTGGCAGATAGCGCTCCAGCTCCCAGGGCGTGACCTGGACGCGGTAGTCGTCCCACTCCTGGCGCTTGATCTCGATGTAGCGGTTGAACATGTGCTCGCCCAGCGCGCGCAGCACGAGTTCGGACTGGGCGGTCAGCTCGATCGCCTCTCCCAGCGTCTCGGGCAGCTGATCGATGCCCAGCCGCCGGCGCTCGTCGGGAGACAGGTGGTACAGGTTCTTCTCCATCGGGTCCGGGAGCTCGTAGCCGTGCTCGATTCCCTCCAGGCCGGCCTGCAACAGCAGCGCGAAGGTCAGGTACGGGTTGCAGGCCGGGTCGGGGCAGCGCAGCTCCATCCGGGTGGTTCGCTCCCGGCCGGGGTGATACAGCGGCACCCGCACCAGGGCCGAGCGATTGCGCCTGGACCAGGCCACGTACACCGGGGCCTCGTAACCCGGGACCAGCCGCTTGTAGGAGTTGACCCACTGGGCGAAGATCGAGCAGATCTCGCGGGCGTGGCGCAACTGACCGGCGATGAACGCCTTGCCGACGTCGGAGAGGAAGTAGGGATCGTCGGCGTCGTAGAACGCGTTCTCCTCACCGCGAAACAGCGACTGGTGGGTGTGCATGCCCGAGCCGTTCTTGCCGAACATCGGCTTGGGCATGAAGGTGGCGTGGAGTCCGTACTTCATGGCGTACTCCTTGACCGTGATCCGGTAGGTCATGCAGTCGTCGGCCATCTTCAGCGCGTCGGCGTAGCGCATGTCGATCTCGTGCTGGCTGGGCCCGACCTCGTGGTGGGTGTACTCGGTGTGGATTCCCAGCTGCTCCAGGGCCAGGACCGTCTCACGCCGCAGGTCCGAGCCCGCGTCGAGCGTGGTCAGGTCGAAGTAGCCGCCCTCGTCAAGGACCTCGGTCGACTTGGCGTCACGGAAGTAGAAGTACTCGAGCTCCGGGCCCACGTAGAAGTGGTCAAAGCCCATCCGCTCGGCCCGGGCCAGGGCCCGGCGCAGCACGTGCCGGGGGTCGCCCTCGTAGGGGGTCTGCTCGGGGGTCTGGATGTCGCAGAACATCCGCGCCACCCCGGCCTCGTCGGGGCGCCAGGGCAGGGCCACGAAGGTGGTCGGGTCGGGCATCGCGATCATGTCGGACTCCTCGATCGCGTTGAAGCCGGTGATCGAGGACCCGTCGAAGCCCATCCCGCCCTCGAAGGCGTCGGGCAGCTCGGTGACGTTGATCGAGAACGCCTTCAGCTGGCCCAGGATGTCGGTGAACCACAGCCGGATGAACCGGATGCCGTGCTCGGCGACGTGGTCGATGATCTCCTGGGCGGTTCGCGGCGATTCGGTCATCGTCATGGGCGCGGAACCTTACTGGCGCGCGGAGACCGCGCGGTCTGACTAGACCTTCCTCGCCGCGCGCCCGCCCAGCCAGCGCCGCGCCCAGCTCTGGATCTCGGCCAGCGCCGGCTCCAGCTCGCGGCCCATCCTCGAGAGCTCGTACTGGACCCTGAGCGGCGGCCCGGCGATCACCGTCCGTTCCACGATGCCACGTGACTCGAGCTCCTTCATGCGCTCTGACAGCAACCGGTCTGACAGCTCGGGGATCGCCTGGGCGATCTCGGAGAACCGCAGCGGACCGTCCATCAGCACCCGGAGGATGGCGCCTGTCCAGCGCCGCCCGACCAGCTCGACAGCTTCGTGGTACAGGGGGCAGCAGGGACTGCTTTGCGACGTCTCCCTCGCGGCGGTCGGCTGTTCAGCGGCCATAAGGATTGACCGGAACCTTACGCCGCTAGGCGGCTTCCAGCGCTCGCGAGGCCTCAGAAGATCCGTCGACGGGGACCTCGCCGGCCACGTTGACCATCGCCGCAAAGCCCTCGAGCGTCACCGCCGCGATCGCCTCGAGGATCTGCTCGTCATCCCAGCCCGCCTCTCGAGCCTCCTCGTGGAGGTGCATCGGGGGCCGGCCGCCGTCTTCGAGTAGAGCCTGCAGGTACCGCAGCAACGCCGCCTCGCGCTCGTCCCGGGAGCTGAACTTGCGCGCCAGAGCCACCTCGTCGATCGCCAGACCGGCGCCCCGGGCAGCGCGGGAGTGCATCGCGATTCCGGGCTCGGAGCGATAGTGCTCGGCGACCGCCAGCGCAATCCGCTCCAGCGTCGCCAGCGTCAGCTTGCCGTGGCGCAACTCGGAGCGAAACCGGGCGTAGGCCCGGAGAGCCGCCGGGGAACCGGCGAGCACGCCCAGGAAGTTGGGAAGCTGACCGCCCGAGGCCAGGGCGCCGCGCAGCACGGCGACCGATCCCTCGGGCGCCGTTAGGTCGTCGTGGATCTGGAACCTGCTCATCGGTGTCTTCATGTGACCACCAGGGGCTCTCTCAGACGGGGCAGAGTTGGTGAACGCTGCCCTTTATTTTTGCCATTTACTTACGGTTCATAAGTTTATCTCTAGTGCGTCTTTCGCACAAGGGCGAATCGGAACCCTTCACTGGTTATTACGTAGGCCCCCGGCCGGGAGATCACCGGCCTCCGGCAAAGGCCGATCACGCCGCACCCGCGGGGTCTTGGGGGGCCGTAGGCGCCCCAGCGCCGGGCGGCGTCGAGGTCCTCGGCCTCTAAGACGCCGTCAGCTCACAGACATTCCCGGCGCCAGCGGGCGTGCGCTCCCGCTCGGCGTTCAGTGCAGGCGCGAGCCAGCCAGTGCCACTGCGTGGTGCCCCACCGAGACCGCAGCGTGCGAGCTGGTGGCGGCGGCGAGCATCAGCATCACGCCCAGGAACACGGCCCACATCGCCACCCGATCAGGACGGAACCCCGGGCGCTCATGGCGCTTGAGCTTCGTGTACCGCGCGGCGCTCGAGGGACGGGTGCCGTTGCGCGATTGGTAGCCCTCCGCTCCGCGGCCGCTGATCATGACCGTATAGCGCCCGGGGACCCCGCGATCGGGCGCCGGCGTGGGCGAGCGCGCCGGCGGGCCGGGGACCGGCGGGGCCGAGCGAGCCGGCGAGTCGGGGAGGACCGGCGTGGGCAAGCCGGGCGGCGGTTCGGTGGCGCCGGCAGGACCCGAGTAGCGCCGGGATCCGCGCGCAACCGCCGTGCGCGACCGGCGCTCGGCGGCGGCGGAATCGGTCGAGGCTCCACCGGGCTCGGGCCAACCATCGTGATGCAGAAGGGCACTCCGCATTACGGCGCGAGGATCGTAACAACGGCCGGCGACGGAAACTTCGTGTGACTCCGCACGTTCCCGGAATTTGGGAAAGACGCCGGCCCGGCGGGCTACTCCTTCCCGGCGACCCGCGCGACGAAGTTGGCCACCTGCTGAGCCTGCTGGCCCTGCACGACGTCGGCCGGCATGACGCCCTGGCCGAGGCAGGTGGTCGGAGACCCCTGGGGAGCGTTCGGCAGACAGCCGTTGTTGATCGTGTTCAGGACCAGCGACGCCGGCGGCTTGAGCGTGTCCAGATTCGGCCCCACCTTGCCGATCGCGTTGGCCGCGGCCAGCGTGTGGCAGACGCCGCAGTGCTCGCCGAACAGCTGACGTCCAATCCGTTCGCCGGACGTGAGCTTGATCCCGCCGACCTGGCCATTGGCGTTGTTGCCGTTTCCGACCAGCAGGGCCAGCGGCAACGCAATCCCGAACACGATCACGCTGAACGTGAACGTGACCAGGGCGAACCGGTTGGCCCCCCGCGACTGTCGCTGCAGCGTCGCCCGCGCGCCCCCGAGCCCGCCGCGGGCAGCGACGAAGAACAGCCCGAACGCGAGGACAACCCAAAAGGCGATGAAGCCGGCTACCGCAAGCACGCGAGCGGCACCTTATCGCGCGAGGCGCTGAGACGGGGTGTTCAACCGTTGATCATCGGCGCCTCCCTGAAGCAAAGCTCATCACCGGCGGAGCCACGGCACGGAAGTCCTCGGCCTCGGAGCCGCTGCCGGCGGCCTCAGAGCCATTGCCGGCGGCCTCGAAGCCGCTGCCGGCGGCCGCGGCCTTCTGCTCGGCCAGCCCCCGCCTGACCTGCTCGTCGAGCATCGAGAAGTCCTTGACATCGGCCAGCAGCTGGTCGGGGGCCTGGATCGACCCGACCTTGTCGACCAGGACGTTGATCGCACCGCCGGCCGCAGCAAAGCGCTCCAGCTTGCCCTCGATGAGCATCAGCGGCTCGGTCCTGACCGTCAGCCGGTGGCGCTCGTAGACGGGCGGGGGGACGATCAGGTTGATCGTCCCGTACTCGTCCTCGAGCAGGATGAACACCACTCCGCTGGCGGTACCCGGACGCTGGCGCGCCACAACCAGGCCCCCCATCCGGACCCGATTTCCGTGCTCGAGCCCCTCCAGGCCACGGCTGGAGACCGCATCAGCCGGTAGTCGCCCCCCGTCACGAAGCAGCGCCAGCGGATGTCTTGAGACGGTGAGGCCGGTGGTGCCGTAATCGGCCAGCATCTCCTCCCAGGCCGAGAGCTCACGCAAAGCGGGCGGGGCCGGCAGGTCGAGCGGGAGCGCAAGCTGGGTCCCACCGGGGACGCGTCGGCCGGGCGTCACCACCCCCAGCTGCCACAGCGCGACCCGGCGAGCGGAGCCGGTTGGAGACCTGCCGTTATCTCTCCCAAGGGCGAGGGAATCGCACGCCCCCGACCACGCCAGCAGCTCCAGGGACGGCGCCCCCGGCCCAGCGCGCGAAGCCAGGTCAGACAGGCTCTTGAAGCGCCCGCCGCGCTCCCGGGCGTCGACGAGCGCGGAGACCTCGTCGCCCCGGACCCCCCGGACATACCCGAGGCCGATCCGCACCCGGCCCCCATCCTCCTCGACCTCGCACTCCGCCCCGCTCTCGTTGACATCCGGCGCCAGTACCTCGAGCCCTCGTCGCTGCGCCTCGTGGACCAGCGCATCGGGCGGGTAAAAGCCCATCGGCTGCTCGTTGAGCAGCGAGCAGAGCAGCTCGGACGTGTAGTGGACGCGCAGCCAAGTCGACTGGTAGGCGAGCAGACCGAACGCTGCGCCGTGCGCCTTGGGGAATCCGAAGCCCGAGAACCCCTTGACCATCGCGAACACCCGCTCGCTGGTTTCCCGATCGACCCCATGCTTGCGCTGGGCGCCGATCACGAAGCGCTCGTGGTAGGCCTGAATGGCGGCCTCAGAGCGCTTGCGGCTCATCGCCCGCCGCAGACCCTCGGCCTCGCCGGGGCTGAAGCCGGCGAACGCGATCGCCACCTCCAGCACCTGGTCCTGGAAGATGATCGTGCCAAGCGTCTCCTCGAGCACCGGCTCCAGCGAGGGGTGGTCGTAGGGAACCTTGTAGTCGGGATCCATCCGAAGACGCTGGCGGCGCTCGATGTAGGGGTTGACTGCGCCACCCTGGATCGGACCGGGACGGACGATCGCCACCTGGACAGTGAGATCCTTGAGGTTCGCGGGCCGGGTACGACGCAGCGACGCCATCTGGGCCCGGCTCTCAATCTGGAACACGCCGGTGGTGTCGGCGTTCTGGATGCACTCGTAGGTATCGGCATCGTCGTAGGGGATCCGCGACAGGTCGATGCGCTCGCCCCGGGTCTTCGCGATCAGCTCGACGGTCCGCTCCACCGCCGACAGCATCCCCAGCCCGAGCAGGTCGATCTTCAGAAAGCCGGCGTCCGAGCAGGAGTCCTTGTCCCACTGGACGATCTGGCGGCCCTCCATCGCCGCCGGAACGATCGGGCAGCAGTCGATCAGCGGCCGGGTGGCGATGATCATCCCCCCCGAATGCTGGGAAAGATGGCGAGGCAGCCCGTGCGCCTCGGCCGCCAGACGAGCCAGCCACGCCCAGCGCCCGGTCGGTCCTCGGCGCCCTGTGCTCTCGATGTCCTTGTCAACTTGGCGAGCGTCCCACCCTTCGCTGCCCTTGGCCACGCGCTCGATCTCACCGGGAGGGAGCCCCAGCGCCTTGCCGAGCTCGCGGATGGCGCCGCGCGCTCGGTAGGTGGGAAAGGCCGCCACCAGCGCCGACCGGTCGTGGCCGTAGCGTTCGTGCACGCGCGGGATCAGCTTCTCGCGGATGTCACGCGGGAAGTCGAGGTCGATGTCGGGCAGCGAGGTCAGCTCGTCGTTCAAGAAGCGACCGATCAGCAGCTCGTTGGCGATCGGATCGACATGCGATAGCCCGGTCAAAAAGCAGACGATCGAGGAGACGCTCGAGCCGCGGCCCCGCCCCGGCGGCAGCAGCGCCCGGGCG
Organism: Solirubrobacteraceae bacterium; assembly: GCA_036497115.1. Classification (GTDB taxonomy): domain Bacteria; phylum Actinomycetota; class Thermoleophilia; order Solirubrobacterales; family Solirubrobacteraceae; genus Palsa-465. The sequence goes on from DASXJY010000063.1 coordinate 13,599, forward strand.
CTGTCTGGCCCGCGTACCTCGACCGCCACCTCACGGGCGAGCTCGAGCATGTCGTGGTGAAGCAAAAAGAAGCCGGGCAGCCCGAGCGACCCGATGATCCGCATCTCCTCTCCTAATCGCGCCCATGCCCGCTCGCGGATGGAGGCTGGCTCATCCTCATAGCGCTCGCGCATCCGGGTGTCGCACAGCTCCGACAGCTTGCGCATCCCGTCCCCGTCCTCGGCCCCGGGGTACCGGTAGCCGAGGTCACTCCCGAGATCGAACTGCAGGCGGTCGGCGAGCCGAGCCGTCTCGGCGACCGCCTCTGGGTGCTCGGCGAACCGCTGTGCCATCTCCGCGGGCGAGGCGAGGACGTGGCTGAAGTTCCCGCGTCGCTGCGGCTCTGAGGCATCGAGCGTGGTGTGCAGCCGTACAGCCACGAACGCGTCCTGCAACGGGGCCCGTGCCCGTGTGTGGGCATGGACGTTGCCGGTCGCCACGCAGGGCACCCCGATCCGCCGCGCCAACGTCGACAAGCGCCGGTTGCGGGCGCGATCGTCGCGGTACATCGGCCGCTGAAGCTCGATCCGCAGCCGATCGGCGCCGAATGCGTCAAACAACCGGTGCAGCGTCGGCTCGTCGTGCACTCCTCGCAGCGCGCAGCCACTCAGGCAAACCAGCCCGCCCGCGTGCTCGAGCACCGTCTCCAGCGCGATCAGCGGATCGGCGGGCGGGGCGCCCTCCCTCCCGTCTCGCGTGTGCGCGTACGCGCGGGTCAAGATCCGGCACAGGTTCGACCAGCCCTGGGAATCCTGGACGAGAAGCGTCAGATGACGCCCGTCGTCGAGGTCGATCTCCGCGCCGTGGATCGGTCGCAACCCCAGCGCCCGGGCCGACACGGCAAATTCCATCGAGCCCGAGACCGAGTTGTGATCGGTCAGGGCGATCGCTTCATAGCCCAGCTCAAGCGCCGCTGGCACCAGCTCGTCGGGCAGCGATGCACCATCGAGGAACGAGAACGCCGAGTGGCAGTGGAGCTCCACGTACATAACGAACATATGTTCGCATCTGGTGCCGACGGACTGCGCCGCGTACGTTTCATATCCCACAGCGACCCTCCGAGGAGCGATATGGCCACCGTCAGCGTCCGCTACATCGTCGACGACGTCGACGCCGCGATCGACTTCTACTGCCAGCAGCTCGGCTTCCACGAGGACATGCATCCCGCGCCGACATTCGCGATGCTCTCCCGCGGGGATCTGCGGCTGGTCCTCAGCGCCCCGGGTGGCGGCCCCGGTGGTGGCGCCGCGATGCCCGACGGGACCACACCGGCACCCGGCGGCTGGAACCGCTTCCAGCTGCAGGTCGACGATCTCAAGGCCACCGTCAGGCGGCTGAGCGAAAGCGGTGCCCGCTTTCGCAACGAGATCGTCGACGGTGTCGGCGGCAAGCAGATCTTGGTCGAGGATCCGGCGGGCAATCCGATCGAGCTGTTTGAGCCCAAACGGTCCGAGGCCAGGCTCGACCGCGCCCCCGACTGACTGGACCGCGCCCCCAACTGACTGGACCGCGCCCCAATTGACTGAAGCCTCCACCCACCCGGGGGTTGACAAGTTATTAGTGGCTGCTAACCTTCGACTTAGTTAGTAGTCACTAAGAACTAAGGAGCATTCCGCATGGCCAAGATCGCTGAATCACGCCGCCGGGGCTGGACCCTGGCGATCGTCTCCCTGGGCCTGTTCATGGTCGTGCTCGACAACCTCGTGGTCAGCGTCGCGCTGCCGAGCATCCACCGAGACCTCGGGGCGTCGATCCAGGCGCTGGAATGGACCGTGAACGCGTACGTCCTGTCCTACGCCGTGCTGCTACTGACCGGCGCGGCCCTGGGAGATCGGTATGGCCGCAAGCGGATGTTCATGGCCGGGATCGCGCTGTTCACGCTGTCCTCGGCAGCCGCCGCCCTAGCCCCCTCGATCGACCTGCTGATCGCCGCCCGCGCGATCCAGGGCGTTGGCGCCGCGATCGCCACCCCGCTGACGCTCACCCTGCTCGCCGACGCGTTCCCACCTTCCCGGCGCGGAATGGCCATCGGAGTCTGGTCGGGGATCAGCGGAATCGCCGTTGCACTGGGACCGCTGGTTGGCGGAGCCGTGGTCCAGGCCGCGTCGTGGCAGTGGATCTTCTGGATCAACGTCCCGATTGGGGTTGCCCTGGTCCCCCTGGCGGCGCTGCGACTGTCCGAGAGTCACGGTCCCTCACGACGGCTCGACCTGGTCGGGCTGGTGCTGGGGTCGACCGGACTGTTCGGGGTCGTGTTCGGCTTGGTCCGCAGCCAGTCACTTGGCTGGACCAGCCCCCAGGTCCTGATCGCACTCATCGCGGGCGTGCTGCTGACGGCGGCCTTCATCGGCTACGAGCGGCGGACCGAGGCACCGATGCTGCCGATGCAGTTCTTCGCCCAGCGCGGCTTTGCGGTGACCAACGCCGTCTCGCTGGCGATGTACTTCGGGATGTTCGGCTCGATCTTCTTCCTCAGCCAGTTCCTCCAGAACGTGCTGGGAAACTCTCCCTTGCAGGCCGGGGTCAAGCTTCTGGTCTGGACGGGCGCCACGATGATCGTCTCGCCGCTGGCCGGCTTCTTCTCTGAGCGCTACGGCAGCCGGCTGTTCATGGCCGCCGGGCTGGGGCTGCAGGCGGTCGCGCTGGGTTGGCTGGCGGCGCTGGCCGGCGTCGGCGAGACCTACGTGAGCATGATCGGGCCATTCGTGCTGGCCGGATCGGGCATGGCGCTGGTGTTCGCACCATCGGCCAATGCGGTCCTGGCCTCGGTGCGCACCGACCAGGCCGGCCAGGCCTCCGGAGCCACCAACGCGATCCGCGAGCTCGGCGGGGTACTCGGTGTCTCGGTCCTGGCCACCGTGTTCACCAGCCACGGGGGCTACGGCTCGCCCCAGTCGTTTGTCGACGGCCTGGTGCCGGCGATGTGGGTGGGCACGGCGGTGTTGGGGGTTGGCGCGCTGATCCCGCTGCTGCTGCCGTTCAGCACCCGGGCCGCGGCCCGGGAGCAGGCGGCCATCGAGGCGGGCGAGCAGGCACAGTCAGCCCATCGCCGGGCCACGGACGAGCTGGATCTCGTCCCGGCCTCGGCCTAGGATCGATCACCGAGGGCAGCTGATGGCGACCACACCGACAAGTCAAACCAAGACCTCGCGTCAGCGCGTCCCGGCCTCCGAGCGCCGGGACGCCCTGATCGAGGCCGCCGTACACGAGTTCGCGCAGGGTGGACTTCACGGCACCCCTGTGGACCGCATCGCCCGCCGGGTCGGGGTGGCCCAGCCGTACGTGTTCAGTCTGTTTGGCAGCAAGCGCGAACTGTTCGTGGCGGCGGTGGAGCGCGGCTTTGAGCGCGTGGCCGAGCGCTTCACCAGCGCCGCGGCCGAGTTCGATCCGGCGATCGCGCTCCCCGACACCGATGTGCTGACAGCGATGGGCAACGCGTACGTCGAGCTGCTGCAGTCAAACCGCGACTACCTGATGCTCCAGCTGCAGTCCTACGCGGCCTGCGACGACGAGCTGATCCGTGACCGGGTCCGGGCCTGCTGGGCGCGGTTGGTGGCTCACGCGGAGGCGCTCTCGCACGCCGACGACGAGCGGATCGACGACTTCTTCCGCTACGGGATGTGGCTCAACGTCGCGGCGGCGATGGGCGTCGAGGACCTCTCGGTCGGGTGCGAGTGGGTCAAGGCCGAGCTCGACCAGCCCGGCTAAGGAGCGCGTTCCGGGTGTCGCGGCAGGCCATCGTCGGGGATCTCCTCCCAGCCGGCGGCGTAGGCGACGAACTGACGGGAGCTGGGCCTGACGTCGGGAGGGGCGTCGAGTGAGCCCAGCCTGACGCCGATCTGCGGCGCTTCGCCGGTGGTGCGGCTGTAGAGCGCCGAGCCGCAGTCGCCGCAGAACCACTTCTCGCTGCCTCCCTCCGGCTTCCAGGCTCGCAGCCGTTCCTCGCCCTGCACGACGCGGAACGAGCCGGGCTCGGTACGGGCGTTGGCGGAGGCCGCAGTGCCGGTCCGCCGCTGGCAGCGGGTGCAGTGGCAATAGGAGGCCCACTCCAGCGGCCGGTCGATCTCGAAGCGAACCGCGCCGCAGGCGCAGCCTCCGGTCAGCGGGAGGTTCGTAGCCGAGGGGCTCATGCCGCCACCCGCTTGGCGAGGTCGCGGCTCGGCTCGATCTCCCAGCGGCGCGCCACCTGCTCGAGGCGCTCGTCCAGGGCCCAGCGGTCAGGCTGCTCATCGCCGTCGTGTTCGGGGCTGGCTCCCTTGAGAAGCATGCAACCGGTGTTGTCGCCGAGCCGGCGGATCGCCTCGACATCCTGCGCCGTGAGCCGGATCTCCTGGGGCAGCGCGGCGAGCTCGGCGCGCTTGTCCTCGATCGAACGAGCCCCGGGTCCGTTCTCCTGGATCAGGGTCGGCGCCACGCAGTGAACCTGTTCGTGGGCGAGGTTCCACTGGCAGGCGAGCTGGATCGTGGTCAGACCGGTGCGCTGCGCGATCGGCCGCATCGCTTCCAGACGGTCGCGCCCGGCCTCGATCCACCCGGCGGGACGGAAGCCGCGGTGGTCGCCACGAGCCAGCTCCTGGTCAGGGCGCAGGTCGTCGAACAGCAGCCCGCCGTAATCGACTACGCGAGTGATCAGCTTGACGTCAGCGGCACCGGCGGCGTCGAGCACCAACTCACCGGGCCAGGGCTCCAATGGGTTGAGGATGATCATTGCCCAGTCGAGCAGCGCCCCGAAGCGCTCCATGCAGTCGATCACGTCGAGCGTGAAGCCGTTGGCGGGACCGGGTGCGACGCCGATCAGCCGCGTCAATCCGGCCTCGCGCAGCGCGGCCATTCCGTTCCAGACCGCCTCGCTGGTGTAGCCGGTGCGGTCAGGGTTGTGCAGCAGCAGCAGGTCGAAGGCGTCGATCCCGCAGCGCTCAAGACTGCGCTCGGTGGCCATCCGCAGGTAGTCGGCATAGGCGCTCTCCGGTCGCAGCGCGGGATCGGTGAAGCGGGGAAAGCCCTTGGGACCTCGACGCTCCCCCTCGTAAAAGTCGTGGCCGATCGCCCCGACAACGCACGCACTGTCCCGGGGACGACCGGCGAGGGCACGGCCGAGCATCACGTCGGCCTCGCCGGCGCCGTAGACGTCGGCGGTGATCACCGTCCGGATTTCATCGTCGGGAGTGATCAGGGCCAGGAAGCGGTCATCGTCGATCGGCACGCCAAAGTGCATGAACCGACCGCCGCTCCAGGTCCCGATGGCGGCCGGGCCGGGATCGATGTGGGGGTTGAGGCCGGTCATCTGCGGCTGAGTCTAGGACCAGGTCTGCGCCCCCGCGCTCGCGGGACTGATGGGTGCTCGCGATTTCAGCGCTGGCGCCACCACCTCCCGCTCCGGAGATCCTGGAACACGACCTCGTCACGTCCGCACGTGGTAACGACCTCCCAGTACTGGCGGCACAACGGCTTCTCTGTCCACCACCGGTCCTCGATCAGCCACGACTCCCGGACCGCGTCGACGGTCCGTTCCTCGACCACCAGGGGATGCCCGTCATCGGCCGCGCTGACCGCAACGCGCCGGGGAACCGAAAGTCGCCGTGGCCCGCTCATCCTGACCCTCGCCTATCCCTCAAAGGGAGCCAGGACCGCGCGCCGCTCCGGAAAGCGCGAGTCGGGATCGACCTCGAGGATGCGCAAGGCCGCGTCGGGACCAGCCGCCGCGCGAGCTTGCCGGATCGCCTCACGCAACCGGGCGGCCCGCGCCGCCGCTGGGTCCTCGAGCAGCGCCCGCTGGTCGCTGGCCAGGGGGCCGAAGCGCTCCACCGCCAGCCTGAGCACCTCCGCCGGGGCGGGCATCATCGCCAGCCGCGGGGCCAGCGCCAGCCGCATCCGGACCGGATCAGCGAGCGCCTCGCGGAACACGATCTGCTCGCGCCATGTCCCTCCCTGCTCCACCAGCACGGCCGAGATCACGACGGCCCGGAGCGTCCTCCCGCGCCGCTCCCGTCGGGCCAGCAGGCGGTCGATCAGCAGACCGAGGCCACGCTCGAGCTGGAGCCCGGAAGCCGCCTCGGGAAGCTCGAGCACCTCGCGCACGAACTCACTCGCCGGTCGCGTGCTGAGCTCGCTGTCGCCGCCGTTGGCCAGCTCATGAGCAAGCAGACCGGCTTTCCCAAACCGGTCGGCCAGCGCCGCGGCCGGCAGCTCGGCGAGCTCTCCGAGTGTCTTCACTCCCAGACGCTCGAGCGCCTCCGGCAAATCCATGAGGGCCGGACGCGCCCGCAGCAGAGAGACCGGCAGCGGGGCGAGATAGGCGCGTGCCCGATCCCGATCCCGGTTTCGATCATCGCTCCCGGTCGCACCGGAGCCTCGCCATCCGAGCGTGCCGGCACGGCCCCCCGCCCCGCCGGCAACGATCTCGGGGCGGCGCACCCGCGCCTTCGTGGCCGCCGCTACCGAGGCAAAGCGCGATGGCGCCACCCCGAACCGCGCTGGAAAGCGAAGCGCCCGCCGAGCGCTGGCCAGCACGCCGTCGATACCTCCGTGCAGTCTCAGCAGCCCGCGAGCGTCGAAGCACACCAGGCCCGGACGCTCGGGTTCGACCGCCGCCCCGATCGACTCCAGGCGCACGAGCAGCCGCTCCCAGGTGTCGGCGACCCCTGCTGGATCCGGAGGCACGAGCGTCAGGCGAGGGCAGCGGGCGAGGGCCTCTCCGAGCCGCATGCCAGGATGCAGCCCGAACGCTTCCGCCGCCAGCGAGACCTCTCCGACCTGCTGCGCACCTCCCGGTTCCGGCGCGAGCGCGACAGGCGTCTGAAGCAGTTCAGCCCGATTGCCGACTGCCGTGGTGAGCGCAAAGCGGGGGATCAGCACACAGACGATCACGAACGTATGTTCGCACATGGGGCGGACGGCATGCTCCAGTCCGATCACCGATTTTGCGCTCGCCGCCCGATCCCGCGCCACTGCAAGGAGGAGCCCGTTTCGTCCGGCGCGTCCTTCACGATGCCCGGCCCGTGCTCTCCTCCTCAACCCAGGCGACTCCCTCCCCGGCAAGCCGGTCAGATCGCTCCCCGCGGGCCAGGAGCAACCGTTCTCGCCTGCGTTCCTGGCAGCAGCGAGCCCTCGCGGCGATGGGTGACTGGAACGATGGCCCGTTCCTGCTCTCGGCGGCGCCGGGAGCCGGAAAGACCCGCCCGGCGCTGGAGCTCGCGCGGGAGCGTCTGGCGGCGGGAGCCATAACCGCGGTGGTAATCGCTTGCCCGACCACGCCGCTCACGCGGCAGTGGGCCCGCGCCGCCGACGGGCTCGGCATCGACCTGGTTCCGGACTCCGAATCGCCCAAGCCGCCAGCCGGATTTCATGGCGTCTCGGTGACCTACGCCAGAATCGCCAAGGCGCCGGGCCGCTGGAGCCGCGCGCTGCCGAGGCGGACATTGGTGATCGCTGACGAAGCGCATCATCTCGGCGAGGAGCTGAGCTGGGGGGTGGGTTTCGCCAAGGCGTTCGCGGCCAGCCCGCGGTGGCTTCTTCTGTCCGGGACCCCGTTTCGCTCCGACGCCGCCCCGATCCCCGGCGTCAGCTACGACGTCGAGGGGATGGCCGAGCCAGACATCTCCTACAGCTACGCGGAGGCCGTCGCCGATGGCATCTGCAGGCCGGTCTGCTTCATCGCCTATGACGGGACGCTCTCCTGGCGCAGCGGCGACGAAGTCATCGAGTCGACGTTCGAGACCGTGCTGTCGACCCGGGAGGCCAGCCGCCGCTACCGAACCGCGATCTCGACCGAACTGCCCGATGGCCTGCAGCGGATCCTCGCTGAGGCCGATGCCAAGCTGCGGGCGATCCGCTCGGATGGACACCGTGACGCCGGCGGGCTGGTGGTGGCCGCCGACTCGGAGCACGCCCGCCGGATCGCCGCGCTGCTGAGGGAGGTCACCGGCCGCGTCCCGCTGGTGGTGCTCCACGCCGAACCTCGCGCCGCCGCCAAGCTGGCCGCCTTCACCGACTCCACCGAACCGTGGATCGTCGCGGTGAACATGGTCTCCGAAGGGGTCGACATCCCGCGCCTGCGGGTTGGCGTCTACGCCACGGCGGCAAAGACGCCGCTGATATTCCGCCAGATCGTGGGGAGGTTCGTCCGCACACTGCCGGGGCGTCCGCCGGCGCCGAGCTGGCTCTACATTCCGGCCGACCCGATCCTGCGTGACCATGCCGCGACGATCGAGCAGGAGCTGAGGCGCGCCCCGCGCCGGGCCGGCGAGGCGGAGGAGATCGATGATCGAGAGCGAGCCGAGCGTCGCGAGACCGAGCTGAGCGAGGCACCTGAGTTCGTCCCCCTGAGTGCCGATGTAGCGCCTCAGATGACCCTGTTCGGCTCACCGGCTCCGGCCGCGGTGGCGGCTCCGTTTAGAGCGCCGGCGCCGTGGGAGCGCCCTGACCCGGAGCCGAAAGTGGCCCCAGACCCGGGGGGCGCACCCCGGCCGACGGCCGCCTTCGAGCGCCGCGCTGCGCTCAGGGATCAGCGCCACCGGCTGGTCTCCGAGGTCAGACGAAAGGACGGTATGAGTCACCGTGAGATAAACGCGTGGCTGAATCGTCAGCTGGGGATCACCAGCGTCGAGGAGGCGACGCTGGCCGATCTCGAGCGCTCGGTACAGCTGCTCGTGGCAAAGCTCAGTGGCAAGCGCTGATGGTTCTGAAATCCGGGGTTTCGCGAGAGCAGAGACAGGGAATGCCACAGCCAGTGCGTGTCGCTGCCCGCCTTATCGCCGCGCTGGCGATTGTCGTCATGTTGGTCGCGGCGGGTCCGGCCGCGGCGACCACCGGTCCGTACGTCTCGCTCGGCGACTCCTACACCGCCGGACCGCTGGTTCCCACCCCCACCGGCAATCCGATCCTCTGCGGGCGCTCCACCAACAACTACCCCTCCGACGTCAACCGCTCCACGCAGCCGTCGAGCTTCACCGACGCCAGCTGCAGCAGCGCCACGACGGACGACATGACGCAGTCGCAGAGCCTCCAGGGCGGGCTTCAGACCGCTCCGCCGCAGTTCAACGCGCTGCAGACGTCCGACGCCCTGGTGACCCTGGGGATCGGCGGCAACGACGCCGGGCTGATTGGCGTCGCCGAGGAGTGCGCCAAACTCGACGCCACCTCACCGTTCGGAAGCCGCTGCCGGGACCACTACAACACCGGGGGCACTGACTCCAACGTGGCAGCGATCGACGCCACCGGCCCGAAGGTGTCCAACGTGATCGCAGGCATTCACAGCCGGGCCCCCAGTGCCAAGGTGTTGGTCGTCGGCTATCCCGACGGCCTGCCTACCAACGGCTCGAGCTGCTGGCCGCTGGTCCCGATGTCCCCCGGGGACGTCAAGTACTTCAACGGCCTCGAGGAGCAGCTCAACCAGGTGATACAGCAAGCCGCCCAAGCCAACAACGCCACCTACGTTGACACCTTCACCTCGAGCATCGGCCACGATGCCTGCAAGCCGCCGGGGACCGCTTGGGTCAACGGGATCGTCCCCACCTCACCCGCCTATCCGCTGCACCCCAACCAGGCCGGTGAGCAGAACATGGCCAACCAGGTACTGGGGGATCTGTAGGTGACCCCTGACATAACGGACGTGGCCGCCAGCGGCGTCCGGACCCTGCGGGCGTTCGGCAAGCGGCTTCCCGGTGCCGGCGGGATCCTGGCCCCTTCGCTTTCGGGGGCGGTCAAGGGCCGCAACGTGCTGATCACCGGCGCCTCGTCGGGCATCGGGCGCTCGGCAGCGCTGAAGATCGGCGAGGCGGGCGGGACCGTCCTGCTGGTCGCTCGAACCAGGGAGAAGCTCGAGGAAGTCGCCGATGAGGTCGAGCAAACCGGAGGCACGGCGTACGTTCATACCTGCGACCTCACCGACCCCGACGACATCGACCGGATGGCCAACGAGGTGCTGACCGAGCACAAGCGCGTCGAGCTGCTGATCAACAACGCCGGCAAGTCGATCCGCCGGTCGGTGAACCGCTCCTACGATCGGTTTCACGATTACCAGCGGACGATGCAGTTGAACTACTTCGCCCCCGTCAAGCTGATCCTCGTGTTGCTGCCGGTGATGCGCGAGCGCGGTGCCGGCCACATAATCAACGTGTCCTCGATTGGGGTGCAGTTCAACACGCCCCGATTTGCCGCCTACCTGGCCTCCAAGGCGGCCCTGGATGCGTTCTCGCGCTCGATCGGGCCGGAGGTCATCGGCGACGGGGTTCACCTCACGACGGTTTACATGCCGCTGGTCAAGACGCCGATGATCGCTCCGACCAAGATCTACGACCGCTTCCCGACCCTCAGCCCCGACGAGGCGGCGGACATGATCGCCGAGGCCATCCGCAAGCGGCCCAAGCGAATCGCCACAACGCTGGGCAACATCGGACAGCTCACCTACGCGATCGCGCCGGGCGCCCAGGACCTGGTCGTCAACCGCGCCTACCAGCTGTTTCCCGAGGGCGAGGCCAAGCCCGACCGCCGCAAGGAGGCCGAGCAGCGGGCCTTCGCCCAGGCCACCCGCGGCGTCCACTGGTAGCCGCCGGCACCCGCTCGCTCAACCAGCGCCGCCGCCTCACCCAACCACCGCCGACGCCCTCAGCCAGGCAGCGCCGGCGCCCTCACCCAACCAGCGCCGCGAACGCTCTGGAGTCGATGTTGCCGCCCGACAGCACCACCCCGACTCGCTGACCGGGCAGCCGCAGGGTTCCCGAGGTCAGCGCCGCCAGCGCGCACGCCCCACTGGGCTCGACGACCAGCTTCAGGCGCTCGAAGGCAAGTCGCATGGCATCCACGATCTGATCGTCTGAGACGGTGACCACCTCGTCGACGAGCGTCCTGATGATCGGCCAGGTCAGCTCGCCGGGCGCCGTCGTCTGCTGACCGTCGGCGATCGTGCGACCGACTTCGACGCGCTGGCGCCGGCCGCTGGCCAGCGATCGGGCAACGTCGTCGCTGGCCACCGGCTCGACCCCGACCACGCGGACTGCCGGTGCCAGCGCGCGCGCCACCGTGGCACAGCCGGAGATCAAGCCGCCGCCGCCCACCGGCACCAGCAACGCATCCAGATCACCCGCCTGCTCGAGCAGCTCGAGCGCAACGGTGCCTTGGCCGGC
>DASXJY010000064.1:0-12146 GCA_036497115.1 Solirubrobacteraceae bacterium
CCGGCCTGGCTACGACCCCTACGGATGGATCGTCTGGGGCCATCTGACCGTCCACTTCAAGCTCGACACCAACGGCGCCCCCTCGTGGAAGCCGCTGCCCTACCTGTTCACCGTCCCCTACGCGCTGTTCGGGCGCTACGCGCTGTGGCTCTGGATGATCACCGCGGTCGCGATCTCGCTCAGCGGCGTGATCTTCGCCTGGCGGGTCGCCTTCCGGCTGGTCAACGCGGCGCCGGAGCGCCGTTACGCCGCCTACGCGGCCGGCCTTGTCGCCGCCCTGGGACTGCTGGGGATCAACCAATACCTGCACACGATCTTCAGCGCGGAATCCGACACGATGATCGTGTCCCTGTGTCTGGCGGCAGTGGACTGCATGCTCTGCCGCCGCTACCGGTGGGCCTTCTGGGTCTGGTGGCTGGCCGCCATGGGCCGCCCCGAGGTGTGGGCGCCGATGGCGTTCTACGTCCTGTGGGCGTGGCGAACGATTCCGGCCCTGCGCCGCCAGATGGTGGTCGGAATCGTGCTCATCCCGGTGCTGTGGCTGGGCATACCGGCGCTCAGCTCCAAGAGCCCGTTCTCCGCCGCCTCGCTGGCTCAGAACTCTCCCCGCGAGCTGCACGGCAATAAGATCACCGGCACGATCGGGCGCTTCAACGGCCTCGACGCCGCCTCGGTCAAGATCGCGGCGCTGCTGGCGGTGGCGATGGCTCTCTTCCGCCGTGACCGAGCCGTGCTCCTGCTCGCCGCCGGCGTGGTGCTGTGGGTGGTGGTCGAAACCGCCTTCGCCTTGCATGGCTGGCCCGCGGTCCCGCGCTATATGTTCGAGGCGGCGGGCGGTGTGTGCGTGCTGGCCGGAGTGTTCGTGGGCCGGGTGATCCTCGACGCGGGTGCGGGTCTGGCCCGGCTGCGGCTGCCGGCCTCCCCGACCGTGGCCGGATGGGCGGCCGGGGTGGTGATCGCGATCTTCGCCATCTCGCTGCTTCCGGCCGCCCGCTCGCGGATCTCCGTCGAGCGCAAGGACCTGACGGCGCAGCGCGCCCGCACCGACGAGATCAACCGGCTCAAAGGGGTAGTCGACCATCTCGGCGCCGCCCGCATCCTGGCCTGCGGGCAGCCCAACATACCGATCGCCTTCCAGAGCGTCCTGGCCTGGTATCTGGGCACCAACACCGGGATGCTGTATTTCGACCGTAAGCACGAGCGGCTGCACCCGCACTCGGTCGTCGACTTCTATCCGCACTCCTACGGCTGGCAGGTGTTCCCCAGCCACCAGCAAGGCGCCGCGCAGGTGGCGCACTGCCGCGGCCTGACCTACCGGACATGAGCATCGCCCCGCGCGGTCGCCGCCGCACCGCCGGGTCGACGGTCAAGCAGCGCCGCGCGCGCCTGGCTGCGCTGCTGGTCGCGCTGGTGGTCGCGGTGGCGGCGGCGATCTCGGCGATCGGGGGCGGATCACTGCCGTCCCCGCCCCCGGCGCGGCCGGCCGGCGGGGCCGGGGCCGGCGATCCGTTCGGCTACGTCGCCTCGCGGGAGGCCGATTACGTCGCCCGGGCCACGGCCGGGAATGCCCACGTGCTGTTCACCAAGAGCCCGGGTGGAGCGCTGGCCACGGCCGCCCGGGTGGCGGCCTACCGTCCCCTGGTCGAGCGCGCCGCGGCGGGCACCGCGATCGACCCCAACCTGCTCGAGGCGCTGGTCTTCGTGGAGAGCGCCGGCCGGCCGCAGATCATCGCCGGCTCCGATCCCGCCGACGCTGCGGGCCTGACCCAGATCCTCGCCCAGACCGGCCAGGGGCTCCTGAGAATGCACATCGATCTGACTCGCAGCCGCCGGCTCACCCGCCAGATCGAGGCCGTCGGCGCCGGGACCCGCGCCGGCCGGCTGGCCCCGCTGCTGACTCGCCGCGCCGCCGCCGACGATCGCTTCAACCCGGCCAAGGAGCTCGCGGCGACGGTCCGCTACCTGCAGCTGTCCGAGCAACGCTTCGGCCGCCAGGACCTGGCAATCGAGAGCTACCACATGGGGATCGGAAACCTCCAGCAGGTGCTCGCCGGCTACGACGGTGGGCAGGCGGCGCCGTATGCCCAGGTCTACTTCGACAGCTCACCGGACCGCCACCCGTCCACCTATCGGCTGCTGGCCGGCTTCGGCGACGACTCCTCGCTTTACTACTGGAGGGTGCTGGGCGCGGCGCAGATCATGCGCCTGTATCGCACCGATCGCCGGGCGCTGGCCCGGCTGGCCACACTGGAGGGCGCCGACGACGCCGGGGGCGCGGTCCTGCACCCGGCTGACCGCACCGCCGCCTTCAACGATCCGGCGGCGCTCGCTGCCGCCTACCAGAAGCGCAAGCTGGTGCCGCTGCCCTCTAACGGAGCCGCGCTCGGTCTGATCTTCGAGCGGGGGTTCGCCGCCCGGGCGAGGTCCGGCGCCAACCCCGCCTCGCTGTACCGCGGCCTGCGGCCCGTGGCGCTGCGGCTACTGATCGAGCTGGCGGCCCGGGTGCGAGCGCTGGCCGGCGGGCGCGGAGAGCTGCGCGTCTACAGCACCGTCGACGACACCCGCGACCAGCAGCGGATCGGCGATGACTTCACCGCCGATGCCACCGGCTGGTCATTTCGGATCGCGCGCCGGTACGTGAGCCGGGCTCAGGCGGACGCCTTTCAGGCGATGCTCGACCGGTTGCAGTCGCTGAACCTGATCGCGTGGGTGCGGGAGCCGTCGGTGATCGACGTCACGGTCGCCTCCGACGGGACGGCGACCGCCGGCCACGGCCTCTAGCCCACGCGCCGCGAATTTGAAACCCACCGACTGGCCCAGCAGCTAGTAGGTTGCCCTCCGTGACCGACGCCGTCCGCACTGCCGAGGACCGGCTGGAGGGGTTGCCGGACTTCCCGTTCGCCGCGCACTGGACTCAGTTCGACGGTCTGCGCCTGGCCCACCTCGACGAAGGGGGCGGGCGGCCGGTCGTGTTTGTCCACGGCGAGCCAACGTGGTCGTTTCTGTGGCGCCGGGTCCTGGTCCCGGTACGCGACGCCGGCTTTCGCTGCATCGCGCCCGATCTGCCGGGCTTCGGCCGCTCGGACAAGCCGGTGGACCTCGGCTGGTACAGCTACGACCGCCACACCGAGGCCGTGGCGACGTTGCTCGAGGCGCTCGACATCCGGGGCGCGACGGTGGTCGTGCACGACTGGGGCGGGCCGATCGGCCTCCGGCTGGCCGTCGAGCATCCCGAGCGGATCGACCGGATCGTGGCCCTCGACACCGGGCTGTTCACCGGACACCAGCCGATGACCGAGGCCTGGATCGCGTTTCGGGACTTCGTCGAGCGGACCGAGGATCTGCCGGTCGGCTTTCTGGTCCGCGGGGCGTGCAAGCACGATCCCGGCGACGCGGTGATCGCGGCCTACGAGGCTCCGTTTCCCGACCCGCCGTCAAAGGCCGGAGCGCGCGCCTTCCCGCTGATCCTGCCCACGGCGCCTGAGATGCCCGGCGCCGCCGCCGGGCAGCGCGTGCTCGACGCCCTGCGTCAGGACTCCCGCCCCAAGCTCGTCCTCTGGGCCGACTCAGATCCGGTGCTGCCGCTGAAGACCGGCGAGCGCTTCGCCGCCGCGATCGGCACCGAGGTCGCTCACGTCATCGCCGACGCCAGCCACTTCCTCCAGGAGGATGCCGGGACCCGGATCGGCGAGCTGATCGCCGACTGGCTGGGCTCAGAGCCTTAGCCGCGGCCGGTCGCCGCACCAGTCTCGCCGGGGTCAGACGGGCTGCTTCTCGGGCTCTGCCTCCGGGGCCGGCGCGGTGCTCGGCACCACCGTGGAATCACCCGTTCGCTGTTCATAGGCGCCGCGCAGCATGTGATCGGGGTCGACCAGCACCTGGTCGCCCTTGAGCACCTTGGAGATGAAATCGGCCACCGAGCGCGGCACCAGGTACATGAACCGGAACAAGCCCTTGACCGAGTTGGGGACGTAGACATCCACGCGGCCGGTCTGCAGGGCCTCGACGATCGCGTTGGCCACGTCGTCGGGCTCGACCACCTTCACGCCGCGGCTCTTGCGCAGCCCTGAGCCCAGCTCGGTGTTGACCACCACCGGCATCACGATGCTGACGTCGATGTCGGTCGGCCGGACCTCGGCCCGAATTGCCTCGCTGAGCCCGACGACGGCGTGCTTGGTGGCGCAGTAAGTGGCCCCCCCGGGAAATCCGGCCTTGCCGGCGACCGACGCCACGTTCACGAGGTGGCCCCGGCCGCGCGGAAGGAACCGCTCGAGCGCCAGCTTGGAGCCGTAGATCACGCCGTGAAGGTTGATGTCGACCATCCGCTGGGCGGTCGCGTCGGTCTCCTCGATGAACGGCCCGATCGGCATGATGCCGGCGTTGTTGATCAGCACGTCGAGCGGGCCGAGGTCGCGCTCGGTCTGCTCCAGGAAGGCGGCGAAGCTGGCCCGATCGGTGACGTCGAGCGACAGTCCGAGCGTTCCCGAGCCGAGCTCCTGCGCGGTCTGGGCCGCCAGCGGGGCATCGATGTCGCCGATCGAGACACGCGCGCCCTGCACGATCAGCGCCGCGGCGGTGGCTCGCCCGATTCCCCGCGCGCCGCCGGTGATTGCGACGACCTTGCCGGCGAGCGATCGTGGAGCTTTGGCCATTGAACTTCCTCCTCGTCTTCAGATGCGGTGGCAGCGCAAAGGTACCGGGCGGCGAGCCGCGGCGGCGGATTGGCTGGCCGGCCAAGCAGCCCGGGAGGTATCCTCGCCCGCGATGGACCACTTTTGTTACGAAGGCCACCGGCTCGCCTATACGGCCTACGGCGAGGGACCCCGCACCACGGTGCTGCTCCCCGGGCTGTTGCTCTCGCAGACGATGCAGACGCCGGTGGCCCGCCAGCTCGCCGCGCGCGGGAACCGCGTGATCACGCTTGACCCGCTCGGCCACGGCCAGTCTGACCGCCCGCGAGAGACCTGGCAGTACTCGATGTCGGCCTTCGCGCAGCAGACGGTGGCGTTGCTTGACCACCTCGAGCTCGAGCAGGCCGTCGTCGGCGGGACGTCGCTGGGGGCCAACATCACCCTGGAGGTGGCGTCTGCGGCTCCGCAACGGCTGCGGGGAATGGTGATCGAGATGCCGGTCCTCGACGGGGCCATCCTGGCTGCCGGCGCGGCCTTCACGCCGCTGCTGTTCGCGCTGCAGTTCGGCGAGGGCGCGATGCGAGCGGTGGCCGGCGTGGCCCGCCGCGTACCCCGGCGGCCGCTGCCGTTCCTGGCTCAGATCGGCCTCGATTGCCTATCGCAGGATCCCGGGCCCAGCGCCGCCGTGCTCGCCGGGATCCTCTACGGGCGCGTGGCACCGGATCACAACGAGCGGCGCCGGTTCGAGACCCCGGGACTGGTCATCGGCCACCCCCGCGATCCGCTGCATCCCTTCTCGGACGCCGGGATGCTGGCTGAGGAGCTGCCCAACGGCAGGCTGATCGACGCCCGCTCGATCCTCGAGCTGCGGCTAAAGCCCGAGCGGCTGACGCGCGAGATCGGCGCCTTCGTGGACGAGTGCTGGGAAGCCGCCCCGGCCCGTGCCGCCGGCACGCCCGGGACCCCCCGGCGACCCCGGGCGGCCAGCGCTTAGCCGCAGTGCCGGGCGGATAGCCTGGACCTCTGAGAGCCAAGCGAACACCTAAACAGAGGATCTG
Organism: Solirubrobacteraceae bacterium; assembly: GCA_036497115.1. Taxonomy (GTDB): domain Bacteria; phylum Actinomycetota; class Thermoleophilia; order Solirubrobacterales; family Solirubrobacteraceae; genus Palsa-465. The sequence goes on from DASXJY010000064.1 coordinate 5,690, forward strand.
AAAATGCAATACCGCCCGCTCGGTAGCTCCGGGCTGCGGATCTCGGCGCTGACGCTGGGCACGATGACGTTTGGCGGCCAAGGCAACTTCAAGCACGTCGGCGACACCGATCTGACCGGCGCTCGCCGCCAGATCGACATGTGCCTGGCCGCCGGGGTCAACCTGGTCGACACCGCCGACGTCTACTCCGACGGTCGCTCCGAGGAGATCGTCGGCGAGGCGCTGGAGGGCAAGCGCGACGATGTCCTGATCGCCAGCAAGGTCCGCTTTCCGATGGGCGAGGAACCGAACATGGCGGGGCTCTCGCGCCACCACATCATCACCGGATGCGAAGCCAGCCTGCGTCGGCTGCGCACCGATCACATCGACCTCTACCAGGTACACGAATGGGACGGACAGACCCCCCTGGAGGAGACCCTGTCCGCCCTCGAGTACCTGTTGCAGTCGGGCAAGGTTCGCTACATCGGGGCCAGCAACTACGCCGGCTGGCAGTTGATGAAGGCCCTCGGGATCGCCCGTTGTGAACACCTGCCGCGGTTCGTCAGCCAGCAGATTTACTACTCGCTGCAGGAGCGCTCGGCCGAGTACGAGCTGATCCCGCTGGCCGTCGACCAGGGGCTCGGAACGCTGGTCTGGAGCCCGCTCGCCGGTGGGCTGCTGTCAGGTAAGTACCGCCGCGACCAGGACGCTCCTGCCGGCTCGCGCCATCTGAGCGACTGGGACGAGCCGCCGGTCTACGACCCCGACCGGCTCTACGACACGATCGAGGTCCTGGTGGCGATCGCCGAGGATCACGGCGTGTCGGCCGCCCAGGTGGCCCTGGCCTGGCTGCTGACCCGCTCCAGCATCAGCTCGATCGTGATCGGCGCGCGCACCGACGAGCAGCTCGCCGACAACCTGAAGGCGGTCGACGTCGTTTTGTCAGACGAGGAGCTCTCAAAGCTCGAGCAGGTCAGTCGGCCACCGCTGCTGTACCCCTACTGGCACCAGCACAAGACCGCCTCTGACCGACTCAGCCCCGCCGACCTGGCCCTGCTGGGCCCGCACTTGGACTAGGAAGCGCGGTGGCGCCGGGCCCGGTGACCTGGCGCCAGCTCCAGCTCCTGGAGCTCGACACGGTGGTCCTCGTCGCAGCGCATCTGAGCGCTGACCAGCGCGCCGCAGCCCTCGTGGCGCAGCTCGACGGGGGCCCCGCCCTCCTGCAGCCAGCGGTCGCCCCACTGCATCAGCGCCACCAGGACCGGTAGCAGCTCGGCACCCTTGTCGGTCATCCGGTAGCGCTCCCGGGTGCGCTGCCCAGGTTCGCGATACGGCTCGCGACGCAGGATCTCGGCCTTGGTCAGCTCGCGCAGTTGGGCCGCCGTCACCGGCTCGCTGAGCCCCGTGCGCTCGGCGAACTCCTCAAACCGGGTGGCCCCGTAGAACGCCTCCCGCAGGATCAGGAACGCCGAGCGGGTGCGAACCACCTCGAGCGCCTTGGCCAGCGAGCACCTGTCGGCCGTCCAGCCTTGACGGGGTTCGAGCCGTCCTGTCATCTGAATCGCATCTGCCGACACTTCCTCTCAGTGTAGCTGGCTCAGCTGGTCATAAGCCAGCTGTGGTAGGGTCTGGCTATGGAAGTCCTAAGCCAGTGGTCGCGCCGCCGGGCTGACGCCTCGCCGCCTATGGTGCTGGTGATCGTCTGCGCCGGGGTGGTCCTGGCCAGCCTGGACCTGTTCATCGTCAACGTCGCGCTGCCGGACATCGCCCGCGACTTTCACTCCCACAGCCTGGATGACCTGTCGTGGATCCTCAACGCCTACGCGATCACCTATGCCGCGCTGCTGGTGCTGTTCGGACGCCTCTCCGAGAGCCGCCGCCGGGAGAACGGCTTCCTGCTCGGCGTGGTCCTGTTCACCGCCGCCTCGGCGGCCTGCGGAGCGGCCAGCGGCCTCACCATGCTCGTCGTGTTCCGGATCGTCCAGGCAATGGGGGCCGCGCTGCTGACGCCCACCTCGCTCGGCCTGGTGCTGGCGACCACGGCCCCGGAGCGCCGCCACAGCGCCGTGCGGGCCTGGACCGCGGTCGGCGGGCTGGCGGCAGCGCTCGGGCCGGTCGTCGGCGGCCTGCTGGTGGCCGCCAGCTGGCGGTGGGTGTTCCTGGTCAACGTTCCCATCGGCGTGCTGGCGGTGGTCGTCGGCTGGCGGCGGCTGCCCCGGGTGGCGGGCCATCCGGTGGCGCGACCGGACGCGCTGGGGGCGGCGCTGGTCACGGCTGGAATCGCCGCTCTGACGCTGGGGCTAGTCAAGGGCAACGACTGGGGCTGGGGGTCGCCGGCGACCCTGGTCACCCTGATCGGATCGACGGTCGCGCTGCTGCTGTTCGCGCTGCACACGCTGCGCCACCACAACCCGCTGATCTCACCCGATCTGTTCAGGGTGCGGACGTTCACCGGCGCGTCGGTGGTGGCGGTGCTGTTCTCGATCGCCTTCGGCGCGATGCTGCTCTCGATCGTCCTCTGGGCCCAGGACGTGTGGGGCTGGTCGGCGCTGAGGACCGGGCTGGCTGTGGCGCCGGGCCCGCTGATGGTCCCGCTGTTCTCGTTCCTGGTCGCCGGCCGCCTGATCGCGCGCTTCGGCCCTGGGCCGGTGATCGGCGCCGGGGCCACCGTGTTCGCCGCCGGGGTGGCCTGGTGGGTGCTGGCCGCGGGCCTTGAGCCTGACTACGTCGGAGACCTGCTCGGCGGGATGCTGCTGACCGGCGTGGGCGTCGGGCTGACCCTGCCGACGTTCATGGCCACCGGAGCTTCGTCGCTGCCGCCGCAGTCATTCGCCACCGGCTCGGCGGTCGTCAATATGCTGCGCCAAGTCGGTCTCGCGGTCGGCGTGGCGGTCCTGGTCGCGGTGCTCGGCACGCCTGACACGCGTTCGGGGGAGCTGGCCGCGTTCCAGCGCGGGTGGACCGTGATCGCTGTCGCCGCCCTGGCCTCAGCGGTTGCCGGGACGCTGCTGCTGCGACGCCGGTCCCGTGCCGTCCCTCGCCCCGTCAGCGCGGCAGCGGCGGACCCGGCGGGGTGATCACGTCGCGGCGGGTCGGCTCCAGGTTCGCGTCGAGCTCGAGCTGCCAGTAGTAGCGGGTGAAGGTGATGCCGGCCTTGAAGTCGCCCACGTGGGGTTCGATCCGCTCACCCCGGGCCATCCGCACGATCAGCTCCGGATAGGTGCGGCCCGGCAGCGCCGCGTACAGGTGGGCCGGACAGGCGCCGCCGAAGCGGGTGTTGACGTCGGTGATGCCGAGGCCGATCTCGGCGTCGCGAAACGCCTGCACCGTGCAGGGCCCGCGACAGCCGAGCGCTTCCACCGTGCGCCGGCCCAGGTCGATCAGCTCCTGGTCGTCGATCACCGTGCCCTTGATCGACTCGCCCCCGCGCGACTCGATCATCGTCCGCGGGATCGCGTTCAGGCAGCGGCCGTCGAGATCCGAGAGGCAGTCGATCGAGAACTCCGGACCGTCCATCAGGCGCTGGATCATCGCCGGCTCCTCGATGTACTCGGCCAGGAACTCCGCCGCCCGTGCGTCCCGGGCCGGGTGGATCGAGCGCGCGCCCGATCCCCAGCGCGGCTTGACCATCACCGGGTAGCTCTCCACGGGCAGCCCAGGGAGAACGGTGGGGGGCGACGGCAAGCCCAGACGCTCCAGCAGCAGGTGGGTCTCGTACTTGTCGAAGGTGGCGCGGGCGATCTCCCCGTCGGCGACGAACGCCGGGAGCCGGCCGGCGCTTCGGGCGTGACCGAGCACCTCGAGGTCCAGGTCGGTGAGCGGCACCACGGCGCCGACCCCGAACTCTTCACACAGCGCCTGCAGCGCCGGCACGTACTGGGGATCGTCGATCCGCGGCACCGAGCGGCGGTGGTGAGCGGCGTACTGAGCCGGGGCCAGCGGGTTGGGATCGGCCGCGATCGTGGGGGCGTGCTGGGAAAACGCCGACACCATCGCGTAGCGCTTGCCGACGCCGGTCAGCAGGACGGCTATGTCTGTCGGTCCGGTGGCTGCCATCCGCCGGTCGCTCCCTTGTAGATGCCGCTGCCGCTGAGGACCAAGCTCACCGTCCTGCGCAGGATCTGCAGGTCGAGGGCCAGCGAGCGGTGCTCGACGTACCAGATGTCGAGCTCGATCCGCTCCGGCCACGGCAGCGACGCCCGGCCGTTGACCTGTGCCCAGCCGGTGATCCCGGGCTTGACGTCGAGGCGGCGGCGCTGGCGCGGCGTGTACTGGCGGACCTGGCTTTCGATCGTGGGACGGGGACCGACGATCGCCATCTCTCCGCGCAACACGTTCCACAGGTTGGGCAGCTCGTCGAGCGAGTAACGCCGGAGCAGCGCGCCGATCCGGGTGATCCGGTCATCTCCCTCGGCGATCGCCAGCCCGGCGCCGGCGAACTCGGCGCCGTGGACCATCGTCCTCAGCTTGTAGATCGAAAACAGCCGGCCGTCCTTGCCGACCCGGGTCTGGCGATAGATCGGACTGCCCGGTGACTCGAGCCGGATCGCCACCGCCAGCAGCGCCACCAGCGGCGCGGTCAGGATCGAGCCGGCGAGCGCCAGCGCGATGTCGATCGCCCGGGTGATCATCGCGTGCCCTCGGCCGGCTCCCAGCCGGGGCCCGTCCCGCGGGCCAGCCAGTCCCACAGCCCGGCGGCCAGCGAGGCCGTCGTCATCACGTAGTACCGCGCCACCAGCAGCGGCCGCGCGTGCACCCGCGCGGCCAGGTAGGCGGCGAGCAGGATCGCCAGCTGGACCGCCAGGGCCACCACGTACACCGGCCCCTGTCCGATCAGGGCGAGATTCGCCGCCAGTGCTGCCAGGTGAAGGAACGGCGAGCCGTAGCGCAGCACGCGGTGAGAGAAGATCTCAAACGCGTAGACCGGGTCATATCCGCGCGGCGAGAGCATCCCCCCGCGCACGACGATCGGCCAGCCGTGGCTCATCATCCTGCGCTTGCGCGCGAACTCCCCCTCGATCGTCGGGACCATCTTCTCCCGGGCCCGGGCCGCGGGAGCGTAGACGGCCCGCCAGCCCCGCTTGACCATGTTGAACGGAAACGACAGGTCGTGGCCCATGATCGGGTCGACCACCAGGTAGGAGTCCCGGCGCGTGGCGTAGATCGCACCGTTGCCGCCGGTGACCGAGCCCACCTCGGACTCGAGCCGCCGCAGCGCCATCTCATAGCGCCAGTACAGCCCCTCCTGGTTGGTGCCGGTCTCATTGACGAAGCTCACGTCGCCGCACACGTAGCCGACCCGTAAGTCGGCGAACGGCGCGACCAGCGCGCGCAGCGCGTCCGCCTCCCACTGCACGTTGGCGTCCGAGAAGGCCACGATCTCGCCCTGGGCCCGCTCCACGGCGGCGTCCTGAGCGCGGATCTTGCCGCCCCGCGGCAGCTCCAGCACCACGTCGGCGCCGGCGCTGCGAGCCCGCTCGGCGGTGGCGTCGGGGGAGCCGTCGCAGGAGACGATCACCTCGAGCTTGTCGGGTGGGTAGTCGAGCGCGCGCAGGTTGGCGACGCGGGCGGCGATCACCTCCTGCTCGGCGTACGCGGCGACGATCACCGAGACCGGTGGGAGGGTGGCGGTGGTCGGGCCGGCCGGGGGCGCGGCGGTCGTCGCTTCGCCGGAGCGGCCTTCGCCGGAGCGGCCTTCGCCGGAGGGGCGTTCGCCGGAGGGGCCTCGTCCGGGGCCGCGTTGGCGCCCGCGCCCGTGCCCGCGCGCCCGGGCCAGCCCGGCCAGCACCCCGGCGTAGCCGACGTGGGTGTAGACCAACAGGCCGGCCGAGGTCCAGAAGGCGAACTTGGTCGCGGTCATCGCGCTGGCATTCTGGCGCAGGCCGGGCCAATTGGGTATCGGGTCGCGGGGCGGACATTCTGGAGCGAGCCCTTGGCGCCCCGGCCAGGTTCGCTCTGCGGGGCTCAGCAGGTGGTCGCGGTGGAGCGAGCCGGGTCTGGAGCGGCTTCGGTCGCTCCAGAATGTCCGTCTGCGAGGTCAGGGTCGAAAAATCGGCTGGGGAGGGGGCTTGGCGTGACCCATGCGCCGGCGCCGCACAAACGCCCACGCCGCCGAAGCAGTCCCCGCCCTGAGCCAGGGGTGCTCAACGTGCCACGCCCGGCCTCCCGGCCGAGGCCGCGGTCAGTCGTGCACGCCACGCCGCACAAACCCACGCACCACCGAGTAGGAGCTGAGCCGGTCGACGTTGTGCACCCCCACCCCCTCCCCCAGCCAGAACGCACTCCAGCACCGCCGGGTGCAACCCCGGACCTCCCCCAATAGTTGTCCACACAACTACCTGCTAACCTAAAAAGTCAGTCATGGAAATCGGACTCGCCACTTTCGCCGATCTCAGCTCGGGCATCAGCCCCGAGCAGCGGATGCGTGACCTCCTCGAGGAGGCGGTCCTGGCCGACCAGCTCGGGCTCGACGTGTTCG
>DASXJY010000065.1:0-48515 GCA_036497115.1 Solirubrobacteraceae bacterium
ACCGAGGTGACCGTCGCCGATCGTCATAGCGTCACGCTGAAGAGCCTGACCGTCGACGGCGGTCTTGCCCAGGCCGACGTGGTCGCCGGCAGCGGCTCGCTGAGCGTGGTCAACAGCACGATCACCGGCGGAGTGTCAACCGCGGCGGGCGCCATCAGCCTGGCCCCGGTGAACCCGGCCCGGCCGGCGAAGCTGACGGTTCTGCGCAGCACGATCACCAACAACATCGGGCTCGGTGGTGGGGCCGGGGCGATCAATGTTCCCAATGGGTCCAGCAACACCGTGATGAACGCCGTAAGCGTTCTCGACAGCACGATCACCGCCAATCACGGTTCGCCGGCGGGCGGAATCAGGCTCGCCTTTTTTGATGCGCTCACGGTCCGCGACAGCACGATCACCAGCAACGAGGGCACCGGCGTGTGGGTGCCGGCCGCAGGCACGCTGGTCTCACCCGTCGCCCTGACCAACACGATCGTGGCCGGTAACACGTCGGGGGGCGCTTCGCCGGACTGTCAGGACACTCAGGGCGTCAGCGGGGGCGGTCACAACCTGATCGGGGTCCTGGACAGCAACTGTCCGGGGATCGTCAACGCGACAAACGGGAATCAGGGCGGCACCGCGGCCACCCCGCTCGATCCCCACCTCGGCCCGCTGGCCAGTAACGGCGGACCGACCCAGACCCGCGCGCTGCTGGCCGGCAGCCCAGCCATCAACGCCGGAGATTCGGCTGATTGCCAGGCCGCTCCGATTGGCAGCACCGACCAGCGCGGGGTCAAACGTAATGCTGCCGCGCGCCTGGGCTGTGATGTCGGCGCCTACGACACCAGCCAGCCCCTCGAGACCCTATACGTCAAGCGGACCGCCGCCTCGGATCCGGCCTGTGGTTCGGCTTCGCAAGCGAATCCGTTTGCGACGATCGCTGGGGCGTTGGCGTGCGCCACGGATGGGTCGACGATCATTGTCGGAACGGGGACGTTCGCGGGTGGGTTTACGATCGCGCATAACGTCGTGCTTCTGGGTGGCGGTGCGGGGACGGTGATCGCCAATCCGTCGGCGCCGTCCGGGTCGCTGACCGAGGTGACCGTCGCCGATCGTCACTACGCAACGCTGAATCGCCTGACGGTGAACGGCGGTCTTGCCCAGGCCGACGTGGTCGCCGGCAGCGGCTCGCTGAACGTGGTCAACAGCACGATCACCGGCGGGGCGGCGACCGCGGCGGGCGCCATCAGCCTGACGCCGGGGAGCGGAACGGCGAACCTGACGGTTCTGCGCAGCACGATCGCCAACAACATCGGGCTCGGTGCCGGGGCGGGGGCGATCAATGTTCCCAATGGCGCCAGCAACACCGCGAGGAACACCGTCAGCGTGCTCGACAGCACGATCACCGGCAATCACGGTGCGCCGGCCGGCGGAATCAGGCTCGCCTTTTTTGATGCGCTCACGGTCCGCGACAGCACGATCACCAGCAACGAGGGCACCGGCGTGTGGGTGCCGGCCGCAGGCACGCTCGTGTCACCCGTCAGCCTGACCAACTCGATCGTGGCGGAAAATACGTCGGGGAGCGCTTCGCCGGATTGCCAGGACACTCAGGGCGTCACCGGCGGCGGTCACAACCTGATCGGCGTCCTGGACGGCAACTGTCCGGGGGTCGTCAGCGGGAGCAATGGGAATCAGGGAGGCACTGCGGCCACCCCGCTCGATCCCCGCCTCAGCCCGCTGGCCAGCAACGGCGGACCGACTCAGACCCGCGCGCTGCTGGCCGTCAGCTCAGCCATCAGCGCCGGAGACTCCGCCGACTGCAAGGCCGCTCCGATCAGCGGCACCGACCAGCGCGGGGTCAAACGTAATGCTGCCGCGCGCCTGGCCTGTGATATCGGCGCCTACGACACCGGCGGGCCGCACTAGAAACGGGCCGGGGGATGGTGATCGCGCGCCCGGCGCGACGTAGTAGCTCTCGACGATCCCCCGCGCCGGCTACGGCGAGCCGATCCAGCTGCCGATAAGTCACCCATAGATCGACAAAGTTCGGGAGACAGCGGGCAGGTGGAGATCGAAGTCGGCGCACTGCAGGCGATCTGGGAGCGCAACCGGGACGAGGTCCTCGCCCAGGTGGACTTGGTCGGCGACGCTGTGACGGACGCCCTGGCCGGGTCTCTGTCACCGGACAACCGCGGGCGGGCCGCTCGCGAGGCTCACAAGCTGGCCGGCTCGGTGGGGACGTTCGGCTTTGTCGCCGCCTCGGAGCATGCTCGCGCCCTGGAACTTGGGCTGGGTGCGCCCGAAGGGCCGGCGAGGGCCGATCTGCGCCGGCTGGCCGAGCATGTCGTCGCGCTGCGGCGAGAGCTCGGGGCTGAGCGCAATGGCAGTCCGCCGACGAGCACACCGGTGGCTCAGGCTGATGGCGCAGTGGCGCTGATCGTCGTCGACGATGATCGCGAGCGTGGGCGGAGCCTGCTCGCGGCGGCCGACGCGCGCGGGGTGCGCGCGCTGCTGGCCGCCGACCTCGAGTCCGCCCGGCGGCTGATCGACGAGGCCGCGCCCGAGGTCGTCCTGCTCAAGCTCTCGATCCAAGGCGTAACCGGCCCGGCGCTTCGGTTCCTGGCCGAGGTCTCGGTCGAGAGGCCGGTGATGACGCTCACCGGTGCCGAAGAGGAGATCGACCGGGTCGAGGTGGCGAGGCACGGGGGGCGGGGCTTCCTCGCTCCCTCGCTGGAGCCGTCGGAGATCATCGCGGCGGCCCTCGATCTGCGTGAGCGCGTCCGCGTCCGGGGGACGCGCATCCTCGCGGTCGACGATGACGCGGTCGTTCTCGGCCTGCTCCGGTCGGTGCTGGGAGAGGCCGACTTCACGGTCGCGACCTGCCAGGACCCGACCCAGTTCTGGGAGCGTCTCGAAGAGGTCTCGCCTGACCTCGTGGTGCTCGACTTCGACATGCCCAAGATCTCCGGCCCCGATCTCTGCCGGGCAGTCCGCAACGACTCGCGGTGGGCGGGGCTCCCGGTCATCTTCCTGACCTCCCGCTTGGGCCCCGATTCGGTTCGGACAGTCTTCGACGCCGGCGCCGACGACTACCTCAGCAAGCCGTTCGTGGGACCCGAGGTGGTGGCCCGGATCGGCAACCGGCTCGAGCGCGTGCGGCTGTACCGCGCCCTGGCGGAAACGGACGTTCTCACCGGCCTGCCCAACCGCCGCCGGGCGCTCGAGTCGCTGGGTGCCCTGCTGCGAATGGCCGCTCGCCAGCAGCAGCCGGCCTCGCTGGCGGTGCTCGACGTGGACCGCTTCAAGTCGATCAACGACACCCACGGCCACCTCGGTGGCGACGCGGTACTGCGCGAGCTCGGCGCCGTGCTACGGCAGTTCTTCCGTGGCGAAGACGTGGTGGGCCGCTGGGGAGGCGATGAGCTGGTCGTCGGGATGTACGGGCTGGGGAACGCCGACGCCCGCGAGCGCCTCGGCGAGCTCGTCGAGGACGTGCGGGGCCGGCGCTTTCACTCCGGGCGGATCGCCGTCACGCTCAGCATCGGCGTGGCCGAGTACCCGACGCAGGGCAGCGATATCGATCAGCTTTACCGTGCCGCCGACGCCGCGCTGTATCGCGCCAAGGTGGCTGGACGAGACCGCGTCGTGCCAGCCGGTGCTCAACCCGATCACGGCCAGAGCGCCGTCGACGTCGCGATCGTCGAGGACGACACCGTGCTGGGCCAGCTGCTGACCCACGCACTCCAGACCCGGGGCTATCGCACGCGCTGGATAACGGACGGTGTGCAGGCGGCGTCCGAGCTCGGAGGCGCCGAGCCCGGTCTCCGCGCACCCGTTCTGCTGCTCGACTGGGATCTCCCGGGGCTCGACGGACTGCGCGTCCTGCGAACGCTGCGCGAGCATGGCGTCCTCGATCGCACCCAGGTGATCATGCTCACCGCCCGCGGCGCCGAGGGCGAGGTGGTCCAGGCGCTCGAGGCCGGCGCCATCGACCACGTCACCAAGCCATTCAGCGTCCCCGTCCTGATGCAGCGCGTGCGTCGAGCGATGGAGCACTGAAAAGCCGGAAGGGGGGTGATGACCCGCACCGGCTTCGTGGTGAGCGACCTGCCGCCCGGCGAATGACCTCGGGCTTGTCATCCCGATCCGCCGCAACGCTGGTCCTCTCCCGGTGAGGGGCCAGCCAATCGCCACAGGGTCTCGCCGTCATTGCCGGTCTCGCTGTCAACCAGTCCGGCGCTCGATAGCCTGGCCAGCTCCGCTCGGAAAGCCGGATACGGGACCAGGCCCACCTGGGTCAGAGCGAGGTAGCCGACACGCTCATAGAGGTCAGAGGTGCTGGTGGGCTCCGCGGTCAGCGCGGCGAGGAGTACCGACGAACGCGACATCGATTCTCAACCTATTGTGATTGGCTTTGGGCGTGCACGAGTCAGAAGCCGATCTCACCGCGCTGGACGCGCTGCTGGAACGTAGCTACGGCGCGGCGGGCCAGCATCTGTTGAGGATCCATACTCCGGACCGACGACTAAGTGCCGAGCAGGTGGCGGCACGTCTCACGGGGATGTGTCTGCTGGCACTGGCCACGACCACCGCTGACGGGCGACCGATCGTAGGACCCGTGGACGGGATCTTCTACCGGGGTTCATTTCACTTCGGCTCGGCCCCTGACTCGGTGCGTTTGCGACACATCCGCAAGCGCCCCCACGTCAGCGCGACATATCTTCCGGGGGAGGAACTCGCGGTCACGGTCCACGGAAGCGCCGTGCCGGTCGACGTTCAGGACGACCAGAACGCCGGCTTTAGACGGACTCTGCTTGACATCTACGTTCCCCGCTACGGACCGGACTGGGAGCGGGAATTTCTCGACTCCGGTCCGGCGTACGCGCGGATCGCCGCTGAGCGGATGTTCACATTCTCGATGGCGCCCGCGCAAGCTCCGGCCTGCGACGGGTGACCGAGAGCGGCGCCGCCGGCGTCAGTCTCAGCGGTTGGGAGTCCCGGTGACCCTCTGATCGCCGGGCTCCCACACCTCGCTGGTCCAGTGCTGCTCGACCTGTGGCGCGCAGAAGAAAGCGATGATCGCCAGATCGTCTGAGCCGGTGTTGCGCAGGTCGTGAGCGGTGCCCTGCTTGAGCACGAACACGTCACCGGCGCGAACCGGCCTGGCTCCCTCGTCGAGCAGCAACTCGCCCGAGCCCGACAGGATGTACTGCGTCTCCTCGGCGGTGTCGGTGTGGCGTCCCAGACGCTTGCCCGGCGGCATCGCGAAGTAGATGGCGGTCGACTGGTCGGCTCCCGAGCCGCCGTAGGCGAAGAATTGACCCACCCATTCGGCGTCGTCGGAGGTGCTCGAGGTCAGCTCGAATGTCTTGAGGCTGTCGACGTTTAGGGGCTGCATGACTGCCGTCGCGGTGGTCACGGCGGGATCAGAGGGTGCTGTGCTCATGCGCGTTCCTTGCTGGAGAGGGCTAATGGAAGGTGTGCTGCGCGATCACCGGCAATCCAGGCGGGATCGGCTGCCCCGCTGCAGAGTGTCGTGCGCCTGCGGGTGTCGGTCAACTCGGTGTCGCGCTTTCCGCCGTCCCAGGCCTTTAACCTCCACCCTCACGCGCCCAAACGTCCCGGTGCGACACCGTGGCGGACAACCGAACCCGGGAGGCGAGGTGGCCCCCCTAGGTGGCTGGGCGCCGGTCAGCCATGGTGCCGGCCATGACAAATACACGCAAGCTCACCGCGCTGCTCGCCGTGAGCATCTCCCTCACAACCGTTGCATCCGCCCAGGCGGCTCCCGTGTGGACGCCGCCGACCGATCTGTCGACACTCACGGACTCAAACAGCGACGTGATGGTAGACGTCACGCCCTCTGGCGAGAGCGCCGTCATGCTCCGGGACGGGCTCGGTGCCGGCAAGTACGGCTTCCGGGTCAGCCTCCACCGTCCTGGCGCCGCGGTGTCAAAGCAGATCATGCCGTCCGGCGGGTCCTCGCTGGTTACCCCTTCTGCCGACGGCGCAATCGATCTGGCCGCCAGCGGCCGGGGCATCGTGGCCTGGGACCAGTCCAATGGCCTCTTCTATGCACTGCGCTCGCCCGCCGGGGTGTTCGGCAGTCCGCACCAGCTGACGGGACTTCCCACCGCCAACATCGGGTCGGTCAAGGTCGGGCTGGATGATGCCGGGAACGCCACCTTCCTGTGGACGACGGCGACGGGGACCAACCCCACCGTCACCTCCCGCGTCTATTCCATCCAGCGGCGCGCCGACGGCGTGCTCGTCAATCCCCAGACGCTGGCCACGTTTGCCTCCAGCCAGTGGGTTGCCCAGACGCAGTCGCTTCGCGTCAACGCCTCCGGCGCGGCCGTCGCGTCCTGGCGGACGGCCGGTCCCGGCCCCGGAGAAGTGCAGTACGCGACCCGTCACAGCTCCCTGGGCACGCTTGGCGCCGGGGCGCCCGTGCAGGATGCGTTTGCCATCGATGGCGCCATGGACAAGGCGGGAGACACCGCCGTGGCGATGAGCACGCTGAAGGGACTCCAGGTTCGCTACCGGCCCGCGGGTGGAGCCTTCGGCGCTCCGGCGACGATCGGGACGGCGAATGGACCTCCCAGTGTGGCGCTGGCCGGCAACGGCACCGCCACGGTGCTTTGGGAGAACCTGCAGGGCGCCAACGACGTCCTGCTGTCCTGCAGCTTCACCACCGCCGGGTGCATCAAGCCAGCGGTCGCGGTCGCCACCGACCCGGCCTCGCTGGGCGGTGGTCAGCTGGCCGTCAACAGCTCAGGCGCTGCCGTCGCGTTCTGGTCCTCGGATGCCTTCGGGGCGGCAACGGTGCGCGCGCGCATGCGGTCCTCGGCCGGCACGTGGGGAGCGCAGCAGACGGTCGGCACGCTTCACTCGATCTACGGCTCAGCCGGTATCGATGACGCCGGAAACGCAGTCGCCGCCTGGCGATACAAAGGAGCGGCTGGCCTGAGGGCTCAGATCGCCGCCTTTGACGTGACCGCGCCGAAGCTCAGCACCGTCTCCGTTCCCCCCCAGGCGGTCGCCGGCACGGCGGTGAAGCTGTCGGCGACGGCCTCTGACAACTGGGGTCCGCTGGCTCTGAAGTGGACCTTCGGCGACGGGGCCAGCGCCAGTGGCGCTGCGGTCTCGCACACCTATGTCGGCCCTGGAACCCGGACCGTTACGGTCACGGCAACCGATGCCTCGGGGAACGCCGTCTCGCAGAAGCGCTCGATCGCGGTTGCGCCCGCGCCCTAGTTGGCGACGGGTCACCGCGCCGGCGCCCCCCCGATCCGCTGTCCCCGATCGCCTCTGGCCGTCGGGGACAGCGTGCGGATGGTGCGAAAAATTCGGCGGACAACCGAACCCCCCGGGTCGGTCACTCACCATGTCGCGCCCAACGTAGGGCAAGGAGAATTGGTCCGGTGCCCAACAGCCTGCTGATCGTCGACGACCACCCGCGCTTTCGCGCCAACGCCCGGCGAATGCTGGAGAGCGAAGGCTGGAGCGTGCTCGCCGAGGCCCGGGACGGGAGCGAGGCGCTTCGTGAGGCCGAGCGCGTGAAGCCCGACGTCGTGGTGCTGGACGTGGGGCTTCCCGACGCCAGTGGGCTCGACATCGCCCGTCGCCTGTGCGCTCGCCATCCGGGACTGGCCGTGGTGCTGGTCTCGACCCACGAGGCCGACGATTACGCCGGGCTCGCGCTCGAGGCCGGGGCCCGGGGATTCCTGGCCAAGTCTCAGCTGTCAGGCGATGCCCTGCAGCGCCTGCTCACCGGTTAGGGTTAGGGCCGGGGTTCGAGGACCGTAACCAAGGAGGGCAAAGCGATCGCATCTCATCAGCCGACGCGCGAGGCCGTGGCCCGAGGGTTTCTGCGGGCGTCAGACGCCGCCGAGGCGTATTCGTTCGCTCTGCAGGAGATCGCCGAGAGCTTGGGTTGGCGGGTCGGGGCCGCCTGGGAGCCGGGTCCCGGATCCGACGCCCCGCTGCGCTGCGTCGCCATCTGGACTGGCCGGGGAGGCGACCTCAGGGCGTTCGAGGCGGCCACGCGTTCGGCGGAGTTTCACCGCGGGCAGGGGCTGCCCGGCCGGGTCTGGGCGAGCGGCCGGCCGGCCTGGATCGTCGACGCCGCCGCCGACGCGGCGCTGCCGCGACGCGCCGCGGCGATCGCCAGCGGCCTGCACGCTGCGTTCGGATTTCCGCTGCGCAGCGATCGTGGCGTGGTCGGCGTCATGGAGTTCGTCGCCTCCGAGCCGCACGAACCCGACGCTGAGCTGCTGGCCACGATGGAGGCGCTGGGGGCGCAGCTCGGACAGCTGGTCGAGCGCCGTCGTGCCGAGGCCTTTCGCCACGCCATAGATCGCCGGCACGCGGCTACGCTCGCGGCCGCCCTCGATCCAGTGGTGACGATGGATCATGAGGGGCTGGTGCTCGAGTTCAACCCGGCGGCCGAGAGGACCTTCGGTTATCCCGCCGACGACGCCGTCGGGCGCGAGATGGCGGCGCTGATAGTGCCGCCGGAGCTACGGGAGCCGCATCGCCGCGGCCTCAGCCGGTACCTCGCCGGCGGGCCCGCCCGGCTGCTCGACCGGCGGATCGAGATCGATGCGGTGCGCGCGGACGGCCGGCGATTTCCGGTCGAACTGACGATCACGAAAATCGACGTTCCCGGTCCGCCCGTGTTCACCGGACATCTGCGCGACATCAGCGATCGCCGCCGGGCCGAGGCCGAGCTCAAGGCTTCGCGGGCGCGAGTGGTGCAGTCCGCCGACGCCGCGCGCCGGCGGATCGAGCGCGATCTGCACGACGGTGCCCAGCAGCAGCTGGTCAGCCTGGCCCTCACGCTGCGGATGCTCCGCACCCGCCTGGGACAGAGCGATCTCGACGGCGCCGGCTGTCTGCTGGATGAGGCTGACGCCGATCTGGCGCAGGCTATCGCAGAGCTGCGCGAGCTGGCTCAGGGGATCCACCCCGCGCTCCTCACCGACGGCGGGCTCGGCCCGGCGCTGCGGATGCTCGTCGGGCGCAGTGCCGTGCCGGCGAGTTTGATGGCCGCTCCGCGCCAGCGCTTTCCGGCCACCGTCGAAGCGGCGAGCTACTTCGTCGTGGCCGAGGCGCTCACCAACGCGGCTCGGCACGCCGGCGCGAAGGACGTTGAGGTCGAGGCCGTCCACGCCGACGGCCACCTCGTCGTGCGCGTGCGCGACGACGGCGTGGGCGGGGCCGATCCCGAGGGAAGCGGACTGCGCGGGTTGGCTGACCGCGTCGCCGCACAGGGGGGATCGCTGACGGTGATCAGCGAACCGGGGGCGGGAACCACGCTGCGGGCGGAGATCCCATGCGAATCGTGATCGGGGAGGATTCGGTGCTCGTCCGAGCCGGTGCCGTGCGCCTACTCGAAGATGCCGGCATGGAGGTGGTCGGCGAGGCCGGGGACGGCGAGGAGCTTCTGCGCAAGGTCAGGGCCCACCGTCCCGATGCCGCGATCATCGACATCCGGATGCCACCGAGCTATGTCGACGAGGGGCTCCAGGCCGCCGAGACGATCCGCAGCGAGCTGCCGCAGACGGGGGTCCTGGTCCTCTCCCAGTACGTCGAGGAGCAGTACGTGATGCGTCTCATGGCCCACGGGACCGAAGGCGTCGGCTATCTGCTCAAAGATCGAATCGCCGACATCGACCGGCTGCTCGATGCGGTGGCCCGGGTTTCCGAGGGCGGGTCGGTGCTCGATCCCGAGGTCGTGGCCCACATGCTCGGCCGGCGACGCCCGGCCGGTCCTCTGGACACGCTGACACCCCGCGAGGCCGAGGTTCTGGCGCTGATGGCCGAGGGCAACACGAACCGGGCGATTGCCGAGAACCTCGTGGTCAGCGAGCGCGCGGTCGAGCGCCACGTAACGTCGATCTTCGACAAGCTCGGCCTGGCCGCCGGCGCCGACGGTCACCGCCGCGTGCTGGCCGTACTCACGTTCCTGCGGGCATGAGCTGGGTCAGCCGGCCAGCTGCCACTGGACCGCGCCCAGGCCGGGGAAGCGCAACGCGACCGCCGCAGCTCCGGTGAGGTCCCACTCGCGCCCCGCGATGTACGGGCCGCGGTCGATCACGGGGACGCGGATGGCCCGGTTGCCGTAGCGGAAGATGACCTCGGTTCCGCACGGCAGCGTCTTGTTGGCCACGCCAAGCGTCTGCGGGTGCAGGACTCCGCCGCAGGCGATCCCCTGACCGTAATCGTCATAGAACGAGGCGATGCTCACCTGATACGGGCCCGGCGGGATCTCCGCCGGGGAGAGGAGGGCGGGCGAGAGGTCAACCCGGTCCAGGTGGTAGCGAGCGACGGCAGTCTTGAGGCGCACGACCGCGGCGCGGACCTGCGCGTTGGTCGGAGCGCCGCGGGCGGGCGCGCGGGTGATGCTCGCGGGTGCGCGGAGCCTGGGAGTGGCCGAAGACCGGGTCCCCGAAGATCGGGTCCCCGAATGGCCCGAGGGGTCGGGTGTAGTCATCGGTGCCTGTCCCGCCGCCGGCTCGATCACCTGCGGCTTGGCCGGCGGGACGCTCGCCGACGACGTCGTAGTTGTCCTCGCCGCTCGCCGGGCCGCGGTCTGGCTCGCCGACCCGCTCGAGCCGCATCCCGCCAGCGCGATGACCGCTGTGAGTGTCGCCACCGGGGCTCGGATCGGGCCACTTTAACCAAGCCGTGGCTGGACCGGCGCAGCACGTTCGAGCGCCAGTATCTCCTCATTTCGCGCGGCGGGATCGACGATGTCTAACGGTGGCGATACGATGCCGTCGTCATCGCCAGGTCCTGCAGGCGCCAGCCTGGCGAGTTTCGTTTACCTCTACCGATAAGCAAATGGGGCCGGTAAGGACGCTGTAGATGTACGTTGGATCAGTCACGCTGGATCTGGGGTTGGGCTACCTGATCGTCCTGCCCTTGTGGATTGCCTTGATCGGGATCCTGCTGGGCCGGGTGCTCGGGGTTCGGATCGGCCGCTGGCGCGTCTTCGGTGCCGCGATGGTCGGTTGGTTGACGGGTCTGATCGCCGGCGCTGTCACCGTCGGTCCCGACAACGCTTCGCCATGGCTGATCATCCCGCTGTCGGTGTTCTTCGGCGTGTTGGCCGCGCTGCCGGTGGCGGTCGTTCTGGACGTCATCACGCGCAGCGGGAGACCGCGGGGTCGCCACCATCGCTCGGTCCTGCACCCGGCCCGTGCCGTGCGCTCGGTCGTGGCGCCGCTGGGGCGCTTCCGGGAGCTGGTCGCCAACGCTCGCTCGGAGAACCTGCTGCACGTGCGTTATCGCTCGGCGGCGGCCCTGGACTCCCCCGACCTGGCGCGGCGTCTGCGGATCGTGCTCGAACGGTCCGGCGGGATGTTCGTCAAGTTCGGCCAGATCGCGGCCACCCGGAATGATCTGCTGCCTGAGACCTTGACCACCGAGCTCTCGAATCTGCATTCGAATGTCGCCCGTGTTCCCGCCGCGGAGATCGAGGAGGTAGTGACCGCGGAGCTCGGCGAGCCCGCCTCCCAGGCCTTTGGTTCCTTCGATCTGGAGCCGCTGGCCGCGGCCTCGATCGGGCAGGCCCATCGCGCGACGCTTCACGACGGCCGCCGGGTGGTCGTCAAGGTGCAGCGCCCCGGCATCGACGAGATCGTTCATCGCGACTCCACGGTCCTCTCGTTCGTTGCTCGGGAGCTCGATCGGCACGTCGAGGGGGCCCGCCGCGTCGGCGTGAGAGCCCTGGCCGACGAGCTGATCACCAGCATCGAGGAGGAGCTGGACTACAGCCGGGAGATCAAAGCCGGCGAGAAGCTGCGAGCGAACCGCGAACACGACGTCGGTCTCCAGATTCCGATCGTGCACCCGACGCTGTCGAGCGAGCGGCTGCTGGTGATGAACGAGGTGATCGGCCATTCGGTCTCTGACACCGCGGCAGTTGACGCGGTCCCGGTGGCGCGCCCTGACCTGGCCCGGCGGCTGCTGGGCTCGTTCCTGGGTCAGATCCTGGCCGACGGCTACTACCACGCCGACCCGCATCCCGGCAACGTTCTGATCGACGCCGAGGGGGAGCTGTGGTTGCTGGACTTCGGTGCCGTAGGACGGATCGATCCGGTGACGCTCGAGTCGCTTCAGGGCTTCGCGGCCGGCTTCTCCTTGCGCGAGCCGTTGATCATCGCCCGCTCCATCCGGCACCTGGTCGGCGATGACGAGATCGACCTGCGCCATCTGGAGCGAGACCTGGCCGGGCTGCTGGGCGAGGTACAGGGCGGCGGCTTCGGACCCGCGGTGATGGCCGGGGTCGTCGAGGTCATGGAGCATCACGGGCTGCGGCCTCCGAGCTCGATGCTGCTGCTCTCGCGCACGCTGCTCACCCTGGAGGGCACGCTGAAGACGCTCGACCCAGGATTTGAGCTCTCGCAGGAGGCCGAGCGGCTGGTGGCCAGTGAGAGCTACGGCGATCTGGGCGACCCGGAGGATCTGGTCAAGCGGGAGCTGGTGCGGGCGCTGCCGGCTCTGCGCACACTTCCCGAGCACGCGGAGGCGTTGGCGACTCAGCTGCGCGCCGGCCGCATGTCGCTGCGGACCGAGCACTACGCCGGGGGTGACCGCGACGTGGTCGAGGGCTGGCTGAACCGAGTCCTGGTGGCGGTCGCCAGCGGTGCCGGGGCGCTGGCTTCGGCCGGGATCCTGGTGGCGGGCTCGCTGTCGCCGCGCACCGATGTCCAGGACGCGCTGTGGATCCTCGGATTCTTCGGCCTCACCGGGGCTCTGATCTTCCTCACGCGAACGATCGCGCAATCGCTGCACGCGCGGGCCGACTACCGCTGAGCTCGCGGTCCCGCCGGGGCCGGGAAGGTTCTCGAGTCGGCGCGCGTCTGGGGAGGTTGATGGCAGAGACGGACCTCTGATGGCGGGCCGGGACGGCGGCTTTCGGCTGCACCTCTCCTAGCCCGCCGCAAATAATTCTCAAAGTGGTCCGACAACTTTGCCATACTTCTCGACAAGTGGTCAGACAACTTGTGAAACCGTGGTAGGACGGCTGACCAGCCCGCGCTTCGTTGGCCGTCGCGAGGAGCTCGACGCGCTGCGGGCCACGCTCGACCGGGCCGCAGACGGCTGCGGGTCGGTGATCCTGGTCGGTGGCGAGGCGGGAATCGGCAAGAGCCGGCTGATCGGGAAGCTGGCCGCACAAGCCCGCCGGGACGGTGCCACCGTCCTGATCGGCGAATGCCTGCCCCTCGGTGGCGACGGCGAGCTTCCCTATGCGCCGGTCATCGGCGCGCTGCGGTCCCTGGCCCGCGAGCGGGGGATCGATGAGCTGGCCCGGCTCGCCGGAGCCGGTCACGACGAGCTGGCCCGGTTGCTGCCCGACCTGTCGCAGACTGACGCAGCTGGCGCCGGGGGCCCAAGCCGCCCGCCCTTCGAGTCCGAGGCGGCGGCCCGCTCGGGAGGCTCCCAGGCCCGTCTCTTCGAGCAGCTGCTGGCGGTGTTCACGGCCGTCGCGCGCGCCTCAACGCTGCTGATCGCCGTCGAGGATCTGCACTGGTCTGACCGGGCCACGCGTGACTTTCTCTCCTTCCTGGTCCGCGCGGCGCGCGATGAGCCGATCGTCCTCGCCGTCACCTACCGCAGCGACGAGGTGGCGGGGGCCCACCCTGCGCTGGGCTTCGTCCACGAGCTCGAACGCAGCGGTCACGCGGTGGCGGTGACCCTGACCGCCTTCAATCGCCAGGAGATCCGCGAGCAGGTGGCGGCGATCCGCGAGGAGGATCCCGACCCGCTGCTGGTCGAGCGCCTGGTGGAGCGCGCCGAGGGCAATCCGTTCTTCACCGAGGAGCTGCTCGCCTCGGCCGACGAGGCCGATGGCCCGCTGCCGGAGTCGCTGCGCCAAGCGCTGCTGTTGCGGCTGGCCACCTGTCCGGCGGACGTGACGGCGGTGGTGCGGACGATCGCCGTAGCGGGCAGGGAGATCGAGCACGCCACGCTGGAGGCAGTCCTCGAGCTGCCACTGGATCGGCTCGTCCCGGCGCTGCGGGAGGCCATGTACCGCCACGTCCTGGTTCAGCCCCCGGACACGACGAAGTACGCCTTTCGTCACGCGCTGCTGTGCGAAGCCGCCTATTCGGACCTGCTCCCGATCGAACGCCAGCGCGTGCACCGCGCGCTGGCCGAGGTCATCCAGCGCCAGCCGGAACTGGGAGGCACCTCGGCGGCGGCTGCGGCCAAGCTGTCTCATCACTGGCATCGCGCCAATGAGCCGCGCTACGCGCTGCACGCCTCAGTGGAGGCGGCGATCGAGGCCGACCTGGTCTATGCCCCCGGGGAGGCGCTGAAGCACTACGAGCGGGCGCTGGATCTCTGGGCTGCCGTGTCGCCGGCCAACAACGAGGTGGCCCTGGATCGCGTCGGGCTGCTGCGCCGAGCCTCCGAGGCCGCGGCGATGGTCGGCGAAAGCCAGCGCGCAATCGACCTGGCCCGAGAGGTCCTTCGGCAAGTCGATCGCACGACTCCGGTTGCCGCCGCCCTGGCCCACGAACGGCTGGGACGGCGATTGTGGACCGCCGGGCGGGGCGTGGAGGCACTGCCCGAGCATCGCCGGGCGGTCGAGCTGATGCCGGCTCAGCCAACTGCCGAACTGGCTCAGGTGCTCGCCGCCGAGGCCCAGATGCTGATGCTCTGCCACCGCAGTGCGGAGAGCGAATCGCGTTGCCACGAGGCCCTGGCGCTGGCCCGTGAGCTCGGTGCGCGCCACGTCGAGGCAAACGTGCTCAACACGATGTGCGCCCACTTCAGCCACACCGGCTATCCGGAGCGGGGCGTGGCGGCGGCGGCCGAGGCGCGGGCGATCGCCAAAGAGCTTGGGCTCGCCGAGGAACTCGGCCGCAGCTACGTCAACGGCAGCGACGCCCTCGATCATGCCGGACGGATCGGAGAGTCGATCGCCCTGGCCGTCGAGGGCCTGGACGAGTGTCAGGCGCTCGGCCTCGACCGCTGGTTCGGGGACTGCCTGCGGGCTGAGATCGCCGGTCGGCTGCTGCGGACCGGCGACTGGGACGGGGCGGCCCAACTGCTCGACGAGCTGTTTCAGAAGATGCCCACCGGCATCAACGCCGGCAACGCCTACGCCCATCGCGGTCTCCTTCACGCCCAGCGGGGCGATCGCGAGCAGACGTGGGATGCGGTCACCCGGGGCGAGGAGTACGTCGCCTGTTCCGGCGGGTCGCTGTGGCTGGCGCCGATGGCCGAGGCCCGAGCCACGATCGAGCTGTGGGACGGACTGCCCGAGGCCGCGGGGGCCACGGTCGACGCGTGCCTCGCCGCGGTGGCCGGCGGCGAATCGGTGCTATCGACGGCCCGGCTCTACGAGCTGGGAGTCCGCGCCGCCGTTGACCTGGCGCTTGGCGGGGTCGCCGATCCGCCCGCGGCCGAAGGGGCCGGCCAGCGCGCCGACTCGCTGCTGACGAGACTCAACGGGCTGATTGCCGCCCTTCCCGGCCCGGCGCCGCTCCGGGTGCGGGCCATCCGGCAGGCCGCGATCGCCGAGCGTTCGCGGACCGCGGGATCCGATCCCGCCGAATGGGAGCATGCTGCCTGTCTGTGGGGTCAGTGCGGCGATCGCTATCAGGCCGCGTACGCCCGCTGGCGCCAAGCCGAGGCGCTGCTGACGGCAGGCGGGGAGCGCCGGGCGGCGCAGGACAGTGCTCGGGGTGCCCACGACGTGGCCCACGAACTGCAAGCGCGGCCGCTGGCCGCTGCCGTCGAGGCGCTGGCGCGCCGCGGTCGCCTCGAGCTCGGCGAGCCCGATGAAGAGGAGCGCGACGAGCTCAGCGTGGCCCTGGATCGGTTGGAACTGACTCGGCGCGAGCTCGAGGTGCTCGCCCTGGTCGGCGAGGGCATGACCAACCGTGAGATCGGCAGCGAGCTGTTCATCACCGACAAGACCGCGAGCGTTCATGTGTCGCGGATCCTGGGCAAGCTGTCGGTGTCCAACCGAGCGGCAGCGGCGGCCGCGGCGCAACGGCTCGGAGTCGAGCGCGTGGCCGCGCTGGCCGGCTGATCGCTCAGATCAGGGATCGGGACGGATGACGACCGTCTCGATGAGCGGGATGATCTCGGTGACCGGCAGCCTCGCCGCCGTGGCATGCAGCCGAAGCGCCGCGACACTCGTCGCCTCGAAGATGCAGACGGTGCCGACGGCGCCGCCGCCCTCGTCAAGGACATAGCTGCGGATCCAGTGAACGTCGTCGGGCATCTCCTCCTCGACCACGCTGCTGGAGCGAGTGGCAGCTTGCGAGAGCTCCTCCTGGTGCGCCCAGCCGTCGCGGCGCAGGATGGCGTAGCGGTTCATGGATGCTCTCCTTGACTTGGGGCGGGAGCCGATTGCTGCATGCAGTAGGCAAGCTAGGGGTAAGCCGCTCCCCCGTCATTGGGAGATCGCCCGATCTTGACCCTTAGAGGCGTTCGTGGAGGCGGTGGTTAGAGCGATCGGCTAGGCGTTGCGGATGATCCGCAGGATCACCGCCCGCGAGGTGCGCTCGGCCGCATCGAGCACCACGGCCAGCTGCGAATCGTCGAGGTCCTCGGCGGCGTCGACCTCGACGATCAGAGGCTCGACCCCTGTCCCGGCCTGCCCGATCACGCGCCGCACCGTGTCGGCCTCTCGCACAATCGCCTCGGGTCCGGGCAGCGAGAGGACGATCTGTCCCGCTGCCGGAGGCTCGAGAACCCCGCGGGCGTCGGCCGGGCCGCGGTCGACGACCACGTCGCCCGTACTGACGCTCGCCGGCGGATCGGCGCTGAGCTGACGGTCCACGGCGCTGCCTTGTGGCACCTGGACGATCAGTCTTGGCTCGGCCATCGGTGAAAGGTAGCGCCACGGCGGCCAGGCCGCGATGACCGGTCCCGGCCGGTGTCGCCGCTGGACGAGCGCTATCGGACGGTTTCGGCGATTGCCCGGGCAAACCCGTCCACGTCGGCCTCGGTGGTATCCCAGGAGCACATCCAGCGCACCTCGGCCCTGCGCTCGTCCCACACGTAGAAGGCAAAGCGCTCTTTCAGCGCGGCCGTCGCCGGCGCGGGCAGGGAAGCAAAGACGACGTTGGTCTGCACCGGATGAGTGATGCTCAAGCCGCCGATGGCCTCGACGGCACCGGCCAGCCGAGCGGCCATCGCGTTGGCCCGCTGCGCGTTGCGCAGCCACAGCCCGCCGGTCAGCAGCGCGTCGAACTGGGCGGCCAGGAACCGCATCTTGGAGGCGAGCTGGAGCGACTGCTTGCGGATATAGGTAAACCCCTCGGCGAGCTCTGGCGCCAGGAACACGATCGCCTCGGCGGCGAGCAGCCCGTTCTTGGTCCCGCCGAAGGACAGGATGTCGACCGCGCAATCGGAGATCAGCTCCAGCAGAGAGACGTCGAGCGCCGCGGCGGCATTGGCCAACCGGGCGCCGTCGACGTGCAGCAGCAATCCGTTGGCGTGGGCGTGCTCGGCGAGCGCCCGGGTCTCGCCCGGCGTGTAGACGGTCCCCAGCTCGGTGCACTGCGAGATCGAGACCACGCGGGGCTGGACCGCGTGCTCGTCACCGATCCGCGAGATGCGGCTCTGCACCAGCTCGGGCAGCAGCTTGCCGTGCTCGGTGGGAACGGTCAGCAGCTTCACGCCCGCGATCGACTCCGGGGCGCCGCATTCGTCGACGTTGAGATGTGAGGTCTCGGCACAGATCACGCCCTCCCACGGGCGACAGGCCGCGCGCAGCGCCAGTA
The DNA here is from genome assembly GCA_036497115.1 of Solirubrobacteraceae bacterium. Lineage (GTDB taxonomy): Bacteria > Actinomycetota > Thermoleophilia > Solirubrobacterales > Solirubrobacteraceae > Palsa-465. The sequence goes on from DASXJY010000065.1 coordinate 17,736, forward strand.
CGTTGGCGGCGGTTCCGTTGAAGACGAAGAATGCCTGGGCGGTGGGTGAGAAGAGGTCGGCGACGCGACGCTGTACGGCCTTCGTGTACCGATCGTGTCCGTACCCGAAGGCGTGCCCCGAGCCGGCGCCGGCCAGCGCCTGCAGGACCTCAGGGTGTACCCCGGCCGAGTTGTCTGAGGCAAATCCGCGGGCGTCGGGCTCGATCACGGTGGCGAGCTTAGCCCGCCGAGCTCGCCGCGCCGCCGCCGGCCGGCCGGCACAGCAGCGAGTCCAGGATGTCGCCGAAGGCCTGGGGCGACGCACCTTGGGCGTCGGGGGCTCGCCAGCCCACGATCCCGTCCGGACGTATCAGCACGGCGCCGGTCGCCGAGATGCCGTAGGCGTCGGCAAACCCCGCTTCGGGGTCCTCCAGCTCGTCGGCGCCGAGCCGGTAGACGTCGAGCGGAGCCCTGGTGTTGGTCGCCGTCTGGCGTGCTGCGGCGTGCCAGGCCTCGCCGTCAGCGGCGGCGATGCAGACGAAGCTCGTGCCGAACAGATCGAGGGTCGAGGTCTGCTTCGAGCTGCGGCGTAGGAACACGTGGGGAGCCCGGGAGCCGGGGCGGCCCTTGGAGTCCCGGGGGTGCTCGTGGAGCGAGTGCGGCCCTGGCTCCAGAACGACGGCCGGCGAGTTGTAGCGACAGCCGATCTCCATCGAGAAGTCGTCGACCAGCGGCTGCATTCCCGCCGTGCCGAGGTAGGGGGCCACCCGGGTCACATACCGCGTGTACGCCTGCTCGACGGTGAGCTCGCCCACGGGCCGGCGCTCGGAGTCATAGGTCGCCAACAAGGCCGGATCGGCCACCCCGGTGAGCACCAGCCCGAGCTTCCAGGCCAGGTTGTATGCATCCTGGACTCCGGTGTTGCCCCCGTAACCACCGTTGGGTGGAACCACGTGCGCGGCGTCTCCGGCCAGGAACACCCGGCCGTCCTGGTATCGCTCCGCCGAGTCGGCCATGGCTCGCCAGCGGGCGATGTCCTCGATCACCACCGGGATATCCGGGACGCCGATGGCGGCACGGAGCAGTTCGACCGCGCGCTCCTCGGTGATCGCTTGCGCGATGTTCGCCCAGGGAGCCTCCGGGTAGGCGGCGACGATCTCAGGCCGCGAGGTGTCGCCGACCAGGTTGACGACGAGAAAGCCGCGGTTGCCCTTGCGGTCGAGCCGGAAGAACCCACGCAGGGCGGGATTAGTGACGTAGTTGACGCCGTGATTTCGCCCCGCCAGCAGCGGCGCCAGATCTCGCTGCGATCGGAAGTAGATCGTGATCGAGTTCGACAGCAGCCCGTGGCCGCGCAGAGCGATTCCCAGCCGCTCGCGCGTCGGGCTGCGGTTGCCGTCGGCGGCCACGACGTAGCGGGACCGCACCGTCTGCTCGGCTCCGGTCTCCAGGTCGCGCAGCACCGCGTCGACCCCGTCGCTGTCCTGCTCCAGCGAGACGCACTCGGTCCGGTAGCGCAGCCGGGCGCCCAGCTCCTCGGCACGACGCCGCAGAATCGGCTCGAGGGCATCCTGGTTGACGAACAGCCGGATGGTGGGGCTGAACTCCTCGACACCGGCGTTCAGGTTGGCGAAGTAGGTGGCGATCTCGCGCCCCGCCAGCGACTCCACGTTGTTGATGCCGCCGTCGGGCTCGTACTGCTCCTCGGATTTGCGGCGGACCGCCGGTTCGACGCCCGCCACCCGCAGGATCTCGACCGTCCGCAGATGAAAATGCCCCGCGCGGGGGTGGATAGCGGTGCCGGTGTGGCGCTCCACGGTCAGCGAGTCGATCCCGTGCAGGCGCAGCAGCAGCGCGGTGGTGAGGCCGACCAGGCTGCCGCCGACGATCAGGACATCGGTCTGCTCCTGGCTGGCGGGCGGCCCGGCATCGAACATGGCCGGGAGCCTATTCCCAGATCCGACCCGCCGGGGGTAAGAAACCGCCGCCGGGCGTCACTAACAGGGCATGTGGACTTCCAAGCCGGTGCGTGGCGCAACTCCCGTCGCCGAGCGCCTTCGGACCTGGCGGATCGAGCATCTGCTCGCCGCGGGCTGCTCACCGAGGCTGGCCGGCGGCTTGGCCGCCGACAGCCGATACGACCTGCACGCCCTGCTCGATCTCGTCGACCGCGGCTGTCCGCCTGAGCTGGCGGCGCGGATCCTGGCGCCGCTCGACGACCAGCCGCCGCCGTGCTGAACGCCGCCGACCATCGCCGGGCGGCCACCGGCGCCGGTAGGCTGGGTGACGCCTCGATGAGCCCAGCCGACATCGCGGGGTCGCCGGACCGGATCGACCGGGAGTCCGAGGGCTGGCTTGAGCGGCTGCGCTCGACGGGCGCCGAGCACCAAGCTGCGCTGGTTGAGCTCCACGGGCTGCTGCTCAGGGCGGCTCGGTTTGAGATCGCCCGGCGCAGGGCCGCGTCCTGGCAACTGCGGGACGGCGACGGCGAGGACCTGGCTCATCAGAGCGCCGATGACGCGATGGTGGCGATCCTCGGCAAGCTCGACAACTTCCGCGGACAGAGCCGCTTCACGACCTGGGCCTATAAGTTCGCCCTCTACGAGGCCGGGGTCAAACTGCGCCGGCGCGCGTGGCAGGGGCGTGAGATTGCCCTCGACGCTCGGGCCTGGCCGGTGATCAGTGACGATCCCGGCCGCGGGCCCGACCAGCGCGCCGAGGCCATGGAACTCCTGAGCATCCTCCGCGAGGCGATCGCTCACCAGCTGAGCCCGCACCAGCGTGAGGTGCTGGTCGCGATCGCGATCAACGGCATCCCCATCGATGTGCTCGCCGAACGGCTGAACACGACCCGGGGCGCGCTCTACAAGACCGTGCACGATGCTCGGCGCCGGCTGCGAGCCGAGCTGTCGGCACGGGGCGTCGCGATCGACACGGAGGGCAGCTAGACATGAGCGCCGGCCACACGCACGACGCCGCCGGGCTGCTGGCGCAGCTGCTCGGCCCGCCCGGCCCTGAGCTGACCTGTGAGGAGTGCTTCGAACAGCTCGACCGGTATGTGGAAGCCGAGCTTGTCGGCGGTGCCGGCACCGCCGTGAGCGGGATGCGGGCTCACCTCGATGGCTGCCCGGCATGTCAGGACGACTATGAGAGCTTGCGCGCGCTGCTGAACCGCGCGGGAGGCAGATCCCAGCCTGGGCTGCCTGGACAACGACAAGGAGATTGAAATGTCGGCTCAGACGTTCGTCATCGTCGGCGCCAGCCTGACCGGGGCAAAGGCGGCGCAGGAGCTGCGTGAGCAGGGATTCGACGGCCGCGTCGTGCTGCTCGGTGCAGAGCCGGAGCGGCCATATGAGCGCCCGCCTCTGACCAAGGAGTACCTGCGTGACGAGGCCCCACGCGAGAAGGCCTACGTCCACGAGCAAGCGTTCTACGCCGAGCAGCAGATCGAGCTCGAGACCGGGGCGACTGTGACTGCGATCGATCCCGGTCAGAACCGCCTGACCTTGGCCGATGGTCGCGAGCTCGGCTTCGATGCCCTGTTGCTGGCCACCGGGGCCCAGCCACGGCGAATCCCAGTGCCCGGCGCCGAGCTCGACGGCGTCTACTACCTGCGGACGCTGGCCGACTGCGACGCGCTGCGCGCGCGGTTTGACGCCGGAGGCAGCGTGGCGGTGGTGGGCGCCGGGTGGATCGGAAGCGAGGTTGCCGCTTCGGCGCGCCAGCGCGGGCTCAAGGTCACGATCATCGACCCGCTGGCGCTACCCAACGAGCGCATCTTCGGTCCCGAGATCGGATCGTTCTATCGCGACGTCCACGCCTCCCACGGCGTCGAGCTGCTGCTCGGCGATGGAGTCGACTCCTTCGAGGGGGAGCGGACGGTGGCCCGGGTGCGTACCGCCAGCGGGGTGAGCGTCGAGTGTGACTTCGCGGTGGTCGGCATCGGGGTGGTGCCGGGCACCGAGCTGGCCCAGCGGGCCGGGCTCGAAGTCGACAACGGGGTGCTCGTCGACGAGCGGCTTGCCACCTCGGCTCCGGGCGTGTTTGCCGCCGGCGACGTGGCCCGGGCCTGGCATCCCTTCTTCGGGCAGCGGATCCGGGTCGAGCACTGGTCCAACGCGCTGAACCAGGGGCCGGCGGCCGCGCGAGCGATGCTCGGCCAGCCGGTCAGCTACGACCGGATCCCGTACTTCTTCTCCGACCAGTACGACGTCGGGATGGAGTACTCGGGCCACGCGCCACAGTGGGACGAGGTGGTGTTTCGCGGCGATCCGGCGGACGGAAAATTCGTCGCCTTCTGGCTGGCCGACGGGTGCGTCGTCGCCGGCATGAACGTCAACGTCTGGGACGTCAACGACCACGTCCAGGCCCTGATCAGGTCGCGGCGAAGGGTCGACACCGCGGCGCTGCGCGACGCCGACGTACCGCTTGACTCGCTGATCGCGCAGCCCGCCACCGCCAGCGATCCGGGAGACTAGGCCGAAGCGGCCAGGCGGCCCGGGGCGATGCGATCGCGGCCGGCGCGTTTGGCCTCATAGAGCGCGGTGTCGGCCCGGAGCATGAGCTGGTCGGCCAGCTCGCCGCGATCCCAGGTCGCCACCCCCGCCGAGCAGCTGTACGGGCGTGGCATCCGGTCGCGCAAGCGCTCGATGATCGACTCGGCCTCGGCTTTCCCGCAGGCGGGCATAAGAACCGCGAACTCATCGCCTCCGATCCGGGCCAGCACATCATCGCCGCGCAACGTCTTCTCCCACCTGCGCGCCACCTCGACCAGCAGCGAGTCCCCGCCTGGATGCCCCCGGACGTCGTTGACGGCCTTGAAGCTGTCGATGTCGACCAGCGCCACGCTCACCGGCTCCGACCTCTGACCGCCCCGGTCCAGTCCCCGGCTGAGCGCGTTCTCCCAGGCCCGCCGGTTGGCCAGCCCGGTCAGAGCGTCGGTGTGGGCTAGCTCCTCGAGGCGATCGAAGAGATGGTTGCGCTCCCCATCCTGATCGCGTACGTAGGCCCCCAGGGCCTGGATCGTGGCGCCGACGATCGCCGAGACGGCCAGAAACAGGATCGCCGCCCGCCATGCGGTGGGCGGATATCTCGGACCGCCGACAACGATCAGCGGAACGATGAGCACCAGCGTCATCGCCGCCAGCAGGAGCCCGAGTTGGCGCGGGCTGCCGAAGAGACCGAGCCAGAACACCGGCAGCAGCAGCATGGGGGCCACGCCCGAGGGTCCGCCGGCGGCGCGCAGCAGCACGACCACGCCCAGGTAGGCAAACGCCGGCAGGCACGGCGCCCAGGACGGCAGTCGCTCCCAGGGGGCGCGGAAGGCCACCAGCGCGATCCCCAGGGTCAACACCGCGGCGGCAATCAGCGGTCCCGAGCGCCAGTTCTGCCCCGGTAACCACAACAGCACAAAGGGCAATAGCGCCGCGACGAATGACGGCAACAGGATCCGCCGGCATCCCGCGCCCAGGGACTGCCCTTCGCTCATACCCCCCGTATCGGCACGATGCGCCTCCTACCGTAGCCCCGAGCGCGGAATCCGCAGGGCCACGTAAACGGCGCCGGCCACGGAGGCGCCTCAACGTCGTAGGCTCTCCCCGGACCGCGCGGGGCACCCGACCCCCCGGGCCGAAGCTGATGATCTTCCGTCAAATCACGCACGATGACCTGGGCTGTGCTTCGTACCTGATCGGCGACGACGGGGCGGGGGTGGCCGCGGTGGTGGACCCGAAGTTCGAGATCGGCGAGTACCTGCGGTTGGCTCGCTATATGGGCGTCTCGATCGAGCACATCCTCGAGACCCACAACCACGCTGACCACGTCTCCGGTCACGGCCGGCTGGCGGCGGCCACCGGCGCGGTGATCCACATCCACCGCACCGCGGCTGCGGACTATCCCCATGAGCCCTTCGACGACGGATGGGAGCTGGACCTGGGAACCCTCAAGGTCAGGGCGGTGCACACCCCCGGACACCGCCCGGAGCACACTGCGTTCGCCCTGATCGCCTGTGACCGTGGAGCGGAGCCGTGGGCGCTGCTGAGCGGCGATTCACTGTTCATCAACGATGTGGCGCGCCCCGACCTGGCGGTTGAGAAGCACGAGGGCGCGCACACCATCTTCCGATCCCTGCACGAGCGGGTGCTGTCGCTGCCGGCCGAGACCGAGGTCTGGCCCGGACATCTCGGTGGCTCGCTGTGCGGTGGGCCGGGCATGGACATGAAGATCTCCTCCACGCTGGCCTACGAGCTGGCCCACAACGAGCTTCTGGCCGAGGCCGACGAGGAGCGATTCGTGGCCCGCGCGCTGCGCGGCCTCGGTCCGCAGCCCCCCAACTTCAGCGCGATCGTGGCGTTGAACAAGGGCGAGCACGTCACCGAGGACTTGGAGATCTCCCCCTTGACCCCGCGCCAGGTCGAACAGAAACGTGTCAGCGGTGCCCTGGTGATCGATGTGCGAACCGACCTGCAGTTCGATGACGCGCACATAACCGATGCGGTCTGCATCCCGGCCGTGCAGGCGGGCTTCGGAACCCGGCTGGCCTGGTTGGCGCCGCGCGACCGGGAGATCGTCCTGGTCGGCCGCGACGACGAGGATGCCCGCCGGGCCTCGAAACTCGCCCTGGCGGTGGGAATCCGCAAGCTGGGCGGCCACCTGGCGGGCGGCATGACCGAGTGGCGCCGTGAGCAGCGCCCGGTGCGCCGGATCGAGCGACTCGACCTCGAGGAGCTCCCGGCGCGGGTCGAAGCCGATCCCTCGGTGCAGATCCTCGATGTCCGCGAGCGCGCCGAGCACGACGAAGGCTTCATCCCGGGCTCGACGCTCCGGCCCTGGCACGACATCGACGAACTCCCGGAGGGTCTGGATCCGGGGCGCCCGGTCGCCGTCCTGTGCGCCTCGGGCCAGCGGGCCGCGGTGGCGGCCAGCCTCGTGCAGCGCCACGGTGCCCCGCGGGTGATCCACGTGGTCAACGGTGGCGTGCCCAAGTGGGGTCGGCTCGGGCATCCGCTCCAGACCGCCGGCTCCGCCTGAGCAGGTTCGCTCAGGGTCCCCGCGCGATCGCCGGGCGGCCCCTCCTCAGACGTGACCCGGAGAGGGGTCGTCCCCCGCCCCGGACGCGCAACCCTTCGGTTGCTTGATGGATTTTCTCCCTATGACGGACAAAATCCAGCACACAACCCCCGGACCCGCAGCTCCGGCGCGCCGGTACCGTGCGGGCGATGCTCGACAGCAGGCCCAACCCGGTGGCGGCCGGACCGGCAGTCGATAAGGGCCCCGGCGCGTCTCAGCGCCTCAGCCGACCGGCCGCCCGGATCGGGGCGAAGGTGACCCGGGACCGCGTCCTGCTGTTGATCGTCCTGGCCGCGGTGGCGCTGCGCTTCGCCACCCTGGGAACCCAGAGCCTGTGGGCGGATGAGGGCTTCACGGCCAAGATCGCCGGCCACGCGCTGGGGTCCGCGGCCTCGCAGGTTCCCAATACCGAGTCCACGCCTCCGCTGTACTACGCGCTGGTCTGGATCTGGGCGCATCTGTTCGGATCCTCGGCCTACGCGCTGCGGTCGCTGTCGGCGCTGCTGGGCTCGATCACCGTGGCGGCCGTCTACTGGGGTGCCCTGGCCGTCGCCACGCGGAGAGTGGCGCTGATCGCCGCCGCCCTGACGGCGGTCAGCCCGATCATGGTCTGGTACTCGCAGGAGGCCCGCGCCTACGCGCTGTTCGTGCTGCTGAGCACCCTCGCCCTGGGCTTCTTTTTGAGAGCGCTGCGCGAGTCCCGGCGAGCGTGGCTGCTGGGCTGGGCGGTGTGTTCGGCGGCGGCCCTGGCCACGCACTACTTCGCCCTGTTTCCGCTGATCGTCGAGGCGGCCTGGTTGCTGGCTCGGGGGCCACAACGCCGGGAGCTGCTGGTCGCTCTCGGGCTGCCGGCGGTGGTGGGGGCGGCGCTGATCCCGCTGGTGACCTATCAGCACGCCCACGTTCCGCGGCCATGGACGTCGATCTTCACCGTGATCGATCAGGTCAAGGCGATCGCGCAGTCATTCCTGGTCGGTATCAGCTGGACATCGATCATTCACCGGGCGGGTGTGGCCATCCTGGCCGCTCTGGTCGTGCTGGCGCTGGCGGCGCTGGTTCGCAGCGGCAGCCGCGACGAGCGCAAAGCCGCCGGGCGCTTGGCGGTGCTGTTCGTGGTGACGCTGGCGCTCCCGGTGGTGATCTCGCTGATTGGGACCAACTACCTGGCGCCGCGCAACGTGCTCTACGCCTGGCCCGTGCTCGCGCTGCTGGTGGCCCTCGGCGCCGGTCGCCAGGCCGCCGGCCGCCTGTCCATCGCGGGGCTCCTGGCCGGACTGGCGGTGTCGCTGGCGATCGTGATCGCAGTCGATGCCAGCGCCAGTCTCCAGCGCGCCGACTGGCGCGATCTGCTGGCCCCGCTGCGCTCCAATCCCCACGGCCGCGCCGTGGTGCTGATCGACGGCTTTGAGAACAGTCCGGTCGTGGAGTACTACCTGCCGGCGCTCGGCCCGCCGGCCGGGCCCACCGCGGTGCACGAGGTCGACGTGATCAGCACCGCCAAGCAGGCGCCAACCGCCGCGGCGGCGCTGCCGGTGAGCGGGCTGACGCCGGCCGGGAGCCAGACCCGCCAAGGCCTCGTCCTGTCTCGGTTCGTCGCCCCGGCGGCCGTCACGATGCCGGTCTCGCCGCCGCCGGGCTCGCCCGCGGCGTTCCTGGTCGCACCGCACTGAGCGGTGTAATCAGGAACACCTTGCAATTGGAGTGAGCTAGGAATAACGTCGCCCTCGTCCGTTCCGGGGGGAACGGGCCCGCCCGTCACAGGGGGAGTTCGAGAGAGGCCGACGCAGTTGCCGCTGTCAGGGATCCGCTAGAGCATGCCGGCTTTCTGGACCGCCCTGGACAGGACGCAGCGCCGCACCCTGTTGATGATGGTGGCGGTCGTGGGTGGGCTGCACGTGCTCGGCTTCGTGATCCTGATCGCGGTGGTGAGCTTCGGGCACCATCACATCGCCGCGACGGGGGCGTTCACGATCGGGGTTGGGGTGACCGCGTACACGCTCGGCATGCGCCACGCCTTCGACGCCGATCACATCTCGGCGATCGACAACACGACGCGCAAGCTGATGGCTGAGGGCAAGCGCCCGCTCAGCGTTGGCTTCTGGTTCTCGCTCGGGCACTCCACGATCGTGTTCGTGCTCGCGCTGCTGCTGGCGATCGGGATCAAGTCGCTGTCGGGCCCGGTCAAGCACGGCGGCTCGCAGCTTCACCAGGTCACGGGCTGGATCGGCACGCTTGTCTCAGGGAGCTTTCTGTACGTGATCGCTGCGATCAACGTGGCCATCCTGTGGGGGATCGTCAAGGTCTTCCGCGAGCTCAGACATGGGCGCTACGACGAGCAGGCGCTCGAGCAGCAGCTCGACAGCCGCGGCTTCATGAACCGCTTCCTCGGGCGGCTGACCCGGTCGGTGAGCAAGCCGGGGCAGATGTACCCGCTCGGGCTCCTGTTCGGTCTCGGCTTTGACACCGCCACCGAGGTCGCGCTGCTGGTGCTGGCCGGAGGCGCGGCCGGAGCCGGGCTTCCCTGGTACGCGATCCTGTGCCTTCCGGTCCTGTTCGCGGCCGGCATGTCGCTGCTTGACTCGATCGACGGCTCGTTCATGAACTTCGCCTACGGCTGGGCGTTCTCCAAGCCGGTCCGCAAGGTCTTTTACAACCTCACCATCACCGGCCTCTCGATCGCCGTGGCGCTGGTGGTCGGCACGATCGAGCTGGGTGGACTGCTGGCCCACCACCTCAACCTGTCGGGCTCGTTCTGGAGCTGGTTTGAGAACATCGACCTCAATGTGCTTGGTTTCGTGATCGTGGGGATGTTCGTCGCCACCTGGGGGATCGCGCTGGCGATCTGGCGCTTTGGGCGGATCGAGGAGCGCTGGAGCGCCCACCTCGAAGACGCCGAAGTCACCGGGTGAGCCGTGAGGCACGAGCTGAGGCCACGATGACCAACGCTCCCGACGTGCCGCGGCTGGTGGTAACCGAGCCCGATGAGGCGATCCGGGCCCTGAGAGCCTCCGGGCTCAGGCTCTCCACCGCCCGCCGGCTGCTGATCGAGGCTCTGTTCGCCGCCGACGGCCCGGTCTCGGCCCAGCACCTGGTCCAGACCCTGGGGCTGGAGGAGTCCTCGGTGTATCGCAACCTGGAGGTCCTCGAGCGCCACGGCCTGACGCGGCACGTCCACCTCGGGCACGGTCCGGGCCTTTACGCCCTGGTCGGACGCGACGAGGGGGAGTACCTCTACTGCGAGCGCTGCGGCAAGGTGACGCTGCTGGGACCCGACGAGCTGGATCCGGTGCGTGATCACATCCGCGAGCACTTTGGCCACACCGCCCGCTTCACCCACTTCGCGGTCGTGGGGGTTTGCCAGGGGTGTGGGTCCGCGACGCCCGCCGCCGCCGCCGGTGCGACGCATCGCCACCACCACGGTCATTGAGTCCGACCGGGGCGAGATAATTTTCGCGAACCGGCTGGCCGACACGAGGGAGTCAACGATGCACCAACTTCTGCCCAACCCGATGCGCCGGGCCCGCGCCGGTGCCCTCGCCCTGATCGCCGCGGCAGCAGCCGCAGCGGCGCTTGTGGCCGCGACCAGCTCGGCGGCCATCGCCGCCGGAAGCCCAAGCTGCCAGACCCGCGGCCTGGTGGTCTGGCTCAACACCAACGGCAACGGCACCGCCGGCAGCGTCTTCTACACGCTCAACTACACCAACCAGTCGGGCCACCGATGCACGCTGAGGGGCTATCCCGGCGTGTCGGCGATCAACCTCAGAGGGCGCCGGATCGGCAAGCCGGCATCCCGCGACAGCACCACCAGGGTCAGAACGATCACCCTGCCCAACAACGCCACCGCGACCAGTGTGCTGCGAATCGTCGACAACGGCGTGATTGCCAACTGCGGTCGCGCCAACGCCGCCGGGCTGCGCATCTTCCCGCCCAACCAGGGGGCGTCAAAGACGGTGCCGTTCCCGTTCGGAGCCTGCTCGCGCACGTCGGTGTTGACGGTGCGGGCGGTCAGATAGAGCCTCGCGGTGGCGCCCGCCTTCCCCGTGCGGCGGGCGCCGAGGCCCGATGAGCCGCCTAGCGGTGATGGCCTGGTGATCGCGCAGGCGCGGGAGATCTGCACCGTTCCCGCGCCGACCTTTGCCGAGGCACCACGGGCCGAGCTGGTCCGCAAGATGTTCGAGGCGGCCGGAATGTCGCCCCGGAGCGACGCGGTCGGCAACGTGATCTGCGAAGCCGGCGGCGACGGCGAACGGATCGTGTTCGCGGCTCACCTCGACACCGTCTTCGCCGCCGAGACCAAGATCGGCTTCCAAACGAGCCCAGGCCGGCTGGCCGCCCCGGGGATCGGCGACAACTCGCTCGGGGTGGCGGCGCTGCTGGCGCTGGCCCGCCACTTCGCCCGGCGTCCCCCGGCTGCCCCGGTGGCATTGGTGGCGACGGTGGGGGAGGAGGGCCTCGGGGATCTACGCGGAGCCAAGGCGCTGCTGGCCGAGGTGCCCTGTCGGGCCTTCGTGGCCGTGGAGGGCCAGGCGCTGGACAGCATCACCATCGCCGCTGTCGGGTCGATCCGGCTCCGGGTGAGCGTGGCCGGGCCGGGCGGACATCCGTGGGGCGATCGGGGCACACCGAGCGCCGTCCATTGGTTGATCGAGGCCCTGGACCGGGTGATCGAGATCGTCAGGGACTCGAGTGCCGTGCTGAACGTTGGCGTCATCGGTGGGGGAACGGTCATCAACGCAATCGCCGGCCGCGCCCACGCCGAGCTCGACCTCCGCTGCCAAGATGACCGAGAGCTGCGGGCCGTGGCCGAACGGGTCAAGCGCGCTCTGCAACCTACGGACTCCGAGCTGACGGTCACGATCGAGGCGTTGGGCCACCGGCCCGGCGGGGAGATCGCCGAGGATGACCCGCTGCTGGCCGCCGCGCGGTGGGCTCGGCAGGCGGTCGGCCTTCACCCGGCCCGCGAGAACGCCTCCTCGACCGATGCCAACGCGGCCCACGGACGGGGAATCCCGGCGCTGACCGTGGGGATCACCACCGGTGGCAACGCCCACCGGCTGGCCGAGTACATCGACATCGCGCCGGTCGCCGCGGGGGTGGCGGCGCTGACCGTGCTGGCCGATGAGCTCACGAACCGCGCAGCAGCTGGCTGAGATCCTGGCGCTCGAACATCGCCGCCGTGGCCAGCGCCGACGGGTGGCCGGCCCCCGGGTCGGCGCCCGCGGCCACGAGCACGCGAATTACCTCGATCTCGGCCTTGAACACCGCGCCGGCCAGCGGGGTCTGCCCGCGGTCGTTGCGCTTGTCGGGGTCGGCGCCTCGCTCCAGCAGCGCTGCGACGGTCTCGGCATGGCCGTGGTAGGCGGCCAGCATCACCAGGCTGTCGCCGTTTTGATTGGCCAGATCAGGGGCGACGCCGGCATCGATGTAAGCGGCCAGCCGGCGGGTTGAGCCGCTGCGGGCCAGCCCGAACAACGTGCTGGCCAACTCGACCACATCACGATCGGCCTCTTCGCCCATGGTGTGATTCCCCGCCTGCCGGCGACCGGAGGCGGACCGCCGGAGGCGGCCCGCCTCGGACTCGGCTGCGACCTAGGAGGGCTGGGGAACGATCCGGATGTAGGGCTTGGGGGACTCCCAGCCGTCCGGGTAAATCTCCTTGGCCTGGTCGTTGGAGACCGAGCCGGCGATGATCACCTTGTCGCCTTGATGCCAGTTGACCGGCGTGGCCACCTTGTGGCTGGCGGTCAGCTGCAGGGAGTCGATCACGCGCAGCACCTCGTCGAAGTTGCGCCCGGTGGTCATGGGGTAGACGAGGATCAGCTTGATCTTCTTGTCGGGACCGACTACGAACACGTTGCGGACAGTCTGGTTATCAGCCGGGGTACGGTCCCCGGGATCGCCCGAAACCTCGGCCGGGAGCATGTCGTAGGCCTTCGAGACCGAGAAGTCCCGGTCGCCGATGATCGGATAGTTGGGCGCCTCGCCCTGGGTGTCGGCGATGTCCTGGGACCACTTCTCCTGCTCCTCGACGGGGTCGACCGAGAGGCCGATGATCTTGACATTGCGCTTGTCGAACTCGGGCTTGATCTTGGCCATGTAGCCCAGCTCGGTCGTGCACACCGGCGTGAAGGCCTTGGGGTGCGAGAACAGAACGGCCCACGAGTCGCCGATCCAGTCGTGGAACTTGATCTTTCCCTCGGTGGTCTCGGCTTCGAAGTCGGGTGCGGTGGATCCAATTTTGAGGCTCATACGTCTCTCTCCTTGGGGCGTCGTCTTGGCCAATCAAGACCAGAACGCTTAAGAATGCCGGATTGTGGCTCGGTTCGAAACATAGCGGGACAAAAACGCTGCGGGAAAAGGCTCTCCGGTCTCAATGCCTACACCGTTCAACTGGCCCGGAAGCCCCGCCGGTAGCCGGTCGGAGTGGTGGCCAGCCGCCGGCCGAAGTGCATTCGCAGGCTGGCCGCGCTGCCGAAGCCGCTGTGCTCGGCGACGTGCTCGACGGGCAGATCGGTGCTCTCCAGCAGCGACTGCGCGGCGCGCGTGCGCTGCTCGAGCACCCACTGGGCGGGGGTGGTCCCCGTCTCCTGGCGGAAGTGGCGAGCGAACGTGCGCTGGGACATGCAGGCGCGGCGGGCCAGAGTGGCTACGTCGAGCGGCTGATCGAGCTTGGTCAGCGCCCACTGGCGGGTGGGCTCGAGCGAGCTCGACCCTGGGGCTGCCTCACGGATCGGGCGCTCCACGAACTGGGCCTGGCCGCCGTCGCGGTGGGGCGCCACCACCGTCCGCCGGGCCAGCGTGGCCGCGACGTCCGCGCCGTGGTCACGGCGTACCACATGCAGGCAGAGATCGAGCCCGGCGGCCACACCGGCGCTGGTCAGCACCGACCCTTCGTCGACGTAGAGCACAGACGGATCCACGGTGACCTGGGGGTAGCTGTCGGCCAGCTCGGCGGCTGAGGCCCAGTGCGTGGTGGCCCGTCGGCCATCGAGCAGCCCGGCCTGCGCCAGCACGAACGCCCCGGTGCAGATCGACATCACGCGGGCTCCGCGGGCGTGGGCCCGGCGCAGCGCCGCGACCGCGCTTGCCGTGGCCTCGCCGGGGCGGTCGCAGCCTGGCACCACGATCGTGTCGGCGCGCCGGAGCGCGGTCAGCCCGTGGGGGGCGACGAGGTCAAAGCCGGTCGACGTCCTGACCGGCCCGGGCTCCGGGGCGGCGAGCCCGAAGCTGTAGCGCGGCGGACCACAGTGGCCGAAGAGGTGGGTGGGGGCGGCGAGGTCGAGGAGGATCACGCCGGGGAGCGCCAGGGCGACGACGCGGTGCGGAGGTGTTGGCACGAATTAAACGATACATGGCATTCCTGCCACTTGCGGTCGATCGCGGAACCGCGCAGCATCACCTCCATGAACCACATAGAGGCTCCCATCACTGAAGTGCTCTTCTTCGACGGCTTCGACGACCTCGACGCGATCGCGCCGTTCGAAATCCTCGCCGCGGCCGGGTTTCCCCTGCGCGCGGTCGCTTTCCCGGAGGCGGCCACGGTGACCTCCGCGCACGGCCTGCGGGTCCAGGTCGACGGCCCGCTGGGGGAGGCGCCGGAGCTGCTGGTGATCCCCGGCGGGCGCTGGGCCGGCGGCGGTAATGCCGGGGTCAGGGCGATGACGCGCGGAGAGCTTCCGGCTCGCCTGGCCCGGCTGCACGAGCAGGGGACCGTGCTGGCCTCGGTCTGCACCGGGGCGATGCTGCTGGCGACCGCCGGCCTGCTCCGAGGCCGCACGGCGGTAACCCACCACGTCGCCCTCGACGATCTGGCGCGGGCCGGGGCCGACGTGCGTCGTGACGCCCGCGTCGTCGACGATCAGGAATTCGTGACCTGCGGCGGCCCCACCGCCGGGATCGATCTCTCCTTGCACCTGGTGGAGCGCTTCTGCGGGCCGGCGGTGGCGCAGGCCGGCGCCGAGCGGATTGAGCACGAACGCATCGGACCTCTGGTTGTGACCGCGGCGGCGTGAGGCCGCCGACACGGGCGGCGATCAGAGGTCGCGCTCGTAGAAGTAGTTGACCGGACCGTCGGGCCGCCCCTCGGTGTTGCTGAAGCCGAGGCTCTCGTACAGCGTCCGCGCCGCCAGGTCATCTTCCCCGGTTCCCAGGTCCATGTGATCGGCACCCGCGTCGCGGGCCAGCTCGATCGATGCCTCCATCAAGGCCCGGCCCAGCCCCTGGCCGCGCTGCCCGGGAGCGACGTAGAGCTCGGCCAGGTAACACTCCAGCCCCTGGCTCCAGAGCGCGGCGCGAAACCGCAGCACGGCCAGCCCGGCCGCGGGCTGCCCGGCCAGCAAAACCGTGATCTCGTCGGCTGCCATCAGCTCCCGGACGCGGTCCGCCATCGCCTCCGCATCCGGCGTCGGCTCGTCGTACTCGCGGTTGAAGTCGTGCAGCAGGCGTCCCACCGCCGCGGCGTCGACCAGGGTGGCACGGCGGATCGGTTGGGCTCGAGCCATGGGCTATCCGGGCCGGGAGTCGCGGACCGCGATATTGACCAGGGTGATCGCGCACAGCCGCTGTTTCCGGGCCCGGCCACGGACGATGCCGCTCTGGCGCCCTTCGTCGAGCAGCTCCAGTCCGTAGCGGCCGTCGAAGCTGTCGGCCAACGCGATAACCGGCGCGAACGCCTCCGAGGTGGGCTTGGACCGCGGTTCGGGCATGCGGCCAGCATCGTATGGTCTTGGGCATGGCCGAGATGAAACGAGCCGCAATCGTCGGGGCTGGCCCCTCGGGCTTCTACACCGCTGACCAGCTGCTGAAGGCGGGCTTCGAGGTCGACCTCTACGACGCCCTGCCGACTCCGTTCGGCCTCGTCCGGGCCGGCGTGGCGCCCGACCATCCGAAGATCAAGTCGGTCACCCGGGTCTACGCCAAGACCGCCGGCCACGAAGCGTTTCGCTTCTTCGGCGGAGTCGAGCTGGGACGTGACATCGGCCGCCCGGAGCTGCTCGAGCGCTACCACGCGGTGGTCTACGCGGTGGGGACCGCGACCGACAACCGGCTCGGGATCCCGGGCGAGGATCGTCCGGGGTCGCACGCCGCCACCGAGTTCGTGGCTTGGTACAACGGCCACCCGCATTTCACCGACCAGACCTTTGATCTCAACGGTGGGCGGGCTGTGGTGGTCGGCAACGGAAACGTGGCCATCGACGTGGCTCGGATGCTGGTCCTGGATCCCGGCGAGCTGGCCCCCACCGACACCGCCGACCACGCCCTGGAGGCTTTCGGCATGGCCGGGGTGACCGAGGTGATCCTGCTCGGCCGGCGCGGACCCGCCCAGGCCTCGTTCACCAATCCCGAGCTGCGCGAGCTCGGCGAACTCGAGCGCGCCGACGTGATCGTCGATCCGCGGCAGCTGGAGGGAGTCGAGGAGCCCGATGACCCGACGCGCCGGCGCAACGTGGAGATACTGCGCGAGTACTCGGGGCGTGAGCCGTCGGGTAAGTCGCACCGGCTCGAGCTGCGGTTCCTGCGCTCGCCGGTCGAGATCCTCGGTGAGGGGGAGCAGGGGCCGGTCACCGGGGTCCGCGTCGCCGTCAACCGTCTGGTGACCGGCGAGGGTGGCCGCATCGGCGCCGAGCCGACCGGTGACGAGGAGGTGATCGAGTGCGGGTTGGTGCTGCGATCGATCGGCTACCGGGGCGTGCCGCTGGCCGGGATTCCGTTTGACCAGCGGCGCGGCCTGATCCGCAACGAGGGGGGCCGCGTCGTCGAGGACTCTGGTCCCTGCGGCGGCGAGTACGCGGTCGGGTGGATCAAGCGGGGACCTTCGGGAGTGATCGGCACCAACAAGAAGGACGCCGCCGACACCGTCGCGCGGATCGTCGAGGACGCCGAGTCCGGCGCGCTCAACGAGCCCGCCGACGCCGATGCCGATTCGATCGCCGCCTGGCTCACCGAGCGGGTGCCCGATCACGTCACCTGGGCTGGGTGGGAGGCGATCGACGCTCACGAGTCGGCGCTGGGAGAATCCGCCGGGCGCCCGCGGGTGAAGCTGGTGCGGATCGGGGAGCTCGTCGAAGCGGCCCGGTTGCGCGCTCAGAGCTAGATCTCGTCGGGGCGGAGCGTTCGCCACCGGCGCTTGGTCAGCCGCAGGATCGCGATCGGCTCGCCGCAGCGGCCGACGCTGTCGGACTCGTGGGTGAGGCCGATGGCCGCCGCCACGGCCAGCGACGCCCGGTTGGCCGGCTGGATGCGGGCCAGCACGCTCGGCGCCGCCAAGCGTGAGAACGCCTCGTCGCGCACGGCGGCGGCACCCTCGCGCGCCAGCCCGCGGCCCCAGAAGCCTGGATCCAGCCACCAGCCGAGCTCGTACTCGTCGGCATCCACCCCGGCGCCGGCCCCGGCGAAGGTCAGCGCGGCGAGGCCGATCTGCCGGCCGCTGTCGATCTCCACCGCGGCTCGCCAGCCGAAACCGTGGCGCTCCCAGTCCTGGCGCAGCTGCTGGGCCAGCGCCGTGGCCCGGTCCGCCGGCCAGGGGAGCCCGTCGCCGATGTAACGGGCCACCTGGGGAGTACTGGCCAGCTGCACCAGCAGCTCGGTGTGATTCGCCGACCAGGGCTCGAGCCTGAGGCGCGAAGTGCACAGCGTCTCAAAAGCCACCGGGCGACATTACTCGAGGCGCCCGGTTTCAAGGGACCGGGCAACGAGCAGTCAAGGAAGTGCCGCCGGGTTCGGCACCGAGGTCAACGAGCGAGGAGCATCATGAGCACTCACGTCTCAAGTCAGCGGGTTCCGGTTCCGCGCGCACGCGACGACGACTACACCCGTGAAGCGGCGCAGCGGCGCGCCGAGTTCGTCCGTGCGCGGACCGGGGCTGAGCTCGAGCACGTGACCGCGTACTCATTTGACCCGGCCAGCGTGGCCGGCAACGTCGAGCACCTCGTCGGCGCCGCGCAAGTTCCGCTGGGGATCGCCGGTCCGCTCCTGGTCAACGGCGAGCATGCCCAGGGCGAGTTCTACGTGCCGATGGCGACAGCGGAGGGCACGCTCGTGGCCAGCTACAACCGGGGGATGCGGCTGCTCTACGAGGCGGGCGGCGTGACCACCACGATCGTGGCCGACCACATGCAGCGAGCGCCGGCGTTCATGTTCGAGAGCGCCCGCGCGGCGCGCGAGTTCGCCGCCTGGCTCGACCACAGCTTCGACGCGGTCAAGGCGGCGGCGGAGACGACCACCAGCACGGGCCGCCTGCAGGAGATCGAGCAGTACCTGGCCGGACGGATCGTGTTCACCCGCTTCAACTACACCACCGGGGACGCCGCCGGGCAGAACCTGACCGGTAAGGCCACCCAGGCGGCTTGCCGGTGGATCGCCGAGCAGCGTGGCGAGATCGAGCACTACTTCCTGGAATCAAACTTCGCCACCGACAAGAAGAGCTCGCAGATCAACATGCTGCGCACCCGCGGCAAGCGGGTGATCGCCGAGGCAACGATCCCCAACGACCTGTTTGCGCGGATCATGCGCTCCGACAGCAAGCTGATGTACCGCGCCCGCCAGGTCTCCAATCTCGGCGGCTTCATGTCGGGCGTCAACAACAACGGCGCGCACTCGGCCAACGGCATCACGGCGCTGTTCATCGCCACCGGTCAGGACGTGGCCAACGTCGCCGAGTCCTCCGCGGCCTACGTCTACGCCGAGCTGCGCGATAACGGTGACTACTACTACTCGGTCACGATCCCGGCGCTGATCGTCGCCACCTACGGCGGCGGCACCGGGCTGGCTACGCAGCGCGAGTGCCTGGAGATGCTCGGCTGCTACGGGCGCGACAGGGTTCGCAAGCTGACCGAGATCGTCGCCGCCACGGTGCTCTGCGGCGAGCTGTCCCTGGGATCGGCGATTGTCGTCGAGGAGTGGGTGCAGGCGCACGATCTCCTCGGCCGCAACCGACCCTGACGGGGCGCGTCAGCTAGCCGGTGAACGAGTACTCGGCCGGATCGAACGCCCGCGTGGCGGCCAGGTACTCACGCATGTAGCCCGGCCAGTTGGCCACGTTGCGCCCCTGGCCGTCCAGATACCACGAGTCACAACCCGTCCAGGCGGTCCCGGCAAAGCGCTCCTGGGTCGCCCGGTCGCTTTCGGCCTCGACCTCGGCGAGCACCTCGACCCGGGCGAAGCGGCCCGTCCGCAGATGCTCCAGGGCCTGGCGGATATACGCGGCCTGCGCCTCGAGATAGAAGATGATCGACCCCCCCGACGTGTTCGTGTTGGGGCCGTACATGAGAAACAGCGAGGGAAACCCGGGGACCGTGAGTCCGAGGTGGGCGTGGGCTCCGTTGCGCCAGACATCGCTGAGCTCCTTGCCGCCCGCGCCGACCACGCCCATTGGGGCCACGAACTCGCTGGCCCGGAAGCCGGTGCTCCAGATGATGCAGTCAAACCCGCGCTCCTGGCCGTCCTCGGTCTTGATCCCGCGCTCGGTGACGGCAGCAATGGGCTCGGTCACGAGCTCGACGTTGGGCAGCGCCAGCGCCGGGAGGTAGTGCGAGCTGAACAGCACCCGTTTGCAGCCGAACGCGTAATCGGGCATCGCCTTGGCGCGCAATGCAGCGTCGGGAAGCTGACTGTGCATGAAGGCTTTGGCCCGCAGCCCAAACGCCCGTCCCAGCGTCCGGGGATGGCGGATGGCCAGGGTCAGGGATTCGCAATAGTAAAAAAGCCACCGCCGCCTGATCGCCTGGATCCACGGCAGACGCTCGATCAGCCTTCGCACCAGCGGCGAGTAGACCCGGTTGCGCCGCGGCAGCATCCAGTTGGCGGTGCGTTGAAAGACGGTCAGCTCGGCGGCCTGCCGGGCAACGTGCGGAACGAACTGGACAGCGCTGGCGCCGGTCCCAACCACCGCCACCCGCTTGCCGGCCAGGGCGTAGTCGTGGTCCCAGCGGGAGGAGTGAAAGCTGTGGCCGGCAAACAGCTCCCGGCCCGGCAGGGGCGGGATCGACGGACGGTTCAGCTGGCCGGTGGCGAGGATGATCACGTCGGCCTCGTGGGTCTCGCCGCCTTCGGTGCTGACCATCCACCGCGAACGCGTCTCGTCGAACTGGCACCGGCGGACCCGGCAAGACGTCTGCACCAGCGGCGCCACGCCGCTTGTTCGGGCTACCGCCTGCAGGTAATTGAGGATCTCGGCCTGTGGCGAGCACAGCCGCGACCAATCTCGTCGCTGGGCAAAGGAATACGAATAGAGGTGGCTGGGGACGTCGCAGGCGGCGCCCGGATAGCTGTTGTAGAACCAGGTGCCGCCCACCTGCGGCGCCGCTTCCAGAAGCTTGATCTCGGTGATTCCGTGGCGGCGCAGCTCGAGCGCGGCAGCGATGCCGCCAAAGCCGGCGCCGACGATCAGGACTTCGAGCGGCCGAGAACGGGTCCTCGGTGTGGCTTGTTCGGTGGTCACTCGAGTCGAGGGGAGCCGCTGCCTCAGCCGACGAACGACTGCAGCCCGATCGCCGCCAGCAGCGCCAGCGAGTCGGCATCGTGGGATCCCAGCACCGGGGTGTAGATGATCACCCGCAGATCGCTGCCCTGGACCACGAGCACATCGCAATCAAGCGTGATCGGGCCAACCTCGGGGTGCATGAACGTCTTGCGGCTGGCGGCGCGACGGTTGACCGCATGGCGCTGCCAGAGCTCCTGAAAGCGGGGGCTGGCGGCGAGCAGGTCCTCGACCAGCCGGGCCAGCGGCTCGTCGGTCGGGTAGCGGCTGACGGCGTCTCGCAGGTCGCCGACCATCTGCTCGTCCATGTCCCGCGCCTCGGCCTCGTTGCGGAGCACCAACCCCGGGCCACCGGTGAAATGGCGCCAGGCGATGTTGCGGTCGCGCTCTGAACGAGCGCTGAAATCGCCCACCAGGGCGCGTGCCAGATCGTTGGCGGCCAGCAACTGCGTGGTCGCGTCAAAGACCATCACCGGCACGTCGGAGAGCCGCTCCAGCAGCCGCTGCACCGCCGGCGGGATGTGACGGCTGATGGCACCGGATCCCGGCTCGGCGTGCCCGGCCAAGCGGAACAGGTGGGCTCGCTCCACGGCGGTGAGCCTCAGCGTGCGCGCCAGGGCGCCCACAACCGAGGGGGAGGGATTTACTGCTCGCCCCTGTTCCAGACGGGCAAGGTAATCCAGCGAGACTCCGGCCAGCTGCGCGACCTCCTCACGCCGCAGCCCGGGGACGCGGCGCGTCGCCCCGGCCGGCAGCCCCACCTCGGGCGGCGTGACCCGCTCCCGCCACGATCGCAGGCATTCACCGAGCTCTCGGTCCTGGACTTGCATGGTTCGATCATGACGCATGGCGGACACGGTGGGTCGCCCTGCGAGTCCTAGGTACGGTCGTCCCCTTGTCCCGGGCTGAGCCTGGAGCCAGCATCGGGTCAGCCAACAAGCAATGACTGATGGAGCCGATGATGACCAGGACACTGATAACGGGAGCCAACAAAGGGCTGGGACAAGAGACGGCGCGGCGGCTGATCGCCGACGGACACGACGTCTGGGTCGCGGCCCGCGACCCGGCTCGCGGCCAGGCCGCCGCCGAACAGCTCGGAGCCAGGTTCGTGGCGCTGGACGTGACCGATGACGCAAGTGTCGCCGCCGCGGCCGAGCGTGTGGCGGCCGACGGCGGGCTCGACGTGCTGATCAACAATGCCGGCATCGTCGGCGCGCGCAAGCCGGTTGACGAAGTCACTGCAGACGACGTCCGGCTGACCTACGAGACCAACGTCTTTGGAGTGGTGCGGGTCACCCAAGCCTTCGTGCCGTTGCTGCAGCGATCAGAGGATCCGGTGATCGTCAATGTCTCGAGCGGGATGGGGTCGCTTGCGCTCACCAGCGATCCCGACCGGCTGGAATCGACGATCGTCACTCTGGCCTATCCATCGTCCAAGTCGGCTCTGAACATGATCACCACCCAGTACGCCAAGGCGCTGCCGAAGATGCGCGTCAACGCCGTCGATCCCGGCTACACCGCCACCGACCTCAACGGCCATGCCGGTACGCAATCGGTCCAGGAGGGCTGCGAGCCGATCGTCAGGATGGCCAAGCTCGACCGCACCGGCCCCAGCGGGACGTTCGTCGGCCGCGGCGGGATCGTGCCCTGGTAACTAGGCCTGCACCTTGACCCGGGGCGGGGTGGCCGGGGCCAGCCGAGCCGCCAGCTGGGAGAGCTCCATCGGCCGGCCCAAGAGGTGACCCTGCGCGATATCACAGCCGGCCCGGGCCAGGCTGCCGAGGACGTCGCCGGTCTCGACACCCTCGGCGACCACCCGCAGGCCCAGGTTGTGACCGAGCTCGATGATCGATCGCACGATCGCGGCGTGGGCATCGTTGTGGAGCATGTCGGTGACGAAGCTGCGGTCGATCTTCAGCTCGTTGAGCGGTAGCGTGGACAGGTAGCGCAGCGAGGTCTGACCGCGGCCGAAGTCATCGAGGCTGATGCCCGCGCCGGTGGCTCGCAGCCTGGTGAGCTCGGTGACGGCGCGGCCGGGATCGGCGAAGATCGCAGTCTCGGTCACCTCGATTGTCAGCCGCTGGGCGGGGATCCCCGAGGTCTTTAGGGCTGCGGTGACCTCGTCGGTCATGTCCGGCCTGCCGATGCTGCGGGCGGAAAAGTTGATCGCCAGGCGAAGCTCGGCGTCGACCGGGCCGAGAGTGCCCAGATCGGCCAGCGCGCGGTGGAGAACCCAGCGGGTCAGCTTGTCGATCAGGTCGGTCTGCTCGGCCAGGGCCAGGAAGCGATCCGGCGCCAGCAGGCCCCGGGTCGGATGCTGCCAGCGGACCAGCGCCTCGACCGCCGTGATGCGACCGTCGGCGAGCTGCTCCTGGGGCTGATAGTGCAGGACGAGCTGATCGCTCTCGATGGCATGGCGCAGTTGCGTGGCCAGGGCCAGGTTGGCGGCGTCGTATTGATCCAGGGACGCCGCATAGCGCACGACCCCGGTGTGGCGCTGCTTGGCGGCGTACATCGCCACATCGGCACGCTGGACCAGCGAGTCGACATCGCTGCTGTCCAGGGGGGCGAGTGCGTAGCCGATGCTCGCCGATGCCGTCAGCGTCATCCCGCTCACCTCCAGTTCGCGCTCCATGGCCATGCGCAGCCGCCACAACGCGTGCTCGGGGTCATCGCTGCGCAGGACGAGTCCGAACTCGTCTCCCCCCAGCCGCGCCACCGTCTCGTTGGGTCGCATCATCGTCGACAGTCGGCGAGCCAGTTCCACCAGTAGTCGGTCACCGCTGCGATGACCCAGGGTGTCGTTGACGTCCTTGAAGCGATCCAGATCGACGATCGCGATCACCGCCGGCTCGCCACCGGCCGTGGCCTCGGCCACCGCGGCTGCGGCACGGCGTCCGAACTGATCGCGATTGGGCAGCCCCGTGAGCGTGTCGTATTCGGCCAGGAAGGCGCTCAACGAGGCCTCGCGGCGCAGGCGGAGGCTGACCGAGGCGGTGATCGCGAACAGGGCCAGGTAGAGAACCGCCAGGCCGACGGCGAGGGCGGTGTAGATCCGATCCAGTCCGGCGCCGGCGGCACGACTGATCGGCGCGTACGGGATGTAGAGCTCGAGCACACCGACGCGGCGCGTCGGAGTGCCCGCCAGCAGCGGCTGGTAGACCTCCACGGCGGCCATGCCGGGGCTCCCCCGGTCGTCGGAGTCGGCGTTGAGGCGGGTGAGGTGGGCGACCTCGATTCCCCGGGCGGCTTTGACCGCCTCGCCGTCGGGGCGCTGGCCAAATCCGGATCCGTCGTCGGAAAACCGGACCCGTCCGGTGAGATCCCGGATCCGGAGGCGGACGACGCGCTGGCCGCCCGCGGCGCGGGCCACCAGGCGGTGCAGCCCGGCCGCCTCGACGGGGGTCAGGCCCTCGTCCAGGGCCCGGGGACCGAGCAACGGCTCGACGCCGGTCTGCGCCATCAGGTCCGCCTCGGCGCGGCCCTGAGCCAGGCCCCGAGCGTTCGCGTCGCTGCGGAAGTCGGCCGCCAAAACCAGGCCCAGGGCGACAATCAGAGCAAGCGTCACCGCGGCGTAGATCGCGAACAAGCGGGCGACGCGGCGCCTCGTTGCCGCAGCGGTCATACGATGTTGATCGACAGCTATTTGGAGGTTCGTGACCGCCGGGTGACCGGCGTGGACGGAACAGCGGGCGGGCTTTGATGTGTCGGCGCGGGGCCCGGACAGCGACAATGCCGTCTTTGACCACCGTCGTCCGGGCCAGCGCGGCTCGAGGTTGGAGGAGAGCCGATGGACCTGACTTTCAGCGAGCGGGAACTCGCGTTTCGAGATGAGCTCCGGGCCTGGCTGGACAGCCATGGTCCGGGGCCAGAGCCCGAGGGCGACGAGAACGCCCACTACGCCTGGCGCCAGGACTTCCAGCGTGAGCTGGCCGGTGGCGGTTGGGCGGCCGTGCACTGGCCGGTGGAGTACGGCGGCCGGGGGGCGACCCTGACCGAGTCGGCGATCTTCTTCGAAGAGCTCGGGCGCTCGGGCTCGCCGCTGCCCGCCAACGTCCTCGGACTGCTGCTCGCCGGCCCCACGATCATGACCTGGGGCACGGCGGAGCAGAAGGACCGGTATCTGACTCCGATCCTCACCGCGGAGGAGATCTGGTGCCAGGGCTTCTCCGAGCCCGATGCCGGCTCTGACCTGGCCAGCCTGAAGACCCGCGCCGTCAAGGACGGCGACGAGTGGGTGGTCTCCGGACAGAAGGTGTGGACCAGCGCCGCGCAGTACTCGCAGTGGTGCATGCTCGTCGCCCGTACCGATTCCGACGTCCCCAAGCACAAGGGGCTGACCTACTTCCTCATGGATATGCAACAGGAGGCGATACAGGTCCGTCCGCTGCGCCAGATCACCGGTGAGCAGGAGTTCAACGAGCTGTTCATCGACGGGGCCCGGATCCCCGATGAGAACGTCCTCGGCGGCGTCGGAAACGGCTGGAAGGTCGCGCTGACGACGCTGATGAACGAGCGCGCCGGCCTGGCCTTCTTTCTCCAGGTTCGGTTGCGCCAGCTGCTGGATCGCCTGATCGACGAAGCCGCCGCGCGCGGCCTGCTCGACGATCCGGTGGTCGCCGATCGTCTCGGTGAGCTGCACCTCAAGGCCGAGGTGCTGCGGCTGACCGCGTACCGCGGCCTGACGGCAATCGAGAAGTACGGCCAGCCGGGGCCGGAGGGGTCACTGACCAAGTGGATGTGGTCTGAGACCAATCAGCAGCTGACGCAGTTCGCCACCGATCTGCTCGGTCCGAGCGCACTGCAGGCCGGTGGGCGTTGGGCCTACGAGCTGCTGCGGGCTCGGGGCAACTCGATCGAAGGCGGCACCACCGAGGTGCTCAAGAACATCGTCGCCGAGCGGGTGCTCGGCCTTCCCAGGGCTCGTTAGGAGGCGGAGATGGATTTTGATCTGACCGATGACCAGAAGCAGATCAAGGAGGTCGCCCGCGAGCTGCTGGCGGCGCGATCGCCGATGGCCAAGGTGCGCGAGGCCGCCGAGGCGTCACGGTACGACGAGCGCCTGTGGGAGGAGATAGTGGGGCTGGGGTGGCCCGGAATCGCGGTGGCCGAGGAGCACGGCGGCCAGGGTCTCGGCGCTGTCGAGCTCGCCGTTCTGCTCGAGGAGCTCGGCTACGCCTGCGCCGCCTCCCCGTTCTTCTCCACCGCAGTGGCCGCAGCGGTGATCGAGGCCTGCGGAAACCAGGACCAGCGAGCGCGCTGGCTGGAAGGCCTGAGCTCAGGCCAGCTTCACGCGGGCCTGGGAACCGCTGAGCTGGCGGCGGACGGCGAGGGTGCAGCGGTGGCGGTGCTGATCGACGGTGACCAGGCCCAGCTGGTGGTCGCGCCCGAGACCGAGCCGCTTGAGACGATCGATCCGACCCGGCGGTTTGCCCGCATCAGCGGCGACGGAGAGCCGCTGAGCTCCGGAGCGGTGGCCCGGGTGCACGCGGCCCTCGCCGCGGAGGTGGTGGGAGTGTCCCAGCGGGCGCTGGACATGACGCTCGAATACGTCAAGGATCGCAAGCAGTTCGGCGTTCCCGTGGGCTCGTTTCAGGCCGTCTCTCACCGGTGCGCGCAGATGCTGCTCCACACCGAGAGCGCCCGCTCGACGGCCTACTTCGCGGCCTGGGCGGCGGAAGCCGACCCCGAGCGCCTGCCCGAGGCGGCGGCGCTGGCGGCAGCCGCCGCGGCCGCCGGAGGCAGGGAGGTCACGGCGAGCGCTATCCAGGCCCACGGCGGAATCGGGTTCACCTGGGAAGCCGATGTGCACTGGCTCTACAAGCGGGCCCAGCTCGACGCCGGGTTGCTCGGCGGGACCTCACGCCACCTGGCCGCCCTGGCCCGCACGGCGGCGGCCCGCTCGGCGGTGGCGCGGGCCTGAGCAGGGACTTGCAGCGACAGGGATGGACCCTGCGGCGGCGAAGACGCCTCTGTTCGCAAGCGCGCAAGGAGTTCACGCATGAGCCATTTCCACAGAACTGGTGACACGCTCGAGGAGCCGGAGGGGCCAACTCGCTCGACCGGCTCTCGTCTGGCCGAGTTCGGCGACCGCATCGCGCGGGCGTTCACCAACCAGGACCCCGACCGGTATGACCAGGAGCCACTGGAGCCCGGCGAGGATCCCCACGACGGGCTGCTCGAAGACGATCCCGCCGACGGGGCTGCGGCCCGCTTCCCGGTCGGTCCGTTCGGATACAACCGCGCCGCCGTGGATCGCCACCTGGCCGAGCTCGAGCGCGAATTGGCCGAGCTGCGCGACCAGCGCCCGCCTCAGATGTCGATCACCGAGGAGATCGAGCGGCTGGGCGAGCAGACGGCCTCGATCCTGGTCGTGGCGCACGACCAGGCGCAGGAGACCACTCAACGCGCCGAGCACAATGCCCTGGAGATGACTCGCCGGGCTCAGGAGCAGGCCGACCGCTGCATCGCCGACGCGGCCGCCAACGCGGTGGCGATCACCGAGCAGGCGAAGGGGCAGCTGCGCGAACTGGACGTCGAGACGGATTCGGTGTGGCAGGAGCGCCGGCGGCTGCTCGAGGACGTTCGGGTCACCGCCACCTCGCTGTTCACGCTCGCCGAGGAGGCGATCGAACGCTTTCCCGAGGACGAAAAGGCGCCGTTTGAGCCGATCGCGGCCCTCCCCCAGACGCCGATGGCGCCCGGCCCGCAGACCCCGATGGCGCCCGGCCCGCAGACGCCGATCGAGCCGATCGCGGCCGGCCCTGACCAGCCGACCGAGTCGTGGCGCCAGGAGTCCGAAACGCTCAGTTGAGCCGGACGCGGCGCTGAGGCGCTTGAATGTGTGGGGATGGAGTACCGCGAGCACCGAGCGCCGTTCTCGCTGACCCCCTGGCTGGCTTGCACCTGGGAACGGACAGGTCAGCCGGGAGCGCCGGTACGGGTCCTGCCTGACGGCTGCGTCGACGTCGTCTGGTCCGAAGGGCGGGGCGCGCAGATCGTCGGCACCAATACGACCGCCTTTTTGTCTGTGGTGGCTCCGGGGTCGCAGGTGATCGGGGCTCGGCTGCGCCCCGGGGCAGCGCCGGCCCTGCTGGGATTGGCGCCCGAGCTGGTTCGCGACGAGCGGGCGGCGATCGAGCAGATCCTCGGTGACCAGGGAGCTCGACTCGCCGCCGAGCTCGAGCAGTCGACCGACCGGCGGGCGGCGCTGGTGGCCTGGCTGCAGCGGCGGGCCCAGGGCGCCGATGCGCCCGATCGGCTGGTGGCAGCCACGGTGGCCCGCCTTGAGCACCCCACCAGCGTCCAGGCGGTCGCCCGGGAGCTGGCGATCAGCCAACGTGCGCTGCGGCGGCGGGTGACCAGCGCAGTCGGATACGGACCCAAGCGGCTGGCCAGGGTGCTGCGTCTGCGGCGCGCACTGGCCGCGGCCCGAGCCGGCGGCGACCTCGCCCGGGTGGCCTTCGAGGCGGGGTACGCCGATCAGGCGCACTTCTCCGGCGACTGCCGGGAGCTGGCCGGCATTCCTCCGACGGCGCTGCTGGCCGAGTAGGGGCCGCTCTCGGCGGCCGTTTCCTCCAAGACCGACCCCACCGGTGGCTGCGATCGTGTCGAGACATGAACGCCAAATCTGATCTCAAGCTGACCCTCGGCTGGGTGATCGTCTACGTAGACGACCCGGTGGCCGTCAGCACCTTCTACGCCGATACGTTCGGGCTGGCGCCTGAGTTCTCCAGCCCCGACGGCTCGTACGCCCAGCTTGACACCGGCTCCACCAAGCTGGCCTTCGCCTCCTACGCGCTCGGCGACTCGAACTTCGCCGGCGGGGTGGCGCGAGGCGACGCAGGTGAGCAGCCAAACAACGTCGAGATCGCGCTGGTGGCCGACGACGTCGATGCCGCTCACGCCGTCGCGGTGGCCGCCGGATGCAGCGACCTGGCGGCGCCGGTGGACAAGCCCCACGGCCAACGGGTGGCCTACGTCCGCGATCCGTTCGGGACGCTGGTCGAGCTGGCCTCGCCGATGTAGCGGGGGGCCGCGCTTGGCGCCGGGGCGGGCCATCGAGCGCGCTTACCGCGTCGCGCCCGATCAACCGATCGGTTGATCGCCAGATCAACCCTGCGGAGCGCAATTGCAGCTTCGCTGCCGATGTGCGATCCGGGTCGCGGTGCGACGCTGCGGCCATGCTTAAAACAGACATGACCCAAACCTCGTTCGGCGGCAGCGCGCCGGTCGTGGAAGTGACCGGACTGCGCGTCCGCTACGGAGACCTGACTGCTGTCGACGGGGTCTCATTCTCGGTCGCGCGCGGAGAGATCTTCGGAATCCTCGGGCCCAACGGGGCCGGGAAGACCACCACGGTGGAGTGCATCGGAGGTCTGCGGGAGCCCACGGGGGGCAGCATCAGGGTGCTGGGGCTCGACCCGCTTGGCGACCGTGGGGCGGTTCGCGAGCAGGTCGGGATCCAGCTGCAGACCTCAGAGCTCCCCGACAAGCTCAAGGTCAGAGAGGCCCTGGCGCTGTTCGCGTCGTTCTACCGCGACCCCGATGATCCGATGCGGCTGCTGGAGCTGCTCGATCTCGAGAGCAAGCGCGACGAGCGGTTCGCCAATCTGTCAGGCGGGCAGCGTCAGCGGCTCTCGATCGCTCTGGCGTTGATCGGCCGGCCGCGGGTGGCGATCCTCGACGAGCTGACCACGGGGCTTGACCCCGCGGCCCGCCGCGAGACCTGGAACCTGATCGAGAGCATCCGCGACCAGGGGGTCACCGTGCTGCTGGTCACCCACTTCATGGACGAGGCCGAGCGCCTCTGTGACCGCATCGCTGTGCTCGACCACGGGCGCCTGGTGGCGCTCGACACACCGGCGGCTCTGGCCACCGGCGCCGGCGGCGACCAGCGGTTGCGCTTCCGGCCCTCGGCCCCGGTCGACGAGCGCCGGCTGACCGCACTGCCGGAAGTCTCCGAGCTGCGCCACCACGGCGATCAGCTCGAGCTGACCGGCAGCGGCAACCTCCTGGCGGCGGTGATCGGCGAGTTGGTGCGCGAGGGAATCGCCGCCGACCAGCTGCGCTTTGACCAGGCGAATCTGGAAGACGCGTTCGTGGCGCTGACGAGTAACGAATCGCCCCCCGACCGCGGCTTCGCCACGGCCACCGAACACCGAGAGGAGACCCGATGAGTGCAGTGATTCACACCACCCCCGAGGCGCGGGCCCCGCGGCCGTTCGCCGAGCTCGTCAGGACCGAGCTCAAGCTGTTCAGGCGCGAACCGGTGGCGCTGTTCTGGGGAATCGCGTTCCCGCTGATCCTGCTCGTCGTATTGGGCAGCGCGGTTTCGGACAAGCCCCAGAAGAACCTCGGTGGGCTGCGCTTCATCGATGCCTACGTCCCGGTGCTGATCGTGTTCATCCTCGCCATCCTGGCGCTGAACGCGGTTCCGTCGGTGCTGACCAGCTACCGGGACAAGGGCTACCTGCGGCGCCTGTCGACAACCCCGGTCGGCGCGCCGCGGCTGCTCGGGGCCCAGTTCGTGATCAACCTGGGCTCGACCGCCTGCGCGGTGGCGGTGACCCTGGTGGTGGCCAGGCTGGCCTTCAGGGTGGCGCTGCCCGGCCAGGTGGTGGGCTTTTTGCTCACCGTGGCCCTGGCCGCCGCGGCCATGCTCGCGCTCGGCGCTCTGGTGTCGGCCCTGGCGCCCAACCAACGCCTGGCCGGGCTGTTCGGCTCCCTGCTCACCTTCCCGATGATGTTCTTCGCCGGACTGTGGGTCCCCCGCCAGCAGATGGGTGCGACGCTGCGTCAGGTCGGCGACTTCACGCCGCTGGGGGCCGCGTCGGGCGCGGTGCACGACGCAATGGCGGGGCACTGGCCCCACTTCTCCCACCTGTGGGTTCTGGCCGCCTACGCCGTGATCTTCAGCTTCGCCGCAGCTAGATTGTTCCGCTGGGAGAAATGAGTTCAACCACGCCCATCCCCGCAACGCGCCGGGAGGAGTGGCTCGAGTTCTGGGAGGAGCGCGAGCTGCCGCTGCTCGAGGTGCTGCCGTACGTGATGCTGGTCATCGCCACCGCGCTGGTGGTGGCTTCGGCCGGCGGCTTGACCCAGGCGGTGACGATCGACGTGGGGCTGGCGGCGGCGGCGGGTGCCTGGATGCTGTGGTTCGTCACCCTGCACCGCGGCTGGGTCGATCGCCGGGGCTTGATGGCCCTGTTCTTCGGCGGGCTGGTCGCCCTGATGGCGGCGATGGTGATCCGCTC
>DASXJY010000066.1:0-3431 GCA_036497115.1 Solirubrobacteraceae bacterium
ATCGGCCTGCGCGCGCTCGGTATCTCGGCAAACGCGCAGCTTCCCGAAGAAGAGCAGGAGATCTCGACCGGCGCCTGGGCGGGCACGGTTGTGGTTGCGATGGTGTTCGCGATCGGGCTGTTCTTCGTGGTCCCGGTGGGGCTGACCAGCCTGATCAAGCACCAGCTCGGCTCCTCGCTCCTGTTCTGGCTGGTGGAAGGGGTGCTGCGCACCGCGATCTTCCTCGGCTACCTGGTGCTGCTGTCACGGATCCCCGACCTGCGGCGCGTGTTCGAGTACCACGGCGCCGAGCACAAGGTGATCTCCTGCTATGAGGCCGGGGACGAGCTCACGCCCCGGCGGGCCAAGCTGTACTCGCGGCTGCACCCCCGTTGCGGGACGAGCTTTCTGCTGATCGTGATGATCATGGCCATCTTCGTCTTCGCTCCGATCGGCCTGCCGGCCTGGTGGATCCTCGTCTTGACCCGGATCCTGGGCGTGCCGCTGATCGCCGGGCTGTCGTTCGAGGTCATCAAATGGGCCGGCAAGAACCGGCGGCGCCGGTGGGTCCAGGCGATCATGTATCCCGGTCTGCAACTGCAGCGCCTGACCACCAGCGAGCCCGATCTCGACCAGCTGGCGGTGTCGATCGCCGCGCTCGACGCGGTGCTGGCGGTGGAGACGCCCGGGGCGGTCACCGCGGCCGACCTGGTCGGCGTCGAAGTCGTGGCCTAGGGCGGCCCGGTGGGGAGCTCGGGGGCGCCCTGACGAGGCGGACGACGTCGCCGGCTGCCCGCGGTGTTGGGCGCTGCCCAGGGGGGAGGGGCGCCTAGACTCGGGTAGATGATCGATGAGCTGGTAGCCCAGGTCGAGAGCCGCTTCGGCGAGCTCGAGAGCGAGCTGTCCGACCCCGAGGTGATCTCGGATCGGAACCGGTTTGCGGCGGCCAGTCGTGCCTACCGCGAGCTCGAGCCGGCGGCCCGGCTGGCCGGGGAGTACCGCCACGTCGCCGACGACCTGGAGGGCGCACGAGAGCTGCTTGACGAGGACGGGGACGACCCCGAGCTGCGGGCGCTGCTGGAGAGCTCACGGGAGCGGCTGCAGTCGCTGGAGGAGGAGATCCGCCTGGCCATGGTCGAGCGCGATCCCAACGACGACAAGAACGTGATCGTCGAGATCCGGCCCGGCGCCGGCGGCGATGAGGCGGCTCTGTGGGCGGGCGACCTGTACCGGATGTTCACCCGCTATGCGGAGCGCCGGGGCTTCAAGGTCGAGCCGCTGTCGATCGGCGAGGGCAGCTACACGTTCGCGATCAAGGGCGACGGCGCCTACTCGGTGTTCAAGTTCGAGGGCGGCACCCATCGTGTCCAGCGCGTCCCCGAGACCGAGTCACAGGGACGCGTCCACACCTCGACCGCGACCGTGGCGGTGCTGCCCGAGGCCGACGACGTGGAGGTCGAGATCGAGCCGGGAGATCTCCAGGTCGACGTCTACCGCAGCTCCGGCCCGGGCGGGCAGTCGGTCAACACGACCGACTCGGCGGTGCGGATCACCCACAAGCCGTCCGGGATCGTGGTCTCGATGCAGGACGAGAAGTCCCAGCTGCAAAACCGCGAACGCGCGATGCGGGTCCTGCGGGCGCGGCTCTACGAGCGCGCGCTGGCCGAGCAGCAGGCCTCGATCGACGCCAGCCGGCTGGCCCAGGTCGGAACCGGTGAGC
Organism: Solirubrobacteraceae bacterium; assembly: GCA_036497115.1. Lineage (GTDB taxonomy): Bacteria > Actinomycetota > Thermoleophilia > Solirubrobacterales > Solirubrobacteraceae > Palsa-465. The sequence goes on from DASXJY010000066.1 coordinate 1,700, forward strand.
GGGCGGAGAAGATCCGGACCTACAACTACGGCGAGAAGCGGGTCAAGGACCACCGCATCAACCTGCTGGTGCACAACCTCGACGCGATCCTGATGGGCGAGCTCGACGAGCTCACCGACGCGCTCCAGGACGACGAGAAGCGCCGGCGCCTGGAAGCGAAGGCCGTTGGCTGAGGGTTCGACGGGGGCCGAGGCGACGCTGGCCGGGGAGACGATCGGCGCGGCCGTGGCCCGGGGTCGCCGGCGGCTCCAGGCAGCCGGATGCGAGACCCCGCGGTTGGACGCCGAGGTGCTGCTGGCGTTTGTGCTGGGGGCAGGGCGGGAGCGGCTGGTGCTCGACCGCGAGCTCGGCTTGGGTGGTCTCGAGCGCGCGCGGTTCGACCAGCTCGTGGCGCGGCGCGAGGCCCGCGAGCCGGTGGCCTACATCCTCGGCAGCAAGGAGTTTCGCCGGCTCCGGCTGACCGTCGACCGGCGGGTGCTGATCCCGCGGCCGGAGACCGAGCTGCTGGTCGAGGTGGGGTTGGGGCTGCCGGTCGGCGCTCGCGTGGCCGATGTCGGGACCGGCAGCGGGGCGGTTGCCCTGGCGCTGGCCGACGAGCGACCGGACCTGGTGCTGCGGGGGCTGGAGGTCGATCCCGGGGCACTCGCGGTCGCCGTCGCCAATCGCGACCGGCTGGCGCTGGCGGTCGAGCTGGTTGCCGCCGACCTCCTGGACGATGGCGTCTACGACGCGGTGCTGGCCAACCCGCCCTACGTGCCGGTGGGAGCCGTGCTGGCGCCCGAAATCGCCGGGTACGAGCCTGCCGGGGCCCTGTTTGCCGGCGCCGACGGGCTCGATGTGGTGCGGCGGCTGGTGGAGCTGGTGGCGGGGCGCAGACCGCTGCCGCTGCTGGCGCTCGAGATCGGTCCCGAGCAGGCTGCGGCGGTGGCTGAGCTGTTGTCCTCGGTGGGTTTCGCGAGTGTCGACGTGCTTCGTGATCTGGCCGGGCTTGACCGGGTGGTGGTGGGATCGCCGTGAGTGCATGCTGATTGGGCGGCGCAGGGTTGTGGGGCGACCGTGAGCGGGGACGACGCCCGTACATTCGAGCGGTGCATGTCCGTGGGCGGGGTGGCGGTGTTTCCGTCCGACACGGTCTACGGGCTGGCCTGTGACGTGCAAAACCGGGTCGCCGTGGAGCGGCTGTACGCGCTCAAGCGCCGCCGCATGGACAAACCCTCGGCGGTGATGTTCTTTGACCTGGAGCTGGCGCTGGCCGCGCTGCCGGAGCTGGGGGAGCGCACCCGCGGGGCGCTTGAGCGGCTGCTGCCGGCGGCGGTGACCGTGCTTTTGCCAAACCCGGAGCGGCGCTTTCCGCTGGCCTGCGGCGGCGATGGCTCGACGCTGGGGGTGCGCGTGCCCGTGGTGTCCGGGCCCGACGGGCTTCCGGGGGCGGGAGGGCCTTCTGGGCGGGGCGGGATCTCCGGGCTGGCCGGCGTCAAGTGGCCAGTGCTGCAGTCGAGCGCCAATCTCGCCGGCGGGCCCGAGGCGGTCAGGCTGGCCGATGTGCCCGACGCGATCCGGCGACGGGCCGACATGGTGATCGACGGCGGCGAGCTTCCGGGGGTGGCCTCGACCGTGGTCGACCTGCGCCGGTACGAGGCCTCAGGCGAGTGGGAGATCGTGCGGGTTGGCGCGGTCGGCGTCGATGACGTGTCGGTGGCTCTGGAGTGGCAGTTTCACTTCGAGCCCGGTA
>DASXJY010000067.1:0-16369 GCA_036497115.1 Solirubrobacteraceae bacterium
TGGTGAATGTGCAGTCCAAGGCCATCGGCGCCCACCTCCTGCCGTCGAACTACCTGAACACCCTGGGCACGGGTGTCTTTTACCCCTACTTCCTCTTTTACGGTGGCAGTCTGTACGCGATCGCCGGCGCGCTTGGGGCGCTATCGGGGGGTCACTACATCTTCGGCTTCGTCGCGGTGACCTTTCTCGCCGTGCTCGCCGCCTACGGGGGCCTGGTGTGGTTGGCGCGGCAAGTCGGAAGCCGTACCTGGATGGCTCACGCACCGGCGATCACCTATGTGGCCAGTGCCTATTACGTCACGAACCTCTACGGTCGCGGCGCCTGGCCGGAGTTCATCGCGTCCTCGGTGATCCCGCTTTTGGTGGCGGCGGGGTGGCGCCTGGCCTCGAGTGACCGGGTCGAGCCCGGCACGGCGGCACTGTTCGTCGTGGCCACGGTGGTCTTCGCGGGTTCGCACAACGCGACCCTCCTGATCGGATCGCTGTTCGTGTTGATCGGCTACCTCGTGCTGCTGGCGGCACTGGGACGGGCGGTGCATCCGTGTTCGGGCCGCCGTCTGGTGGCAATCGCCTCACTCGCCGCGCTCGGCCTGGCGATCGATGCCTGGTACCTGATCCCCGACGTCCGGCACGCCTCTGACACCCTGATCGGGGACGGTCAGATCTATCCCTGGCGCAGAACTGGCTTTCTCAGCCGTCCGGGAGTCCTGTTCAACCCTCTGCGCAGCGTCCCCGCGGCGTCGTCGACTCCTGCCCTGTACGTACAGCTGCCCGACTGGCTCCTGGCCTGGGCGCTGGTCGTCGGAGCGGCCGGGTGGGCCGCGATGGGCCGGAGGATGCAGCGAGCGGCGATCGGCGTGCTCGGTCTGCTCATCGCCGTGCTTTTGGCGATGAGCAGTGCCGCAGTCTGGGACCACCTGCCCGACACGTTGAGAAGGGTTCAGTTCTCATACCGCCTCAACACCTACTTCGTGCTCGCCGCGGCTGCGCTGGTGCTGATTGCGGTGATCGGGCTCGAACGCCGCCGCGGGGTGCATTCGGGCTACCGCCTGGCCCTGCTGGGGGCCAGCGCGGTGACCGCCGGGCTGTGCCTGTGGCAGCTCTGGGTGCCGAACACTCGCATCAGCAGCTCCTATCCCGATCGACGGGAGCTGCCACAGTCGGCGCACGTGCTCCCCCACAGCTGGTATGCGACGCAGGACTACCGTGACGGGAGCGGTCCCCTGATCATGGCCACACAGGCCGCGGTCACGTTTGATCCGTTTTCGGTCAACTCCAACGCCCACGCGTACCGAGCCGCCCTCCCCCCTGGCGCGTTGGTGAGAACGAACATCGCGGCCGGCCCCTCCACCGCTCACCTCAGCGGCGCCACCCGCGCCGGCCGAACCCCCGATGGCTTGGAGGTGATTCGTGGCGGCGCCAGCGCCGGGACTTCGACCACGGTGCGGCTGAGTGCCGATGTTCGCGACCTCGTCATCGCCCGGGTCATCAGCGGGCTGGCCTTGCTCGTGGCCTGCGGTCTGATCCTCAACACCGGACGCCGCGCGGTCAAGCGTCGCAAGCTCGCCGGGGCCACAGACGCGATCGCCGCTCCCGCACGCCGCGGCTGAGCCAAGCGGCCCTCCAGTCCGCCGCGGCTGAGCGCCGCCAACCCACCCCGCCTCGGCTAAGCGGACCGTCACAGGCTCCGTCGCCCCTATACTGGCCCGCTGCTCGTGCCCGTGCCGTTGCCGTAGCCCCGCATCCACCCGGCTCGGGCCCGGTCGTCGTCGGACGCCTGTATGCACATCTGGATCCTGCTCGTCGCAAGAGAGGCCGCCCTGCTTGGGATCCTCTTCGTCCTCGGATCCGGTCCGGCGGCGTTCCTCGGCCCACAGACCGACAGCGCCAGCCGGATCGCCCTGGCGCCGCTGCTCGGCTTCTGCCTGGGAACCTGCGTGACGACCACGATCCTGTGGTTCGCCCCGGTGAATTCGACCTACTGGGTCCTGATCGGCCTGGGCCTGCTCTCGGCCGCCGTGGCGGTCATCAGGACTCGACGGGCCGCCGTGCGCTGGCGACCGCCGGTCAAGGACCTCGCCGCGCTGGCGCTGGTGATCGTCGCGGTGGTCGGACCGATCGACGCCACTCTCCACGAGCGCCACACCGTGGGTCCGGTGGCCTACACCTACACCGACGTCGACAACTATGTGGCGGTTCAGGATGCCGCCCGAACCGTCTCGCTGCGGACGGCGAGCCAGGCGTGGCACAACACCTACCAGCGCACCGGAAGCGAGGGTAAGGACCTCACCCAGTTCGTCTGGGACTTCATCTCCCAGTTCGGCTCAAACCTCGATGCGACTCCGCTGGACGCCAACGTCAACGCGTTGCTGGGGCTGGGCGCGACCGACACGTATTCGCCGTTCTTGGCCGTGTTGCTGCTGATGGGCGCCCTCGGCGCCTTTGCCGCAGTCAGGCACTTCGCGCGGTCGCCCACCCTGGTGGCGGCCCTGGCCGCCGCGCTGTTCGGCGGTTCGCTATTCCTGGAGCTGTGGTTCGATAGCTATCAGGCCGCGATCATCGCGATCGGGCTGGTCATCCCCTTCCTCGTGCTCGTCGACCGGGCGTTGCTCGATCGGCGCCGAGCCGACCTGGTTCTGGTCGCCCTGGTGCTGGCCACGATGCTGACCGTGTACCCGCTGTACATGGCGCTGCTGATCGCCACCGCCGGCCTGATGATCGCCTGGCGTGCCGTGGCGCTGCGCCGGGCGGGGACGTCCTGGCGGCCGCTGCTGAAGCCGCTTGCCTTGTCGGTGGGAGCCGTGGCGGCGATGGCGCTCGTATTCGACCCTGTGGCGGTGGCTCGCGACGTGCACTACTACCACCTGGTGGCCGAGAATCTGGTCCCGTATCCGCGGGTGTCCTACAAGCTGCCGATCTCCGAGATGCCGGGCTGGATCGGCCAGACCAGAGAGTTCTGGGCGCTATCCGGACTGCGGGCCGGAGGCTTTAAGCAGATCTTCCTCGGGGTGCTTGTGCCCCTGGTCTTCATCGGCTTCATCCTCGTCGGGCTGCGCCGTTACCGCAGTGCGCTGGCGCTCGTGGCGCTGGGCGGTGTCTGCGCGGTCGTCGCCGAATACAGCTACACCACCCAGCAGTCATGCACCTACTGCGCCGAGCGGGTCCTGCTCCCGCTGGGTCCGATCGCCGCGGTGCTGATCGCGCTGGGCCTGACCGCGCTCGTCGCCAGCCAGAACCGCTGGCTGCAGATCACCGGCATCGTGGGCATCGTCGCTGTCGCGGTACCGGTGGCGCAGCGGGCGCGCGTCGAGCTGACCCGGTTCAGCAACGGCTCCTACTTCATGGACACCGCCAATCGACAGGTCCTGTCGCGGCTGCCGGCGGACAATGGCGCGGTCCAGGAGGAGGGATACGGGGCCAGTGTTGGCGCCCAGGCCGAGCAGCCACTCGTGTACCACCTGCTCACCGAACGAGCACCGGGACGGGTGTCGATCGTGCTGGGGTCCGATCTCGCCAACTCGATCCAGTATTTGAACTTCGGTCCGCCGAGGATTCCACCGGGAAAGGAGTTCGACCCCAACTACCGCTACGTCCTGACCCGGCTGGCCGGCGTGGCCACCGATCGGCGGACGATCGCTCGCAGTGGCCCGATCGCTCTCCAGCAACGGATCAGGGCGCTTGACATCACGCCATACGCCGGGCTCGGCGTGCCTTTGGCCAGGCTCGATGGCGGTGCCGCCTGGGTTCAGACCTCGTCACCGCTTCAGTTCATCGTCGCCGGTTCCGCCCCGGGGCCGGTGTGGGCTCGGCTCACGTTCAGCGCCACGGTGCCGGTGTCCGTCCCGCCCCAGACCGGGGTCAGGGTGCGGCGTACCGATAACGCTCTGACCGCCTGCGTCCGAGCCACCGGCTCGGCCCCCCGCCGTCAGGTCAGCCTGACGTTGACCGCCCCACTTACGCCCGCGGCGGAGCCGCCCGAGACCTTCCCGCCGCCGATGCCGCTCCAGGGCCTGGAGCTAACCGCGATGCGTGCGGTCTCCGGCCGGTGTGACCTCTAGCTCGGACGAGGCCGAGGGGCTGCCGGGCTCGCCGGCCAACGGGGTTGACCGCTCGTCGTCGAAGCCGAACTTGGACTCGATGATGAACTTCGGGCGCTCGCGCGCCTCGTCGTAGATCCGCCCGACGTACTCGCCGATCACGCCCAGCGAAAGCATCTGGATCCCGCTGAAGAAGGCGACCACTATCACCACCGTCGGGTTGCCGATCGGAAACGCCACCCCACCGAGCTTGAGGCCCAGGTAGGCGAGTGCCACCAGGAAGGCCAGCACCGCGAAGATCATGCCGATGATCGAGATCAGCTGCAGCGGATAGCGCGAGAACCCGATCAGCCCGTTGAGCCCGATGCGCAGCGAGCCGAAGAACTGGTTGTACTTGCTCTGCCCGCCGGCCCGCGGGTCCCGGTCGTAGAGCACGCTGGTCTGGCGAAAGCCGACCAGGCCGACGAGACCGCGCAGGAACCCGTGGCTCTCCTTGAGCCCCACCACGTTGTCGACCACACGGCGGCTCATAAGACGAAAGTCCCCGGTGTTGGGGGGAATCTCGACCTCCGCGATCCGCCGGATTATCCGGTAGCCCGCCCAGGCCACAAGGCGCTTGGGGATCGTCTCGCCGGCGCGGCTGCGCCGCTGGGCGTAGACGACGTCAAAGCCGTCGCGCCAGCAGGCCACCATCTCGGCGATCAGCTCGGGAGGATCTTGCAGATCGCAGTCCACCACCACGGTGGCGTCTCCGCTCGACGCTTCCAGCCCGGCGAGCGTGGCCATCGGCTGGCCGAACCGCCGGGAGAAGCGCAGCATCTTGACCCGACGATCCCGGTCACGCAGCGCCAGGATCAGCTCCTCGGTGCGATCCGGCGACGGATCGACGCTGAAGATCAGCTCCCAGTCGACGCCGAGGCCATCGAGCACCGGCTGGATGCGCCCGTAGAGCCGCTCGATGTTCTCCTCCTCCTTGTAGGCGGGCACGACTACCGAGAGGGTTTTGGTCACCCCAGCCCCCCGGGCCGGCGGGCCGCGACCAGCGACCGGATCCCGAACGGAAACCGGACCCCCCGGGCCCCCAGCCAGTCCTCCAGCCTCCACGCGGCGTGCCCGATCCGCGAATCCTGCGTCGTGGCGATGTCCTGAGCCACCCGCGCTCGGAGTGCGTCGCCCTCGAGCTGACCGTGCCGCCGCCGGTTTCGCTGCTTTACCAACCAGAACGCCGGGTAAAGCAGGGCGGCCAGGTGGGCATCGATCCACGGCTCGAGCCCGGCTTCGGTGCACTTGGCGGCCAGCTCGCCTCGCCGGTATCGCCGCTCGTGACCCAGGAACCGATCGTAGTAGTCGTAGGTCGTCGGGCCGGCCGGAACCGCGATCGCCGCATACCCACCCGGCCGCAGCACCCGCGCGATCTCGGCCAGGGCGCGGCGATCGTCGGGGATGTGCTCGAGCAGGTTCGCGCTCACCACGGCGTCGACGCTGGCGTCGGCGATCGGCAGCGCGCACGCGTCAGCGGCGAGCAGGCGCGCTGACGGGACCTGGCGATGGGCCTTGCGCAGCCCAGCGTCAACGAGGTCGACGCCGATCAGGTGCGCATCGGGCCGAGTCCGGCGCAGGTCCTCGAGGAGAAAGCCAGTCGAGCAGCCAAGGTCGGCGATCACCGCTCCCGGCGGCTGGCTACCGATGGCGCGCAGCAGCGCCGTCCGGGTCCAGCGGTCCATGAAGTGCAGGCGCGAGGCGTCCTGGTGCAGCGCCTCGAGGTCGGTTGACCAGTTGACCGATCGATCGGTCTCGGCGTAGGCCAAGAACGGCTCCGCTGCGCCGTGCGCGGTGAGCCAGCCGTCGTCATAGGCGGGGACCGCCGTGCTCCCGGGGGGCGGGCGGAGGATCGACTGGATGGCATCCTGACCGTGGACGAGATCGACGGCTTCGGCGTCCCAGGGCGTCACCGCCATAAATGTAGATGAGCCGGTCCAGGCGCGAAGCGGGGTCCGTCCGCGCCCCTTCGATTATCTATAACCTCCGCGCGGGTGAACACCGAGACCTGCCGGCTCTGCGGGGGCTCCACGGAAGCCCTCGGCGCGGTCTTCGGCACCTTCAGCCAACGCCATTACATGCTGCGCCGGTGCACGCGTTGCCGGTATGCCTTCATCGCCGATCCGTGGACCGAGTTCGAGCGTATTTACGACGAGCGCTACTACGCCGGCCACGGCGCCGACCCATTGGTCGACTACAACTTCGAGCTGGCCGAGCCGGCAGCCACTATCCGGCGCTATGAATGGAGCGGCATAACCCGTCTGGTCGGGTCGCTGCTGGGTGGCTTGGACGGGGTCCGGTGGCTTGACTTCGGCTGTGGAAACGGGGGGCTGGTCCGCCACCTGCTGGCCACCACGAACGTCGTCGCCTCCGGCTTTGAGCAGGGCTCGATTGCCGCCAAGGCTCGTCAGCTCGGAATCCCGATCGCCTCGGATGACAGCGATCTGAACCGCCAGCCGGGGAGCCTCGATGTGGTGAGCGCGATCGAGGTCATCGAGCACACCGTGGATCCCCTCGCCGAGCTGCGCAAGATTCGCGCGCTGCTGCGTCCGGGTGGCCTGCTGGTGCTCACGACCGGTAACGCCGCTCCGTTCGCCGACCGCCTGGCGAGCTGGTCGTATGTGCGGCCGGAGATACACGTCTCGTTCTTCGAGCCCGGGACGCTGGCGCTGGCGCTTGGCCAGGCCGGCTTTCGGCCGGCCTCCATCGGCTCGGCGAGGGGGTTTGACGAGATCCTCAAATTCAAGGTGCTCAAGAACCTGGGCGTCAAGCGCCGCAACCGGTTCACTGACCTCATTCCCGCGCGTCCGGTGGGACTGGCGGCGGACCGGCGGACCCGGTTGAGCCGGATGCCGCTTGGCTGGGCGGTGTGAAGCCGCCGAAGGAGATCGGCCTCCCAGCCGCTACTCTCGACCCGCGATGGCTCCTCCTGCGGACAGCGCCGCCGTTGCCCGCTGGCTCTCGGGGGCCGCGAGCGGGTGCTGCAACATCTGCGGCACCGTTGGCGGGATCGCGCCGCCTGAGAACGCGGCTCAGATCACCGATACCGCCGCGCTGCGCGAGGGCCTCAGCTGCGCCAACTGTGGGTCGATCTCGCGTGACCGCGCGCTGATCGCGGCCCTGGCCGGGATGCTGGGCGAGCGCGAGCCTCTGGCGCGCTGGAGCCCCCGCCGGCACGTCCGCCTGCTCGAGACATCCGGCTACCGTGGGCACCCGGGATTCATCTCGCAACTGTTTGATCACTACAACCTGCACTACGTCCAGCCCCCGGAAGGTGACGGGGGCCAGCCGATCGACGCTCGGGCCGGCGCAGACCTTCAGGATCTCCAGTTCCCGGATCGGTTCTTCGACATCGTGATCAGCGCCGAGGTGCTCGAGCACGTGCCTGACGAACGCGCCGCGATCCGCGAAATCGCCCGGGTGCTCAGGCCGGGTGGGCACCTTGTCCTCGAGGTCCCGTATGTCCATGACTCAGAGCGGACCCTGCCTCGCGTTCACCGCTGGCACGGACGCGACGTGTACCTGTATCCACCCGAGTATCACGCCGAAGACACGCTCGTCTATCGGATCTTCGGCCGGGAGCTGCTCGCCGATCTCAGCGCCCAGGGCCTGGCGGTGGCCCACCTCGTCCTCGAGATCCCGACGCTCGGAGTCACTCGCCAGACCGTGATCGTCGCCACCAAGGGTCAGTTCGTGGACCTAGGCGGGTTCAAGTTCGATACCTGGATCTCCGTCGCCCCCGACGGCCCCGGCGCTTAGCCTCAGCTCGGCTGAACGGCCGGCTCGGGCCCGGAACGTGGCGCACGATCAGCCCCGGGGCCGCCGCTCACGCTCTGGAGCAGCTCGATCAGCCGCTCGGTCATCAGGGCGGGCGAGCAGCGCTCGGCGGCGAGGCGTTGACCACCGCGGGACAGCCGCTGCCACAGATCGTCGTCCCGCAGCACGCTGACCACCTGATCGGCGAGGGCCCGCGGCTGGGTGGCCATCAGCAGATGCTCGCCGTCGACCGCGTCGAGCCCCTCGGCGCCGATCGGTGTCGTCACGACGGGCAGGCCGTGGGCCAGCGCCTGGGTCACCTTGCCCTTCAGGCCCGCGCCGTAGGTCAGCGGCGCCACCAGCGCGCGCGCTGATTGCAGCACCGGATCGAGTTCCGGCACCCACCCGGTGACATCGACCAGCTCGCTGGCCAGGGCCTGGACGGCGGGCGGAGGGGACGAGCCGATGATGCTGACCTTGACATCGCCCAGCTCCCGCCACACATGGGGCATGACGTCTCTGACCAGGACGATCGCGGCATCGATGTTGGGGACGTGCTCGAATCCGCCGACGAAGATCACTCCGGCCCGGGACTGGGGCGGCGAGACACGCGACATGACCTCGTTGACGTTGGGCACGACGTGAACGTTGGCCGTCCGAACATCAGCCAGCACCTGCCGGCGCTCGGTCTCGGTGACCACCAGGGTCGCGTCAGTGGCCCGGATCAGGGCCAGCTCCAGTTCGCGTAGGGCGACGACGCGGGGCGTATCGTTCGGGCTCTCGTGGCCGCTCTGGGCCGCTTTGCGAGCCTCCCGCACCCAGTGCAGGTCGACTGTGTCATAGACCACGGGTACGTTCGGAGCCACTCCGCGGATGAGGTCGAGCAGCCGGCTCGTGGCGTGGGGGCGGCAGGTGATCACGGCGGTGAGGCCCCGGGCCAGCTCGGTCAGCTCGGCCTCGATGTCGAGCTTTCCGTAGAGCACCTCAACCCCGAGGCTTTGCAGCTCCGAGGTGTAGGGAGACACCATGTGAAGATCGTCGGGCAAGAAGGTGATCTTGTAGCCGAGCCCGAGCAGGCTCTGGATGATTCCGTACAGGCGCAGAGAGCCGGAATCGCGGTCCCACATCGGCACACGGTGATCGACGATCAGCACGTGCGGCCCACGCCGGCGATCGCTGGCCAGCCGCGCGTTGGCCCACGCCGGCGGCAGCTGCTCGGTGGCCAGGACCGGGCGCCACTTCTCAAAGAACTTGTGGCGGTTGAGCTCTTGATGGCGTTTGTTGCCGACCGTCACATCGGTCCCCGCGGTCCCACCTTCGAGGTGCAGCACGTTCGCCCTCGGCTCGTAGACAACCCGCCACCCCAGGGCGCGCGCCTGGAAGGACAGGTCAGTGTCCTCGTAGTACATCGGAGCGAAGCGCTCGTCGAAGCCTCCCGCCTGGCGCCAGAACTCGGCGTTGACCAACAGAGCCGCCGCCGAGCCGTAGTCGACATCACGCCGGAACTCGTAGCGGTAGTCGTCCGGTCTCTGGCCGCGGCCGTAGTTCCCGCCCGTGCCGTCGTTCCAGATCACGCCGCCGGCCTCGCCCAGTGACCAGTCGGCAGCGAGATACTTCGGCGTGACGATCCCGATATCGGGACTTGATTCGGCGCATCGGAGCATTTCCTGTAGCCAGCCGGAAAGCACGCGGATGTCGTCGTTGCACAGCACCAGCCAGCGGCCGCGAGCCACCGCGGCGCCTCGGTTGACGCTGCGCAGATAGCCGAGATTGGACTTGTTGACCAGCGTCCGCAGACCCGAGGTCCGGCGCAGCAGCGCTCTGGTCTCGCGATCGGCTCGGTCGTCGACGACGATCACCTCGTAGGGAATCCCTGGGGTGTTGTCACGGATCGACTCCAGCGTGCCGCGCGTCAACTCGGCCGCCGCCCCGTAGACCGGGATCACGACCGAGACGGTTGGATGCTCGTACTCGGGCAGTTCGATATCCGGTAGCGACACTGAGGGCACGCCGGCCAGCGACCGCCGGGCCTCCCGGACCGACTTCCTGACCCCGCGGGCGACCAGGCTTCGCTCGCCGCCGATGGCGGCGTATCCCTTCTGGCGCAGTCGCTGCAGCAGCCGCCAGATCATCGAAGCCTGTGCCCAGGCGATGACCTGACGCGACTGCGCAAGGTCAGCTTCGAGCTGCGCGATCCGGTTCGCCTTCTCGACGTCGGAGCCGACCAGGTCGCTGACTCGCTGACGGAGGGTCTCGATCCGCAGCTCGTCGTCGCGACGGCGCTGGGAGTAGGCACGCGTCCGCTCTTCGAGGCTCTTGCGTTCGGCCTCGGTCGCCGCCCCGGCCGATCGTTCTTCGGCCAGCAGAGCAGCGAGCTGACGCTGTGCCTTGGCCTCCGCCGCGCGCACCAGGCCGATGCCACAGTCGGCGAGTGTGGTGCTGGTCGCGACGTCAGGCAGCGGCGCGCTCGACGCCAGCCCGACCAGGTACAGCGGGGACAGGCCGTTGGCAAAGCTCCACTCCTCGCCCGTGCGCTCCAGGAAGAACAGCCCCGGCTCTCCCTGCGCCGCTTCCCCCCGGTCCCTGTCCGGGGGCGCTCCGGTCAGCGAGGAAAGCGTGGAGCCGGTGATCGTCCGCTGGCCCCAGAGCCGGTGGTGCGCGAACCGCTCCGACAGCAGGGCCACGAGCTCGTGAAGGCTGAGCTCGTGCAGGTGAAACGGGTTGTTCTGGCCGATCGCGTCTGAGTAGGCCCGGCGGTTTGGAGTGGAGAGGATCAGAAGACCCCCTGGCTCGAGTACCCGGGTGATCTCATCCAGCACGCGAGCATGCTCGTCGACGTGCTCGATCATCTCGAAGGCCACCACGGCGCCGAACGAGGCAGCTTCGAATCCAGATAGGTCGCGAGCGTCCCCGACCTGGAAATCGATCGCCGGGCCGTCGTAGTTGAGGCGGCTGTGCTCGACGGTCTGTTCGTCGATGTCGACGCCGACCACCGACTCGGCCGACTCGGCCAGGATCGCCGCGCCAAAGCCCTCCCCGCTGGCGAGGTCGAGAACGCGGCGGCCGCTGACGATCTCCGCCGCCCATCGGTAACGGAGGAAATGCTCGTAGACCACCTGGACGTCCGGCCCCCACGGCACGCACCGCTCACCGGTCCATTCGATCAATCGCGGCGCCCCCGCGCGACGCAGGGTCAAGGTGGCGCCCCTGGACCGCCAGCGCGGTCCGTGAGGCCGTTGGTGGGCGTTTTGCGGGCCATTAGCGGGTACCGGCTGGCCATGGTACACACCGTCAAACCGCCGTCGGGAGCCGCATGAGCCGGCCCCCGGACCTCGTATGCTAGCCGGCGATGACGACCGCTCCGATTGCGATTCGAATCGAAGAACTGCGCAAGACCTTCCGGATTCCCGAGCACCGCGTTCACACGCTCAAGGAACGCACTCTGCACCCTCTCCGGCGGGACAAGTTCGACGAATTCGAGGTGCTCAAGGGCGTCTCGTTCGAGGTCGTCCAGGGGGAGTTCTTTGGGATCGTGGGCCGCAACGGCTCCGGCAAGAGCACGCTGCTGAAGTGCCTGGCCGGCATCTACCGGACCGACGGCGGCACGATCGCGGTCGCCGGCCGGCTGTCGCCGTTCATCGAGCTCGGAGTGGGCTTCAACCCAGACCTCACCGCGCGCGACAACGTGCTCATCAATGCGGTGATGATGGGGCTCACTCCCCGGGAGGCCCGGGCCAGGCTCGATGAGATCATCTCGTTCGCCGAGCTGGAGCGGTTCGTCGATCAGAAGCTCAAGAACTACTCGTCCGGCATGCAGGTCCGGCTCGCCTTCGCGGTGATGATCCAATCCGACCCCGACGTACTTCTGATCGACGAGGTCCTGGCGGTGGGAGACGCCGCCTTCCAGCAGAAGTGCATCGACGTCTTCTATCGCCTGCGCGGCGAGGGCAAGACGATCGTGCTGGTGACCCACGAGATGGGGCTCGTGGAGCGCTTCTGCCACCGGGCGCTGAAGCTTTCGGGCGGCAAGATCACGCACATCGGAGACCCGGCCGAGATCGGCCGCGCGTACCTGAGCGAGAACTTCGCCACTGTGGACAGCAGCCATCTCCAGGGATCAGAGTCGGCGCAGATCAGGCTGGTCGACGCCTGGGTGACCGACACCAGCGGGGCCCGCATCGACGCCGTCTCATTCCGGGAATGGCTGCGGATCCACGTCGTGCTGGAGGCGCGGCAACCGATCTCTCGGCCCGGCGTCAGCATCTGGCTCAGCAACGAAGACGGGGTCAGAGTGTTCGCCGCTGGGGCGCGCGAGAACGGCGAAGCCCTCGCTGACCTCGAGGCCGGCGAGCGGCTGGAGTTCTCGATCATCGTCCAGAATCCGCTCTCGGCGGGCCGCTACTACGTCGGCTGCGGCGTAACCCAGGGCTCGGCGGGCCTGGAGATCCTGCTGTTTCGCAACCGCGCCGCCGACATCGTCTCCTACGGGGCCGACCTGCACAGCCTGGTCAATGTCGAGTTCGAGCCCAGCGTGACGCGGACCCACCCACAGCGTGAGGCGATCACTTGACCACCGCGCAACCAGAGCTGCGCCGCATCAGTGGCCCCTCGGCCCTCGGCGGCGGTGGTCGCCGGTTCATCAACCTGACCTGGCTGGTGGCCACCACGGACTTCAAGCTGACCTACTTCGGCTCGGTGCTCGGATACATCTGGTCGTTCGCACAGCCGCTGCTGTTCTTCGGGGTTCTGTACCTCGTCTTCGGGGTCGTGCTGGCCAACACTTTCGTCAAGGTGGCCGACTTCCCGGTCCTGCTGCTGATGAACATCGTCCTGTTCAACTTCTTTCAGGGCGCCACCGGGACGGCGGTCTCCTCGGTGGTCGTGCGCGAGAACCTGGTCCGCAAGATGCACTTCCCCCGATTGGTCATCCCGCTTGCGGTGGTGTGCACCGCGGCCATGCAGCTGGTCCTCAACCTGTTGGTCGTGCTGCTGTTCATGCTCATCTACGGTCTCCAGCCTCGCCTCACCTGGCTGCTGATGCCGGTGATCGCCCTGTTGTTCTTCGTACTCAGCTGTGGCGTGGCGATGCTGCTCTCCGCGCTCTACGTCCGCTACCGCGACGTCGCCCCGATCTGGGGCGTGATCAGTCAGGCCCTGTTCTACGCCAGTCCGGTGTTCATCACGATCGACTCGATCGAGCAGCATGGCCAGACGATCACGCGGTTTTACATGTGCAACCCGCTGGCCGCCATCCTCCAGCAGGCCCGCCACTGGATAATCGGCAACAGTCCCAGCACCGCGGAAGTGATGGGGGGTTACGGATGGGTGTTGATCCCGACGGCAATCGGGATCGCCATCTGCGTGCTCGGGTTCTACGTGTTCCACCGCGAGGCTCCCCGGATCGCCGAGGAGCTTTAGGGGCCGGAAGGGCTAGGGGGCCGCGAACGCTCCGTCCTGGCGGCAGATCGACCGCCACACTCGGTCGATCTGGTCCTCCCAGCGATATCGGCCCACCTCCTGCAGGCCGGCGGCGACGATCCGCTCACGCAGGTCGCGGTCATCGACCAGGCGCCCCAGCCGCTCGGCGGTCGGGGTGGGCAGCGGCGGGGTCAGCAGGCAGTTCTCGCCGTCACGCAGCAACCACTCGGTGGCCGAGTTGAGGTTGGAGACCGTGGCCATCCCGGAGGCCATGAACTCAAAGGGCTGATAGCTCGGGTGCTTGGTGTGCATGAACACCAATCCGATGTCGCAGCTGCGGTACAGCGCCGCCACCTCGTCGAGTGACTGCAGCACCCCGAGGTTGGTGATCATCCCGGTCATGCCGAACTGGCTGGGGCTCCAGTTCTCCCCCGCGCAGAGGATCTCGACGCGGTCGCCGTAGTTGCGCTTGAGCCGGTCAAGCGCCGCCAGCCCCAGGCCGAAGGCGTTGCGTGCGGTCTTGGGCCGCCCGTAGAAGAACACCCGCACCGGACCCTCGGGGCGCGGGCCGTCGGGCGGGTGATAGCGCTCGGAGTCGACCGCGGGCACGAACGAGACCGCCGGATTGCCGTAGGAGCGGTAGACGTCGGCCAACCCAGGTGTGTTGACGATCCCCGGAAAGCCGAACCGGTAGGTCTCCTCGGCCAGCGCCGAGGCGGCCCCGGCGGGATAGAACTGCTGCTCGTTGTCCTGCACGAAGTAGAACTTGGCGCGCACGTGGCGAGCGTGCAGAACCGGGTACGCGCTCGACCACAGCGTGGCGATCGCGGCGTCGGCCGCGGGCAGAGAGCCGGTCTCGGCGGCGGAGGAGAATTGGCCGGTGGCCAGGGCCGGAAACGCGGCCCGCACCTTAGCGGCCATGGCGTTGACCGCCAGCGGCGTCACGTCGTAGCAGTGGAAGTGGTTCTGCACTCCGTATCGGCGCGCGAACTGGTCGGCGAACCGCAGCAGCGTGTGGACGCCGCCGTAGTAGACGTGATGAAAGAACGGCAGGTACCACCGCACCGTCTGCGGCGCAAAGGAGTCCAACCGCCGGTATCCCTGGATCAGCGCTTGGTTGTCGGCCAGTGCCTGATCGTCGACGTCGAACACGCCGGAGAAGGCCAGACGATCGGACTCGCTGAGCTCGGGCTCGTCGTCGGCAATGTTGCGCCGGCGGCGGCGGGCGCGGAAGTAGGCGTAACCGATCTCGGTCGGTCCCCGCTTTGACATGCGCCAGATGTGTTGCAGGCGCACACGGCTGAACCGTCCGGCCATGGGACCGTCGGGGACGCCGGTCAACGGCCCTCCCCGGACGCCGGCCCGGACATCGGCCCGGACACCGGGCTCGACACGCGGACGCTGCAGTCGGTCGCGTCAAGGGTCAGACTGGGGTTGTAGAACGGATCTCCCACGGTGCGAAACCTGCCGTAGCTGCGCTCCGATCGTACGAAGTCGCCAGGGTCGATGTGAGCTCCCCGGGAGCGTGATTCGTCGTGCACGACGATCGCGTGGGGGACGCACAGGCTGCGATGGCCGGCCGCCGTGAGACGGAGGCAGAGATCGACGTCGTTGCCCGCCACCACGAACGATTCGTCAAATCCCCCCACGGCGAGGAACTTCGACCGCTGCACCATCATGCAGGCGGCGGTGACGGCCAGCCAGTTGCGCGTTCCCTGATCGGCGCGGCCGAACGGGGTCGGCTGACCAGGGCGCAACCCGGCGAACGGGTGGCCCGCGTAGCCGTGCAACCCCAGCGCGGCCCCGGCGTGCTGGACGGCTCCGCCTGGGTAGAGCAGCATCGGGGCCACCGCGCCCACCTGGGGGCGCTGCGCCTCCTCGAGCAGGGTCGATGCCCAGTCGGGGGCCACAATCTCGGTGTCGTTGTTGAGAAACACGAGCATGTCGGCGTCAGAGCTGGCCGCGGCGCCATTGTTGAGCGCGGCGAAGTTGAACGGCCGCGGGTCGTGCAGGATCCGGACGCGGGGGTCGCGCTCGTAACCGCCCAGCAGCTCGAACGTCTCGCTCTCGCTCGAGCCGTTGTCGACCAGGGCCAGCTTCAGGCGGTCATAGGCCGTCTGCGCCAGCAGCGAGCCGACGCACCGCCCCAGCAGCTCGGGACGGTCTCGCAGGCACACCACCACCTCGATCTCGGGCTCTCCGGCAACTTCCCGGCGAACCCGGCGCACGCCGCCGGCCAGCTCGACGCGCGCCGTGGGATCGTCGCGGGCGGCGATCGCCGCCACCGCCTCAGCCGCAAGCGGGGGCGGGGCGGCGGCGCCGAAACCGCGATGGGAGAGCAGCAGCGGGACGTGAGCGGCGCGGCGGCCGTCGCCTCCGGCCAGCTCCAGGGCCAGCTCGTGGCGCCAGGCCGCGGCATTGCTCAGCCCGGCCGACCGCCCGGCCGCCGCGTCGCGTCGCACCACCATCGTCGATCCGGTGGCGTCGCAGGCCAGCCACCGGTCCGGCGAGGGGCCGGGGCGGAACCTGGGCGCCCGCCGTCCACCGCGGCGGTCGAGCTCGTCCTCATCGCAGGTGATGACGTCGGCGTCGGGCGCCAGCGCCGCCGCCTGGCCCAAGCGCTCCACCGCCAGGGGCGCCGGAATGTCGCCGGCGCAAAGCAACAGCACATGCTCACAGCGGTTGTCGCCCAGGGCGCTGGCAACCGGCCCCTCGAGCACGGCGGCCGGGGCCCGCGTCCCACCGGCCAGAGCCGCCCGGGTCGCCGCCGCCGCCGCGCCGCCCCCCTCGATCCACACCGCCAGCGGCGCGGACTCGAGGCCGGGATCTCCCACCACCGGCACCTGGGCGAAGCGATGAACCCGGGGGGCGGCGATGAGCCAAGGCTCGGTCTGGGCCAGATAGGCCCGCCACTGCGAGCGCGCCCGCGAGCCCGCCCGAAGCCGTGACCAGGCCCCGGGGACCTCGATTCCGGCCGCCTTCAGCGCGCGTCGAAGCCGCTCTGGACGTGGTCTGCGTGGCGGCATCGGCGCTAAGCGTATGAATTCAAGCTCCTGACCACCGCCTACGTCTGCGAATACAGCCCGTTCAACGCCTCGGTGGCGACGGTCGTCCTGTTC
>DASXJY010000068.1:0-7405 GCA_036497115.1 Solirubrobacteraceae bacterium
TACCTCGACCTCGAGGCGGCGCCGGGCAACCATCCCCGCTGCCGGGGCGACCTCTACCTGCAGGCCAAGGCCTACATCCAGGCCCATCTCGGCGACCCCGACCTCGATCCCGAGCGCGTGGCGCGCGCCTGCTTCGTCTCCACTCGCTACCTGCACCGCGTGTTCGCCGACGAGGACCGGACGGTCGCGGAGTGGATCCGCTCCGAGCGCCTCGAGCACTGCCGCCGCAATCTGCTCGATCCAGCCCTGTCGCAGCAGCCTATCTCGGCTATCGCCACTCGCTGGGGGCTGCCGAACGCGTCGCATTTCAGCCGCCTGTTTCATCGCGCCTACGGCTGCTCGCCCCGCGATTTCCGCCACGGGGCTGGGGACCCGGCGTCGTGACCGCAGCAGCGATTGCGCTCCCGCCGGTGGAGACGGCGACGCTTCGGCTGGACGCCCTGACCGTCGGGTATGGCGGACAGCCGGTGGTTCGTGACATCAACCTGTCAGTCGCCGCCGGCGAGGTGGTGGCGCTGCTGGGCGCCAACGGCGCCGGCAAGACGACAATCCTGCGCGCGATCTCCGGCCTGCTGCGGCCAGTCGCCGGGACCGTGAGCGTGGAGGGGGTCGATCAGTCCGGCGTCTCGGCGACCGCTCGTGTACGCCAAGGCATCGTCCAGGTCCCGCAGAACCGCGGCATCTTCTTCGGCCTCACCGTGGCCGAGCACTTCCGCCTGGACGGCCACGGCGAGAACCCCGAAGCCGCCTTCGAGCACTTCCCGGCGCTCCGGGATCTGCGCGGCCGCCGCACCGGGCTGCTGTCCGGGGGCGAGCAGCAGATGCTCGCCATCGCCCGGGCGCTGCTGCGCAGGCCCAAGGTGCTGCTCCTCGACGAGCTCAGCCTGGGGCTGGCGCCGATCATCGTCGAACGTCTGCTGCCCGCAGTCCGCGCGGCGGCCGACCGGGAGCGAACGGCAGTGCTGCTCGTCGAACAGCACGTGCACCTTGCGCTGGAGATTGCCGACCGCGGCTACGTGCTCTCCCACGGAGAGATCGCGCTCCACGAGAGCGCCGAGCGGTTGCGCGGCGACAGCTCGCTGTTGACCGCTAGCTATCTCGGTGAGGCCGGGGTCTGAGCAGCGGAATCTGGCGCACGCACGCGTGCCCGCCGGCCGCTGCCTGGACCGCGCCGGCGGGGCTACGCGCGTGTGCTTGTCGTCAGCTGATCAGAGGCCCGCCGGGTGGCGCACCACGTAGTTGCCGCCGTCGGCCAGGTTGCCGATCGGGTTGCTGCGCCAGCGCGGCCCGGTGCCGCTGGGGATGTTCGGCCCGCCGAAGTCGGCGGTGTCAAACGCGATCCCGGCGATCACGATCCAGGTGTGCGCGGCGTCGGCGTAGATCGTGACCCACTTGCCGGGTCCGGGGCTGCCGTAGGACTCCAGGCCGGTCGAGTCCTCCGACGAGGAGAGCATCCCGGCGCCATGCAGCACGTAGCTGACCGCGCCTGAGCAGTCGTAGCCGCGATCGTTCCACCGCGAGTGGCCGCCGGCGTAGATGTAGGGCTTGTTGATGATCTGGTTGCCCGAGTTGATCATCGCCTGGACCGCGGCCGGGGCGCCGGATGGGGCGCTGGCCGTGCCGTTGGAGTTGATCGCAGCCTTGCTGACGGCGCCGCCGGCCAGGGCCTGGGCGACCACTTGGCGCAGCAGCAGCTGCACGGAGTAGGTGACCACGCCGGTGGCGGGGAGGTTGTGAGCCTGCTGGAACGTCATCACGTTGCGCTTGGTGGTGGGCCCGAAGGCACCGTCGACCGAGGTGGCGATCCCCACCAGGGTCAGATAGCCCTGGAGCACCCGGACGTCGTGACCCTTCATCCCCTGGTGCAGCGTGCGCTGGCCGAGGTGCTGGGAGCCGCCGTCCTGCTTGACCACATCGGCGGGCCTGACCCTCTTGGCCGTCCGGCTGTTCTTGGCCTTGGACTTCGTCGCCCTGGTGGGCTTGGTGGTAAGCGTCCCGGTGCCCAGGCTGGCCCCGCCGCTGATCGCCGGCACGGCCGAGACCTCGCTGCCCGCCGCCTGGAGCATCAGGGCGGTGTGTCGGTCGACGATGCCGTTGACCGGCAGGTGGAACCTGCTCTCGAATCGTTTGACGGTGGCCTCCGTCTGTGCCCCGAACTGGCCGGCGACCGGAGTCTTGAACCCCAGACCGGTCAGGTCCCGCTGCAGGGTCCGCACGTCGGCACCGCTCAGCCCCCTGTGCAGTACCCGGGTCCCGAAGCTCGGGCCGCTGGCAACCGCCGTGCCGGGAAGGACGGCGGTCGCGGCAATGCCGAGCAACGCCGCCATGCATGGGGCGGCTCCAAGTCGAACGTGGAACACAGACCTAACCCTTCTCTTTCGTGTGCCTTCGGGGTTAGCTGACGGGCTCGCGCTGAAAGAGTCGCGCTACGCCGGTGTCCCGGCGATTCGCCCCTGAGGCCAAAAACTTCGGACCTCATCGGGTTCCCCGATCGCCAGCGCTTCGGCAGCTCTGGCGACTCGGCTGGGTGATTATCGGCGGGGACAGTACACCACGTGCAGGATCTCTGTCGCGATCCTTGTTATGACATTTTTTTGCAGGGTTTTCCAGCTCGATATTGGTTGGCGTATAGCCGCCCGGGAGGGGCGTCAAAACGTCTCGCTAGGCTGGTTTCATGCCCGAGGATTACACCCCCCAGGCGGTCTCCGAGCTGCTCTCCCGCGGAGAGATCCAGCTGATCGACGTCCGGGCCGAACACGAGCATCAAGCGGGCCGGATCGCCGGCGGGCGGCTGATCGAGCTCAACCAGCTCTCCGGCGCGGCAGGGTCAGTCGATCGCGGCCGGCCGGTCGTGTTCTACTGCCGCAGCGGCGCCCGTTCGGCGATGGCCGCCGAGGCGTTCGCCCAGGCCGGCTTCGACGCGCACAACATGTCCGGCGGGCTGCTCGAGTGGGACGCCCAAGGGCTCCCCATCGAGCCCGACGGCGGCTACGTCGCCGACCCCTGAGCCGTCCCGCTCAGCGCTTCCACTTGATCGAGCAGCCCACCGGCTCGGTCTCCGCCCGCCGCGGTGCCTCTCCGGCCAGCACCGCGTCCAGCGCCTCGCGCAGCCACGCTGCCCGCTGGCTGGGATCGTCGTAGTCGGAGTCGGGAGCGCCTCGGTAGCGAAGCGTTCCTGCCGCGTCGAGCACGAACACATCCGGGGTAGTCCGGGCCCCGTAGGCACGCGCCACCTCCTGCGTGAAATCGTGCAGGTAGGGCATCGGCCAGTCCTCGCCGGCCACCCGCCGCTGCATCGCCTGGTAGGAGTCCCGCGGGTAGCGGTCGGCGTCGTTGGAGTTGATGGCCAGAAAGCGAACCCCTCGCTCGGCGTAGTCACGGGCCGCGTCGGCCAGCCGATCGTGCCAGGCCAGCGCGTAGGGACAGTGGTTGCAGGTGAAGACGACCACGGTGGCGTTGCTGCCGTCGCCCGGTGACCACGTCGTCCCCTCGGTGTCGGGCAGGGTAAAGCTCGGCGCCGGCTCGCCGACCGCCGCCATCAGCCGACCCGCTCCAGCCGCTGCGCGGCCAGCCTGAGCGCCGCCCGCAGGTCTTCGGGGTCAGGCGTCGGTCCGATCCGGCCATCGCGCCGCCGGTAGACCCGGCAGCAGAGCCCGGTCGGCTCGTCGCTGGCGTCGACGCAGTCGACACCGTCGATCAGCACCGTGGGCGAGCCGTGAAACGAAGCCTCGCCGGCCTCCGCGTCGCTGCGGATCTCGCGCATCTCGACCTCGATGTCGGCCATGCCCAGGTCGTTGAGAGCTTCGCGCAGCTCGCTCAGCGCTCGATCGGTCGACGGGCATCCGGCCCACCAGCGCAGCTCCACGCGGGGCCGGGTCACCTCAGAGCGGGCAGTGTCAGAGCTCATCGCCTCCTCACCACCGCGCGATCAGGCAACGGTCCAGGTCTCGCCGCCCTCGAGCAGATCGCCGAGCTGGTCTTCGCTGCCCGGCTCCGCGCTCGCGCTTTGGTGGTAGACGGGCCGATCGACGTCGCGGAAGATCCCGATCGGCGTCGGCGCAGTCGGCGTCTCGGCCAGCTTGGCCAGCGAGAACGCCAGGCCGGGATCGGCTCGCGCCGGGTCGTGCACCAGCAGCGCCGGCTCGCCCACCGTTTCAACGTCAACCAGCTCCAGGCTGCCGTCGGCGCCGCGGATGACGCCGCGGTCGCGCCCGGCGCCGAAGCGGATCGGCTCGCCGGCGGAGAGGCGGATCTGGTTGGCGTCCTTGACTTCCTTGTCGGTCAGGGCGGCGAACGCGCCATCGTTGAACACCGGGCAGTTCTGATAGATCTCGACCAGCGCGGCCCCTCGGTGCTGGGCGGCGGCGCGCAGCACCTCGGTCAGATGGTGGCGATCGCGGTCGATCGTCCGGGCGACGAACGAGGCCTCGGCGCCGAGCGCCAGGGCGACCGGATTGAACGGATGGTCGGCGACCCCGAACGGCGTCGACTTGGTGATCTTGCCCAGCTCCGAGGTCGGCGAGGCCTGTCCCTTGGTCAGGCCGTAGATCTGATTGTTGAACAGCAGGATCTTGACCGGCACGTTGCGCCGCAGCGCGTGGATCAGGTGGTTGCCGCCGATCGACAGGGAATCGCCGTCGCCGGTGACGATCCAGATCGAGAGGTCCTGGCGCGCCGCCGCCAAGCCGGTCGCCAGCGCGGGCGCGCGGCCGTGGATGCCGTGCATCCCGTAGGTGTCCATGTAGTACGCGAACCGCCCGGCACAGCCGATTCCGGTGATGAACACGATCCGCTCCGGCGGGATGCCCAGCTCGGGCATGAACTGCTGCACCGCCGAGAGCACGGCATAGTCGCCACACCCCGGGCACCAGCGGGTCTCCTGATCGGACTGAAAGTCGGCCTTGCTCAGCGTGGCACTCATTGGCGTTCCTCGATCTCGCGCTCGATGTCGGCCGCGAACAGCGGCTGACCGCGCACCTTGCAGAATGACTCGACGTCGACCAGGAAGCGGGCCCGTAGCACCTGGGCCAGCTGGCCGCTGTTGAGCTCCGGAACCAGGACCCGGTCAAACGACCTCAGGACGTCGCCGGTATTGGAGGGCAGTGGGTTCAGGTGCCGCAGCTGTGCGCAGGCCACCCGGTGCCCGTTTTCACGCGCGCGACGTACGCCGGCCCGGATCGCCCCCTCGCTCGAGCCCCACCCCAGCACCAGCAGGTTCGCCCCCGGTTCGGCGTCGACGACCAGCGGCGGGATATCGGCCGCGATCCCGGCCACCTTGGCTGCCCGCAGCTCGGTCATCCGCTCGTGGTTGCCGCCGTCGTAGGAGATGTTGCCGCTCCCGTGGGCCTTCTCCAGCCCGCCGATCCGGTGCTGCAGCCCGGGCGTGCCGGGGATCGCCCACGGCCGCGCGAGGCGCTCGTCGCGCCCGTAGGGGAGAAACTCCTCACCGTCGGCGGGCGGCTCGGCGAAGTCTGGATCGATGTCGGGCAGGGCCGCGGTGTCGGGAATCCGCCACGGCTCCGATGACGAAGCCAGAAACGTGTCGGACAGGATGATCACCGGGGTCCGGTAGCGGATCGCGATCTGCGCGGCCTCGAAAGCGGCGTCAAAGCACCCGCCTGCGGTGCTCGGCGCGATCACCGGCAGCGGGCTCTCCCCGTGGCGGCCATGCAGCGCCATCAGCAGGTCTGACTGCTCGGTCTTGGTCGGCATCCCCGTCGAGGGACCGGCCCGCTGGACGTCGATGACGATCAGCGGCAGCTCGAGCGTCACCGCCAGACCGATCGTCTCGGCCTTGAGATCCATGCCCGGCCCGCTTGTCGCGGTGACCCCCAGCCGGCCGCCGAACGCCGCGCCCAAGGCCATGCCGGCGGCGGCGATCTCGTCCTCGGCCTGGATCGTGGAGACCCCGACGCTGGCGTGGCGCGAGAGCTCGTGCAGAAGCTCGGAAGCGGGAGTGATCGGGTAGCTGGCCAGGACCAGCGGCAGCCGGCTGCGGACGCTGGCCGCGATCAGGCCCAGCGACAGCGCGGTGGTCCCGTTGACGTTGCGATACGTCCCCGGCGGCACGTCGGTTGCCGGTGCCACCCGGTACTGGACGTCGAGCAGCTCAGTCGTCTCGCCGAACGACCAGCCCGCCTTGAACGCCGTCAGGTTGGCTTGCGCCACCGCCGGCGTCCGCGCGAACTTGCGCTCGATCCAACGCGTTGTGACATCGGTGGGGCGTCCGTACAACCAGGACAGGACGCCGAGCGCGAACAGGTTCTTGGCCCGCCCCGCGTCCCGGCTCGAGACGCCTTCGATGGCCTCGACGGCGCGGGTGGTCAGCGTGCTCATTGGAATCCTGTGCACCCGGTAGCCCCGCAGCGAGCCGTCCTCGAGCGGGCTCGAGGCGTAGCCGGCCTTCTCGAGGTTGCGCTTGGAGAAGGCGTCCTCGTTGACGATGATCGTCGCTCCCCGGTCGAGCTCGGCCAGGTTGGCCTTCAGCGCCGCCGGGTTCATCGCCACCAGCACGTTGGGGGCGTCGCCGGGAGTGAGGATGTCGCTCGACGCGAAATGGATCTGAAACGCCGACACCCCGGCCAGCGTGCCGGCGGGCGCTCGGATCTCCGCGGGGAAGTTGGGCAGCGTCGACAGGTCGTTGCCCACCACCGCGGTGGCGTCGGTGAACCGGCTGCCGGTCAGCTGCATCCCATCGCCCGAGTCCCCGGCGAAGCGGATGATCACCCGCTCCCGGTCCTCGACGGCCTTGGTCATCAGGGAGCTCCTCCTCGTTGTGTGCGCACAACGCCCACTTGTACGTCCGTTGTTTCGATAGTACCCAACTGCCCGGTTGTCCCAGTTTGAACAACACCCCGTGCGGTGAGACTTCGTTCGATGGCCCAGGAAGATCACGAGCGGCTGGCCGACGAGCTGGCCAAGGAGGGCGACCAGCTCGAGAACCGCAGCGGCGAGCTCGAGTCCCAGATCCAGGAGGCCCGCTCGGAATGGCGCTCCAAGCAGGAGGATCCCGGGGTTCCGGGCGCGATCAAACCGGAGCGCGCGGAGCCGGATGCTGCCGACGACTCCGAATCCGGGGCGGAGTCCGAGTCGGACTCCGGGGAGGACGAGGGCCAGGGCAACGACGACGACGGCGCGGCCGGCGAGAGCGCCGACAGCTAGTGGCGACGACCGCTAGCGCGGATCGTCCTCGTCCACGTTCCAGTACTTGATCACGAAAGCCCGTTCACCGTCCACGTCGGGCCACGGCGAGACTACGAACCGCACGATCGTCCGCTGGCCACCCTCGTGGTCGCCGTACAGGAGATCGACCTGTAGCAACCCCTGCGTCACCGCCGCGCGCCTGACCTCCTCGAACACCGGCTCGCCGGGATCCCGGAGCGCCCCCTGCCAGTAGCCGGTCTCC
>DASXJY010000069.1:0-7664 GCA_036497115.1 Solirubrobacteraceae bacterium
AGGCTGGGGTTGGTGTCCTTGACCATCTGCTCGCAGAAGTCCACGTTGGCCATGCAGTCGTTGAAGATCGCGTGGTCGAACATGTAGTCCGCGGACTCGGCCAGGTTGAAGGCCAGGTCGCCCAGCGGCGGCGGCTTGACCGAGTAGGCCATGTTCTGGTTCAGGCACGAGCACGTGCAGTGGTTATCGCCGCAGATCCCGCAGATGCGGCTGGTGATGAAGTGCGCGTCGCGCGGATCGATTCCCTTCATGAAGATGTCAAAGCCACGGAACACCATCGAGGTGCTGTAGCACTTGTTGACCTGGCGGTTGGTGAAGTCGATCTCGGTGTGGATTCCGAGGCTCCCCACGATCCGGGTGATCGGATCCCAGGACATCTCCTTGACGACGACTTTTTTGTCGACTGCTGTAGCCATGCTGGATCAGCTCCTTTGAATGGTGGCGCTCGTGTTCGGACCCGCTACCAGCGCTTCTGGTAGCCGCTGGTCAGCACCGGTCCGGGACGCCGCCACTCGGGCTCGACGTCGTACTCGTTCTTGATGTTGCGCTGCCGGAAGTACTTGAGGATCGGCCCGTAGCTGAAGCGCTCAAGATCGGCAGCGCGCTTGCCCCACTTGTCGGGATCCATGAACGGCATGTACTTGTCGGGGAACCCGGGCATCGTGCAGGCCATGCAGATCCCGCCCACGTTGGGGCAGCCGCCGACGCCGTTGACCCAGCCGCGGATCGGGACGTTGCACTTGACCACCGGTCCCTTGCAGCCGAGCTTGACCAGGCAGCGGTGATCGGATCCGTACTCGGTCGCGAACTGACCCTCCTCGACGAAGCCGGCTCGGTTACAACCCTCGCGGACGGTCCGCCCGAACAGCCACTTGGGCCGCAGCTGCTCGTCGAGCTCGGGCGCCGGCGCCAGTCCGGCCAGGTGGAAGACCAGGTACATCAGGGTCTCGGTCATGTTGTCGGGCTGGGCCGGGCAGCCGGGGATGCAGACCACCGGCAGGTTGGCCTTCGAACGCCACTTCCAGCCCAGATAGTCAGGCACTCCCATCGCGCCGGTGGGGTTGTTCTTCATCGCCGGGATCCCGCCGTAGGTGGCGCAGGTTCCCACCGCCACCACCGCGGCCGCCTTGGGCGCGAGGCGGTCGATCCAGGAGTTGACGGTGATCGGCTGATCGTTGGAGGGATCGACGCCGAAGCCTGTCCAATGGCCCTCGCCGTTGATCTGCTCGTTGCCCAGCGAGCCCTCGATCACCAGCACGAACGGATCGAGCTTTCCCTGCTCGGCATCGAACCAGGCTTGGATGTAGTCCTGGCCGGTCTCGAAAGCGATCACCTGGTTGTGGATGACGACCCTCGGCATCCCCGGGATCACGCCCTGGATGATGTCCTCGAGGCTGGGATTCGTCGCCGACGTCATGGCCACCGAGTCGCCCTCGCACGAGAGGCCGACAGTGACCCACAGCACGTGTGCGGTCACCGCCTCGGTCGCAGCCTGATTCGGTATGAACTCGGTTGCCGTTGCCATCTGCGTCCTCTCCTCGAGAGCCTTCCGGTTGTCAACAAATCCGGGGCAGCGGATCCCCGACCAGCTGGTCCATCACCCGTCTGCCGCCGAACGCCGTCTGCACCAGGACCATCCCCGGCGGCTCGGTCCGCACCTCGCCGATGGCCGCCGCCTGCCCGCAGCCATCGACCTCGCGGAGCGCGGCCAGCGCCGCTTCGGCCGCCTCCGGAGCTACGAACGCGACCAGCCGTCCCTCGTTGGCCACGTACATGGGGTCGATCCCCAACAGCTCCGCGGCCGCCGCCACGATCGGCGAAACCGGTACGTCGGCCTCGCGGACCACCACCGCGATCCCCGATGACCGCGCCAGCTCGTTGAGCACCGAGGCCACCCCGCCGCGGGTGGCGTCGCGCATGCAGTGAAGCTGGGAACCGGCCGCCTGCAGCAGCGCGTCCGCGGCCGGCCACAGCGAGCACGTGTCAGATTCCAGCTCGGCGTCGAGATCGAACTGGTCGCGGGCCAGCATGATCGCCGTCCCGTGCTCGCCAATCGGTCCCGAGACGAGGATCTGGTCGCCGGGGCGGATATCGCGGGTGCTGAGCTGTGCCCTGGAGTCCACGGCGCCGATCCCGGTGGTGCAGAGGTACATCCCGTCGGCGGCGCCCCGCTCCACGACCTTCGTGTCGCCACCGATGATCTCCACCTCGGCCTCGCGGGCAGCCGTGGCGATCGCCTCGATCTCGGCCTTGAGGACCTCGGCGTCGAGCCCCTCCTCGAGGATCATCGAGACGGTCAGGGCCAGCGGCTTGGCGCCCGCCATCGCCAGGTCGTTGACAGTCCCGTTGACCGCCAGCTCCCCGATCGAGCCTCCCGGGAACCGCAGCGGCTTGACGACGAAGCTGTCGGAGGTCATGGCCAGGCGGGTGCCCTCGATGGTTACCGACCCGGCGTCGGCCAGCGCCGCCAGCGGCCGCTCGGGGTCACCGCCGGTGAAGGCGGGAACCAGAAGCCCCTCGATCAACGTCTGAGTGGCCTTCCCGCCGGCCCCGTGGGCCAGCGTGACCTGCTTGTCGCGGAACCGTGCCCGCTTCGAGCGCGCCGTCTCGATGATCTGCAGCACCCGTTGCTCGCGTCCGGTGGCCACGTTTGCCTGCGGAGCGGCTTCGCTCACACCGCCTCCCGCTCGCGGGCGAAGCGCCCGAAGTTGTAGTACGCCGCGCAGGCCCCCTCGGGGGAAACCATGCAGGTTCCAATCGCATGCTCCGGGGTGCACGCGGTGCCGAACACCTTGCACTCCCAAGGCTTGATCACGCCCTTGAGCACCTCGCCGCACTGGCAGGCCTTGGGGTCGGCGACACGCACGTTAGGAACCTCGAACCGGGCCTCGGCATCGAAGTCCTGGTAGGCCGAGGACAGCTTGAGCGCGCTCTGCGAGATGAAGCCCAGCCCGCGCCACTCGAAGTGCGGGCGCAGCTCGAACACCTCGGCCATGACCTCGAGCGCGCGAAGGTTCCCCTCGTGGGGGACCACGCGGGTGTACTGGTTCTCGACCTCGCACCGTCCCGCGCGCAGCTGGCGCAGGATCATCTGAATCGACTGCAGGATGTCCAGCGGCTCAAAGCCCGAGATCACGACCGGACGTCCGTAGTCGGCGGGGATGAACTCAAACGGCCGAGCGCCCACCACCGTGCAGACGTGGCCGGGCCCGATGAAGCCGTCCAGACGCAGGTCCGGAGACTCCAGCAGCGCCCGCAGCGGCGGCACGATCGTCACGTGGTTGCACACGCAGGAGAAGTTCTTGATCCCCTCGGACTTGGCCCGTTTGAGAGTCAGTGCGGTCGACGGCGCGGTGGTCTCGAAGCCGATGGCGAAGAAGACGACCTCGCGGTCGGGGTTCTCCCGCGCTATCCGCAACGCATCGAGCGGCGAGTACACCATCCGCACGTCGGCGCCCTGGGCCTTGGCATCGAGCAGCGTGTACTCGGAACCAGGCACCCGCAGCATGTCGCCGAAGCAGGTGAAGATCACGCCCTCGTTGCGGGCCACCGCGATCCCGTCGTCCACACGTCCCATGGGGATCACGCAGACCGGGCATCCGGGACCGTGCACGAGCTCCACGTTGGGCGGCAGCAGGTCGTCGATCCCGTACTTGTAGATCGAGTGGGTGTGGCCGCCGCAGACCTCCATCACCTTGTAGTGACGGCCCGGCTCGAGCTCGGCGAGGATCTGCGTCGAAAGCGCCCGTCCCAGCTCGGCGTCCCGGAACTCGTCGACGAATTTCACCCGGTCGGCCTCCGGTGCTGGATTGCCACTCCGGCGTGCACCAGCACCTCGTCACCGGCGCCGACCGGCCCCACGAAATCGACCGCCACATCGTGGAATGCCTGCTCCCCGTCGGCGCACACGGCGGTGGTGCCGACGACGCTGACCACGCGCATCGGCGTGCCCTCGTCGCCACAGGTGATGCAGTGCTCCGCGGTGGGGGGACAGGCGGCCGGCGAGGGTCCTCCGGAGGAGCCGGCGATCACTCGATCACGCTCGCCTTCAGCTCCTCGAGCTCCTGCTCGTACTCAGTGCCCATCCGCTGCAGCAGCGCGAGCGTCGCGTGGGCCTCTTCCTCGTCGACTTTCGAGAGGGCAAACCCCACGTGGATCAGCACCCAGTCGCCGGGCTTGGCGTGGTCGCCGTCATTGGCCAGCAGGCTGACGTTGATGTTGCGGCGGACTCCCACCACGTCGACCTTGGCGATCTGGTTGACCTCGTCGACCAGCTCGACTACCTGTCCGGGAATCGCCAGGCACATGGGACCCTCTCCTGCTCCTCTCTCGCAGCGACCGCGGAAGCCCGCACCGCTCCTGCCGGCCTCGGTATATCACTGTGCGACGGGTTGATTTTGAACGAGGTAATCCGGGTGACGGTAATCCGGATTACAGGTTGCGATTGCCTCCCCGACCGGGCTCACCCGGCGTAGACTGCGGCGGCAGGGCATCGAGCGAAGGGCGTGTGGCCGTGCCGACTCACTTGCGGGAGCTCAACTGAGACCGGACCCCGAGGGGACGGTCCATCCTCGCTGGGCGAGCCGGCGAGCCACGCCGGCGCGCTCCAGCTCGTATCGGTATCTGCTCGATCTGGATCTGGACCTCAGCGAGTCGCTCGATGTCCGCATGCGCCTGGTCGCCCGGCCGGCGGCGACGGCGGTGACGTTTGAATCCGAGGTCGGCGAAGTCAAGCTGGAAGAGCGGCTCGCCGCGGCCAACCCGGGGCCCGGCGTGCTGGTCCTCGACGGAGTGCTGGCCTTGAGCGTTCGGGTCGGAGACCGGATCGCCGCTGAGCTTTTGGGCACCGGCGACCTGATCGAGCCCGCCCAGCCCGACGACGATGAGCTGCTGGCCTGCACCGTGGGCTGGCGTGCGCTGTTGCCGGCGCGGTTTGCGATTCTCGATGAGCCGTTCGCCGAGCGAGTGCGCCCATGGCCGCAGCTGATGAGCACGCTGCTGCGCCGCTCCGAGCGGCGGGCCCGCAACCTCAATGTGCAGCGCGCGATCGCCTCCCAGCCACGCCTCGACGTTCGTCTGGCGCTGCTGCTCTGGCACCTGGCGGCGCGCTGGGGACGCGTCGAACCCAGTGGGATTCGCCTGCCGCTGCCGCTCACCCATCAGCTGTTGGGGCGGCTGGTCGGCGCCGAGCGCCCGTCGGTGTCGCACGCTCTGGCGCGGCTGGCCCGGGCGGGGCTGGTCACCGGCCACGGCGATGAATGGCATCTGCACGGCAACATTCGCGATCACCTGGGATCGATGATCGAGCCGAGCGGTCGGGTCGAGCAGCTGCTCGACGCCGCCTCCGGTGGACGCGGTTCGAGCTGATGCGCGAGGTCGAGTTCGGCCCGGGGTACGCCCAGTCAGAGGCCCAGCTGGTGCACGTCGTGTGGCTGACCTCGGGGTTGGGCTGCGACGGGGAATCGGTCGCCATGACCGGCGCCACCAGCCCGAGCCTGGAGGATCTGGTCCGCGGCGTGCTCCCGGGGATGCCGCGCCTGGCCATCTACAACCCGCTGCTGGCCTACGAGACCGGCGATGAGTTCATGCGCGCGTTCCGGGATGCCGCCTCGGGAGGGCTCGACCCATTCGTGCTCGTCCTGGAAGGGTCGGTCCCGAACGAGCGGCTCAGCGGCGACGGTCACTGGGCCGCGCTCGGCGTCGATCCCGAAAGCGGCGATCCGATCGAGACCTGCCAGTGGATCGATCGGCTGGCCCCCCGGGCGTCGGCGGTTCTGGCGCTCGGCACCTGTGCGGCCTACGGGGGAATTCCGGCCATGCGGGGTAATCCAACGGGAGCGATGGGACTACGTGACTATCTGGGGCCGGCCTGGGTCTCCCGCACCGGGCTGCCGATCGTCAACCTGCCGGGCTGCCCAGTTCAGCCGGACAACATCACCGAGATCCTGCTGCACCTGGCGCTGCACGTGGCCGGCGTCGAGCCGATGCTCGAGCTCGACGAGCAGGGCCGCCCCAAGTGGCTGTTTGACCGGACCGTGCAGCAGGGCTGCGGGCGGGCGGGGTTCGCCGAGCAGGGCGAGTTCGCGGTTTCGTACGACGATTCCCGCGGGTGCCTGGTCAAGCTCGGCTGCAAGGGGCCGGTGGTCAGGTGCAACGTCCCGCTGCGAGGATGGTCTGGGGGTATCGGCGGATGCCCCAACGTGGGCGGGATCTGCGTGGGGTGCACGATGCCGGGCTTCCCGGACAAGTTCATGCCGTTCATGGCGCCCAGTCCGCTGGGGACGATGAAGGCGCGCGGGCGGCAGTTCACCTACGGCCCCATCCTGAGGCGCTTGCGCCACCGGGCGATGCAGCGAGACCTCCCCCGGCTGGTGACCTGATGCCGACGCGGGTGATCTTTCGCTGCGACTTCTGCGGAGGCCTGCCGGACCCGCTGACCCAGCTGACCCTGGAACGTCAGCTTCGCGAGCTGGGCTTCGGCGAGTACCTCGAGGCTCCGCCGGGCCACTGGCTGGTGTGGCTGGGCGGCGGGCCGCTGGGCCCGCGGCGCTACGCCTGCGAGGTCCACCGCGGCGAGCTCACCGCCGACCTGCGCGAGCACTACGGCTCGATCGCCCCCAACCCCTGGAAGCGTCCGCCGTACCCCACCAGCCGTCGGTCCCGGGACACCGAGCGAGCGATCCGCAACGGCGGGCTGGCGCCGGTGGCGAAGTGGGGGTTTGGGTGAGCTCGGGGTCTGGCTCGGGATCCGTCTCGGGCCCGGGCAGCGGTTCCGGCGCCCTGGACCGGCCGGTTTACGACGGTGAGGGATACAAGCCGTTCAAGGACTTCACCGTCGCCGACGCCCGGGGGAGGGCGGCCGAGCTGAGCTCGGTGACGGGCTGGGGGCCGACGGCGCGGGTGGGGGCGGTGGCGCGGGGGTGGTCGGAGCTGGCGCGTGAGATGGCCGCCGCCGGCGCGGAGCGGGTGGCCGACCTGGACGTCGAGGCGGCCGAAGGGTTCGCGCGCAAGCTGTGGGTGGTCCCGCCGGGCGGGAGTCTGCTTTAGGCCGCGCGTTCCGGGCGGGCGCCGTTCCCGCCCGGGTCGGGCGGGCGCCGTTCGCGCCCGGGTCCGGCCCGGATCCGGATCCGGATCCCGCCCCGCCGCCAGCCGCCAAAACGTGGAAAATCTGTCGGGCTCGGCGGGATTTTCCACCGACCGCGCGTCTGGCGGGCAGTTTGTGGAAGGTTCGTCTGGGCGCGGCAGATTTTCCACGTTTTGTCGCCCCGGGCACGGGCGCCCGTGGGCCGCGCCGGCGCCCGGCCCCCGCGGCGGCCCGCGCAGAGACAACGACGCCCGGGCGCTTCCCGCAAAGCGCTCGGGCGGCCGTCTCCCTGTCGTCGCGCAGCGGGCCTTGCTTGCCGCCGCGGTGGTCCTTCTGGGGGCCCTGGATCGGAGCCTGGTTGCCGTCCTCGGCGTCTCTGAACGGCGACGACGGACGGCTTACGTCGACTGCGTCTCCTTGGTCGACACGACCTTTCAGCAGGCCACAACGACCGCCGGGCGGGAAACTTGCGCAAACCGCCGGGTCACCCCCAGGCGCGCGGCCGGTTACGCCGGGCGCGCGGCCGGGCCACCCCGGGCGCGCGGCTCCGTCACCCGGGCGCGGCCCGGTCAGCCGAGGA
>DASXJY010000070.1:0-29085 GCA_036497115.1 Solirubrobacteraceae bacterium
AGCCCGTCGAAGTAACCCAGCGCCGCGGCGCGGGTGAGGATCTCCACCCCGGCCGCGCGCGCCCGCTGCACGAGCTCTGAGATCGCCGGGGCCGCGGCGGGATCGATCAGCTGCTGGCCGCCGGGCTCGGGTCCCTCGTCGGCCAGGACGGTGTCGGCTCCCAGCTCGGCGGCGGCGATCGCCGCCTGCAGTCCGGCGATCCCCCCGCCGATCACCAACACGTCGGCGTGGCGGCGGCGGTACTCGGTCCGCCACTCGCGCTCGGGCTGCTCGTGGCGCAGCTTGCCCAGCCCGGCCGCGTTGCGCAGCAGTTTCTCGTAGAGCGGCCAGAACCGCCGGGGGCGGATGAAGGTCTTGTAGTAGAAGCCGGGCGGGGTGAACGGACCGCCGAGGATGTCGGTGGCCCGCATCGCATCGTGCTCGAGCGACGGCAGCGCGTTCAGGTGCTCGACCCGCAGCCCCTCCCGGGCCGGCTCCACGCAGGCGCGGGCGCCGGGCGCCCCGTCGACGGCGACGATGCAGTTGGGGCACTGACCCGCACAGCACATCAGCCCCCGGCGGCGGTGGTACTTGAAGCTGCGTGAGAAGGTGCGCTGGCCGGCGGCGTACAGCGCCGAGCCGATCGTGTCGCCCTCGTAGGCCTCGACCCGCTTGCCGTCGAAGGTGAAGCTGAGCTTGCGCTCGCGATCGATCCGCTGGCCGCTGCGCGGCGCGAGCCGGCTCACACTGCCTCCTCGGGCCGCACTGTCAGCAGCACCTCGTTGGTCACGGTGTTGCGCTCGGCGATGAACCAGGCCCGGCACCCGGAACGGTGAAACCACCACTCGCGCTGCACACCGGCCACGTTGCGGCGAAAGTAGTTGTAGGAGTTCAGCTCACGGAAGCTGGGGCGCGAGCGCGGCCGGGGCGTGATCTCCCCGCCGAAGCCAAAGTCGGTGACTTCGCGCACGCCACAGTTGGGGCATGTCAACAGAAACGACACGCGGGTACACGCTAAGCCCGACCCTTGATCGTGTCCAATATCGAATTATGATCTATTGATTCGGTTTCAGTATCAGAGGGCCTAAGGTGGAACTTCGCCAGTTGCGTTACTTCGTCGCCGTCGCCGAGGAGCTTCATTTCCGTCGCGCGGCGGCGCGCCTGCACATCTCCCAGCCCCCGCTCAGCCAGCAGATCGCCCGGCTGGAGGAGGAGCTGGGCTGCCGGCTGCTGACCCGCACGCGGCGCCGGGTCGAGCTCACCGCTGCCGGTCAGGCCTTCCTGCGTGACGCCCGGGCGATGCTCGCCGAGCTCGACGTCGCCGTGGCCACCGCCCGCCGCATCGAAACCGGACAGGCCGGGGTGCTGCGGGTCAACTTCGTCGGTTCGGCGCTGCTGTCGATCCTCCCCGGGATCGTGCAGCGGTTTCGCCGCGGCCGCCCCGAGGTGGAGATCGAGCTGCGTGAGCGTTCCACCGTCGAGCAGCTGCGGACCCTGAGCACGGGCGTGGTCGACGTGGGGCTGGTCCGCGCGCCGGTGGAGGTGGAGGCCGACCTGCGCACCGAGGTTGTGATGCGCGAGCGCACCGTGGCCGCGATCCCGGTCGGACACCCGCTGGCCCAGCTGCGCCGGGTGCCACTGCGCCGTCTGGCCGGTGAGCCGCTGGTCCTGTTCCCCCGCCAGCAGGCTCCCGGCTTCCACGACCTGCTCACCGGGCGCCTGGCCGCCACCGGCACCTCGCCCCAGGTCGTGCAGTACGCCCCCGAGATGCTGACCATCATCGGCCTCGTCGCCGCCGGCATCGGCGTCTCGCTGGTCCCGGCCTCGATGTCGCGGCTGGCGCTGGACGGGGTCACCTACCGGCCGCTGAGCGGCGCCCCGGATGCCGAGCTGGTGGCCGTGGTGCGCGCCGGGGACCCGTCTCCACTGGTCCAGGCGTTTGTCGCCGACGCCCGGGAGCACGGGCGCTAGCCGGGGCGAAGGGTGCGGGCGGTCACTTGCGGGGCGAGCCCGGTGCGTCGGCCCGGTGCGGGCGGTCATTGTGGAGCGAGCGAGGCGCGTTTTCCCGGGGGTTCGCTCGGCCAGGCTCAGGGGGTGGTCGTGGTAGGACTCACCTGCATCCGATGGCCATCGCTCGCTCTGTGATGTCCGCTTTGCCCGGGCGGTCCGCTCGGCTTGCCCAGCTCGCCCGGCGCTCGGTCAGCCCGAGCGCGCGGAAACGCTGCGCAGGCCCACCCCCGCGTCGCGGGCCTCGATCTGCTCCAGCTTGGCCAGCAGGTTCTGGGCCATCCGGATCGAGGCGGCATCGATCAGCCGCCCGTCGAGCGACACGGCGCCCTTGCCCTGGGCGGCCGCCTCCTCCATCGCGGCGATGATCCGGTGAGTCTTGTCGACGATCCGCTCGTCGGGGGTGAACACCTGGTTGGCCAGCTCGATCTGCGACGGGTGGATCGCCCACTTGCCCTCGTAGCCCAGCACCGCCGCGCGGCGGGCCGAGGCCAGGTACCCCTCGGGGTCGGTGAAGTCGCCGAACGGCCCGTCGATCGGACGCAGGCCGTAGGCGCGACAGACCACGGCGATCCGTGACAGCGCGTAGTGCCACTGGTCGCCCCAGTGGTGATCGCGCCGGCCGTCGGACTCGGGGTCGG
The DNA here is from genome assembly GCA_036497115.1 of Solirubrobacteraceae bacterium. Lineage (GTDB taxonomy): Bacteria > Actinomycetota > Thermoleophilia > Solirubrobacterales > Solirubrobacteraceae > Palsa-465. Next base: position 2,628 of record DASXJY010000070.1, read on the forward strand.
TGAGCATCACGTAGTCGGGGTTGGAGCCGCCGATTGAGGTAGTGTGGCTCTGCAGCGAGGCGGCGTAGTCGGCCACGCCGAACACCATCGCCTCCATCCGCTCCGGGCAGGCCCGCGCGATCTCCTCGCAGTGGACCATCCCCGCCGCGGTCTCGATCAGCACGCAGATGGCGATTCTCCGCCCCAGCTGCATCGCGTCCTCGATCTGGGTCAGCAGCGTCGCCACCAGGTGCACGTCGGCCCCCGAGCTGGCCTTCGGGATCATGATCGAGTCGAGGTGGGCGCCGGCCTGCTCCACGACATCGACCACGTCGCGGTAGCAGAAGTGGGTGTCGAGGCCGTTGATGCGCAGCGACACCGAGCCCTTGCTCCAGTCGAGCTCGCGCAGGGCCTCGATCACGTTGACCCGCGCCTGCTCCTTGTCGTCGGGGGCCACCGCGTCCTCGAGGTCGAGCATCACGATGTCGGCCCCCATGGTCGGCGCCTTCTCGAGCATTCGCACGTTGCTGCCGGGAACGGCCAGCTCAGAGCGATGCAGTCTGGTGCGGGTCGGGCTCATCTTGTCCTCCGCTTCGGCCTCTTGGCCTGGTCCCGGGAAGCGCTCACCAACCCGGCGGCGCGACCGCTGTTTACGGGTGGCAGTCAAGTAGAGCGCCTGCGGCCGCGCATTTCAAGACTTTTTGGATGAATTTGTACAGAGCCGTAGAATGCCGCCATGAATCCCGCTCCGTTGCACCCACCTCAACGTCTGCTCTGCGGCCCCGGCCCGAGCAACGTCACGCCCGCCGCCCTGGAAGCGATGCAGCGTCCGCTGCTGGGCCACCTCGATCCCGCCCTGCACGAGCTGATGGACGAGCTCGTGGCCATGCTGCGAGCCACCTACCGAGCGTCGTCGGGACTGGTCCTGCCGCTGCAGGCCACCGGCACCTCGGGAATGGAGGCCGGCCTCGCTCACCTGCTCGAGCCCGGCGAGACCGCGATCATCGCCGTCAACGGCTTCTTCGGCCGCCGGGTCGTCGAGATCGCGCGGCGCGTCGGAGCCGAGGTCGTGGCAGTGGAGGCCGACTGGGGTCAGCACGTTTCCAACGACCGGTTGCTGCAGGCGCTGGACGACAACCCCGCGGCGCGGTTGGTGGTCGTGGTCCACGCTGAGACGTCGACCGGCGTCGAGCATCCGCTGGCCGAGCTCGGAGCGGCGCTGCGTGACCGTGACGTGCTGCTGATGGCCGACTGCGTGACCTCGCTGGGCGGAGTGGAGCTTGACTTCGACGGCTGGGGGGTCGACTTCGCTTACTCGTGCACCCAGAAGTGCCTGGGCGCTCCGCCCGGGATGTCGCCGCTGGCGATCTCTGACCGGGCGCTCGAGCGCATCGGGGCCCGCAACCATCCGCTGCCCTACTCCTACGACCTCGGCCTGCTCGAGCGCTACTGGATCGAGCGCCCCGCCGTCTACCACCACACCGCGCCGGTGCTGCACATCTACGCGCTCTACGAGGCGCTGCGCGAGGTCACCGAGGAGGGCCTGGAGCGCCGCTGGCAACGTCACTCGCAGGCCGCCGCCCACCTCCAGGACGAGCTGCGCTCCCGCGGCCTGAAGCTGCTGGCCGAACCCGACCATCAGCTCGCGCCGCTGACCGCGATCAGAGTGCCGGAGGCGATCGACGGCAAGCGCGTGCAGACGCGGCTGCTGCTCGAGCACGAGGTCGAGATCGGCGGCGGGCTGGGGCCCAGCGCTCCCGCGATGTGGCGGATCGGGCTGATGGGCTACAACGCCCGGATCGAGGTTGCCGACCGCGTGCTGGCCGCGCTGGACGCGGTGCTCGCCGACGAGCCGGCGCTCAGCCCGGCCTAGGCGGCCTGAAGGCGCGCCGCCTCGAGCGTGTTGCGCAGCAGCATTGCGATCGTCATCGGGCCGACCCCCCCGGGGACCGGAGTGATCAACCCCGCCGCCTCGGCGGCGGAGGCAAACTCGACATCCCCCACCAGCCCCTGATCGGTGCGGTTGATCCCGACGTCGATCACGGTCGCGCCGGGCCTCACCCACGATCCCTTGACCATCTCAGGCCGGCCCACCGCCGCCACCAGCACATCGGCGCGGCGACAGACCTCCGGGAGGTCGCGGGTCCTGGAGTGACAGGTCGTCACGGTCGCGTTCTCGGCCAGCAACAGCGCGCCGACCGGTTTGCCGACCAGATCCGAGCGGCCCACCACCACCGCCTCGGCACCCTCCAGCGGCACGTCATAGCGGCGCAGCAGCTCGATCACTCCCGACGGGGTGCAGGGCCGCAGCCCCGGCAGCCCCTTGGCCAGCAGCCCCGCCGAGACCGGGGTCAGGCCGTCGACGTCCTTGGCCGGGTCGATCAGCGTGGTCAGATGCCCGCCGTCGATGTGGGGGGGTGTCGGCAGCTGGAGCAGAATTCCCGACACCCGCGGATCGCCGTTGAGCTCGCGCAGCAGAGCCTCGACCTGGTCCTGGGATGATTCGGCCGGGAGGTCGTGGGCAAAGCCCTCGATTCCCACCTCGGCGCAGGCCCGCTGCTTGTTGGCCACGTAGATGGCCGAGCCGGGATCGTCGCCGACCAGCACGGTGGCCAGGCCGGGTCGCCGCCCGCCGCCCGCGCACCAGGCCTCGATCTCCTGGCCCACCTCGCCCCGGACCGCCTGGGCAATTGCCTTGCCGTCGATCAAATTCGCGCTCACCGGGGCGAATTGGTACATCATTTGTGGATCTCATGCCGCGATCGGGCCCCCCCACCGCACAGCAGGCCAGCCTCGAGCGCGTCCGCCTGGACTGCTCGCTGTCGCCCCAGCGCGTCCTGGCCGCGCTGCGCCACGAGACGCTGCCGTTCGCGCTGACCGGGAGCTGGGCCGGCGGCGGGGCGATCGTCGGCGCCGGCCCGCTGGCCGTGGCCGCGGGCGATCCGTTCACCACGCTCGACGAGCTCCCCACCGTGGGCGGCGTTCGACAAGGCCAGGAGCACGCCGTCGGCGGAGGCTGGTTCGGCTGGCTCGGCTACCGGCTGGCCGGTCTCGTTGAGCAAGTCCCCTTCGGGCCCGTGCGCCCCGTGGCGATGCCCGACCACCACCTGGCCTACTACGACCACGTGCTCCGTCTGGACCCCAGCGGTGGCTGGTGGTTCGAGGCGCTCGTCACCCCGGGCCGCGCCGGCGCCCTGGGCGAGCGCCTGCGGCGTCTGCAGGGACTGCTGGCCCAGGCCCGGCTGACCGAAGGCCTCGGTCGGCGTCCTGCGCCCCCGCCCCTGACCCTGCCCGCGCCGGCCGCTGCCGCCCACCTCACCGCGGTCAGCCGCTGCCGGCGGCGCATCCACGACGGCGAGATCTTCCAGGCCAACATCTGCCTGCGGCTCGGCTCGACGTGGGAGGGGCGGGCCGGCGAGCTGCTGTCCACCGCGCTGGAGACGGTCAGCCCCGCCTACGGCGCCGCCTTCGACACCCCGCACGGGGGCGTCGCCAGCCTCTCGCCAGAGCTGTTCCTGCGCCGCCGCGGCGACGCCGTCGCCACCGCTCCGATCAAGGGCACGGTCGAGCGCTCCGCGGACCCGGTGCGCGCGGCGGCCACCCGGGCCTGGCTGCAGCGGTCGGCCAAGGACGCCGCCGAGCACGTGATGATCGTCGACCTGATGCGCAACGACCTCGGTCGCGTCTGCCAGTACGGATCGGTCCGTGCGCCCCGCGAGCCCACGGTCGAGCCCCATCCCGGGCTCTGGCACCTGGTGTCGCGCGTCCAGGGCCGGCTGCGTCCCGGCGTCGGCAACGGCGAGCTGCTGCGGGCCACCTTCCCCCCCGGCTCGGTCACCGGCGCGCCGAAGGTCCAGGCGCTGCGCGTCATCTCCGAGCTCGAGGGGACCGGCCGGGAGGTCTACACCGGGGCGATCGGCTACGCCAGCCCCGTGGCCGGGCTCGAGCTCAACGTGGCGATCCGCACCCTCGAGCTCGCCGGCGGTCAGCTGTGGCTGGGCGCCGGCGGCGGCATCGTCGCCGATTCTGACCCCGCCAACGAGCTCGACGAAGCGCTCGCCAAGGCCCGCCCGATCGCCGCCGCGATCGGCACCGCGGTGAAGGTCGCGGACCCGGTCTCGCGCGAGCATGCCCTCCACGCCGCCTGACCCGCGCCGGCCCGATCCGGGGCTCGGCGTGTTCGAGACGCTGCTGGCCCGCGACTCCCGGATCCAGGCGCTCGGCCGCCACCTCGATCGCCTGGCCGCATCGGTCGCCGCGCTATACGACGCATCACTGCCGGACTCGCTGGCCGAGGAGCTGCGCCGGCGAGCGGATGCTCCGGGCGAGCGCCGCCTGCGCGTCGACCTGGTCCCCAGTCCCAGCGGCAACGGATTGCACACACGGATCCGCAGCTCGGTGCTTCCCGGTGACCGCCACGGCGCGGTGGCCTGCCGTCCGCTGCGCATCGCCGGTGGCCTGGGCGCCCACAAGTGGGTCGACCGCCGCCTGATCGAGGCCTCTGGCGAGGTCACCGCGCTGATCGTCGACCACGACGACGAGCTGCTTGAGGCGGCCTTCGCCAACGTGTTCGTCCTCGCGGGGCGACGGCTGACCACGCCGCCGGCCGACGGGCGCCTGCTGGCGGGGGTCATGCGCGGCGTGTTGCTGGAGGCCGCACCGCGGCTGGGCCTCGAACCGGTTCAGGCGCCGCTGTCGCTGGCCTGCGCGCGAGCCGCCGACGCAATCCTGCTCACGTCGTCGCTGCGCCACGCCGTCCCCGCCGCGCTCACCGGCGCCCGGCCCCCCGCCTCCGAGCTCGCCGCGCGGATCCGCCGCGAGCTTGCCGGCCGGCACTGGGAGTGACCGGCGCAGACCGGCCGCGACGTTTTCTCTCAGCGCCAGACGGAGGCGGCCCCTTCTCTACAGTGCGCGCGGATGTTGATCCGCCACGCCGACCCGGTGGGCGACGCCGCCGCCTGTGCCGCCGTCTACGCCCCGTTCGTCACCGACAGCGTGGCCTCGCTGGAGGAGGAGCCTCCCGACACGGCTGAGTTCGGCGCCCGGATGCAGCGCGTGTGCCGCACGTACCCGTGGCTGGTGGCCGAGCTCGACGACCGAATCGTCGGCTTCGCCTACGGCTCGCAGCACCACGTCCGCGCCGCCTACCGGTGGAGTGCCGACACCACCGTCTACGTGTCGGCCGATCACCACCGTCGCGGCGTCGGCCGGTCGCTGTACGGCGAGCTGCTGCCGATGCTGACCAGCCAGGGCGTCTACACCGCCTGCGCCGGGATCTCCCTCCCCAACCCAGCCAGCGTGAGCCTGCACGAGTCCTTCGGCTTTGCTCCCGTGGGGGTTTACCGCAACGTCGGCTACAAGCATGGCCGCTGGTGGGATGTCGGCTGGTGGCAGCTGGCGCTGCGTGAGCCCGCCCCGGAAGCGACGCCCGCCGAGCTGGCTCCCCCGCCAGGCCGGCACCCCTGAGCCTCAGACGGCGGCGAGCGGCAGCACGAGGGCAAACTCCGACCCCTCCACCACCACCCGCCCCCCGTGGCGCTCAGCGATCGCCGCCACGATCGACAGCCCCAGCCCCGAACCCGGGCGCTCCGAAGCGTCAGCCCCCCGCCAGAAGCGCTCGAACAGATGCTCGCGCTGGTCGGGCCCGGGGCCGGGGCCCTGATCGCGCACCGCCACCCGGGCCACGCCGTCGGCGCCGGCCACGCTGACGGTGACGGTCCCGCCCTCTGGGCCGTGGACGAGCCCGTTCTCGATCAGGTTGGAGATCGCCCGCCGCAGCGCCTCCTCGTCGCCGGCGACCGCGACCGCGTCAAGACGGCCGGCCACCACCCGCCGGTGATCGTGCTCGGCCACCGCCCCGCGGACCAGCTCGTCGAGTTCGATCGGCTCGAGCATCGGCGCGGCGGCATCGGCCCGCTCCAGGGCCAACAGCGCGTCGACCAGATGGGCCAGGCGCTGCGCATCGTGGCGCAGCTCGCTGAGCACCTCGTCGTCGACGCCGTGGCGGACCGCATACTCGACGTTGCCCAGCAGCGCGGTGACCGGAGTGCGCAGCTCGTGTGAGGCATCGGCCAGCAGCCGGCGCTCGCCCGCCCGGGACTGTTCAAGTGAGGCCAGCATCCGGTTCAGCACACCCGTGAGCTGACCGATCTCGTCCAGCGTCCTCGCCGCCGGCAGCCGCTGCGCCGGGTCCGCGGTCCGCTCGATCTCCCCCGCTGCGTCGGCCAGCCGCCGCAGCGGGCGCAGCCCGCGGCGGGTCAGGATCGCCGCCCCGATCGCGGCCAGGACCACGATCGCTGCCCCCGTGAGCGCCACCGCCAGGGCGACGCTGGAGCTGGTGTGGGAGATGTCGCTGGTGTCCGAGGCCACCAGCACCGCGCCGCCCGCCGCCGGACCGCCGGCCTCGGCAATCGGAGCCGCGTACATCCGGTAGGGGCGGCCGTCGAGCCCGATGTCCTGCACCCCAGTCAGTCCGTGCCGGCGCGCCGCGTCGGCGAGCCGGCCCTCCGGCAGCAGCTGGGCTCCCAGCGTCAGCGAGCGAGCCACGATCCGTCCGTGGGCGTCGATCACCTCGACCGCGAGCTGACGTCCGGAGCCCGGGCTCTCCAGCGCCCCGGGCGAACTGAGGACCGCCGGGGCCGAGACGGCCAGTTCGGCGACGTCCTGGGCGCGCTGGCGCAGCGCCGTGTCCAGCGAGCTGCGCAGCTGGTGATTTACGACCACCACCGTGACCACGGCAAACAGCACCACCGCGGCCAGGATCGCGCCCACCGCGGCCGCGGTCAGCCGGGCCCGCAGGCTGCTCAGCGGGCGCACTGGTCTGCCCGCACGCCTGGGGCCTCCAAAGCTATGTTTTCGTCACCAACGGTCGCTATCACTGGCCTGATCTTTTGCCGACCAAGACAGGAAGGGTTCGATGTGAGGCAGCGCACCGGCTCCGGCGCCAGCGCCGGCCAAGCCGAAGGCTCGATGTGACGCGCGAGGGTGGCTTTGGATCCACCGCCAGGATGCTGCTCGTACACGAGGATCCACGAGCCGCGATGCTGATCGGGGAGATGCTCCGGGCGGGCTGGGGCGACGGCGTGGTGATCGCCCATGCCCTGCGCCTGTCCGACGCCACCCACGAGCTGCGCGACCACGGCGCCACCTGCGTTCTGCTTGACCTTCCCGGCCTTGACGAGGATCCGCTCGAGCCGCTGGAGCAGCTGCGCAGCGCCGCGCCCGACGCCCCGATCATCGTCCTCACCGACCGCCCCGATGGTGACGCCGGCCTGGCCGCGATCAAGGCCGGCGCCCAGGATCAGCTGCTCAAGTCCGAGCTCAACCCGGCCGTGCTCGTACGGGCCATGCGGTTTGCCATCGAGCGCAAGCGCTCCGAGGTCGAGCTCGCCCACCAGGCGCTTCACGATCCGCTCACCGCGCTGCCGAACCGGGCGCTGTTCGGTGACCGCCTGACGGTGGCGCTGGATCGGTCGCGGCGGACCGGCAAGCCACTGGCGGTGCTGTTTCTCGACGTCGACAGCTTCAAGCGGATCAACGATTCGATGGGGCATGCGACGGGCGACCTGATGCTGACCGTACTCGCCGGTCGCTTTCGGGAGATGCTTCGCCCGATGGACACCGTGGCCCGCTTCGGCGGCGACGAGTTCACGTTCCTGTTCGAAGAGCTCGAAAGCGAGCGCCAGGCGCTCCTGATCGCAGAGCGGATCAGCCGTTCGGCCGGCCGCCCGCTGGCCGTCGAGGACGGGGAGGTGTCGGCCGCGGTGAGCATCGGGATCGCCATGGTCACCGACCCCTCGGTCGCGCCCGATCAGGTGATCCGCGACGCCGACGCGGCGATGTACCGCGCCAAGGAGCGCGGCGGAGCGCGGCTCGAGCTGTTCGATGAGAGCTCGCGGTCGCGGGTCAGCGCGCGCGTGGAGCTCGAGGAGGCGCTGCGCTCGGCGTTGAAGCGCTCCGAGCTGCGCGTTCACTACCAGCCGCGGGTATCGCTCAACGGCGGCACGGGGCTGGAGGGGTTCGAGGCGCTGGTGCGCTGGGATCACCCTGAACACGGCCTGATGGAGCCGCGCGACTTCATCGAGGTCGCTGAGGACACGGGCCTGATCGTCCCGATCGGGGACTGGGTGATCGAGCAGGCGCTGCAGCAGGTCAGCCGGTGGCGGCAGTCGCGCCCCGAAGTGACGATCTCGGTCAATCTGTCGGCCCGGCAGCTCGAGGATCCGGGCCTGGTGGCGAGGCTCCAGGCGGCGATGCAGGCCCACGCAGCCGATCCCAGCGCACTCTGCCTCGAGGTGACCGAGGACACGGTGCAGCGCAATCCGCAGCTGACCACGGCGATGCTGCTGGAGCTCAAGGGGATCGGCGTCAAGCTGGCGATCGACGATTTCGGGTTGGGCCAGTCGTCGCTGGCCGGCCTGCGGGACCTTCCGGTCGACACCCTCAAGCTGCACGAGAGCTTCGTCTCCGCGCTCGGCCGCGAGCCGGCCGAGATCGCCCTGGTCGGCGCGGTCGTCGAACTCGGCCACGCGCTGGGGTTGCGCGTGGTCGCCGAGGGGGTGGAGACCGAGAGCCAGCTGGCCCAGTTGCGGGATCTCGGCTGCGACGGCGCCCAGGGCTACCTGTTCAGCCAGCCTGTGCCCGAGGCTGGAGTCCACGAGCTCCTGGGCTCGGGCGCGGCGGCGACTCCGGCTAGGCCCGCAGGACGAACCCCGACCCCCTGAGCGTCCGGATCAGCGGCGGGTCGCCAAGCTTGCGCCGCAGCCGGGTCACGTAGCGGTCGACGACGTTGGCCTCCGCGGCCCCGTCCCAGATCTCGTCGATCGCTCGCTCGCGGGTGACGGTGTTGCCGGGTGAGCGCAGCAGGAGCTCCAGCAGCGCCGCCTCGCGGCCGGTGAGCAGGATCGGGCGTCCCGCGCGGACCGCGGTCCGCGTCGAGACCTCGAGCGTCAGATCCGCGTAGGCGAGCGCGGTCGGCGCCTGGCGGCCGCGGCGCGTCAGGGCGCGCAACCTGGCGATCAGCTCCTCGATCGCAAACGGCTTGACCAGGTAGTCGTCGGCGCCGGCCTCGAGGCCGGACACCCGATCGGCCACCGCGTCGCGGGCGGTCAGCATCAGGATCGGCGTCGGCAATCCCTTGACCCGCAGGCGCCGGCACACCGCCAGCCCGTCGATGGCCGGCATCGCCACGTCGAGGACGATCACGTCCGGGGCCGAGCGCTCGGCGGCCACCAGCGCCGCGCCCCCGTCGGCGGCCACCGTGACCTCGAAGCCCTCGGCGCTCAGGCTGCGCGCCAGCATGCGCCGCAGCGGTGGGTCGTCGTCGACGACCAGCACCCGCTCGCCCGCCGTCTCGGTTGAGAGATCTTGGGGCACCGGGGGCGATCAGCCGCCGGCGACGTCGCGCCGCATGAAGACCAGAAAGCAGGCCAGCAGCGCCGGTATGCCGTACAGGGCGCAGACCCAGGCCGCGCGCACGATCGGCTCCCAGTCGATCGGCGTGCGCAGCAGCCCCTGCCAGGCATTGAACTGGGTGCTCAGCAGATAGGGCTGAAGGCTCCCCAGTCCCGGCAGGATTCCGATCAGCTGGATCAGCAGCGACACCATCAGGGTCCCCACCACGGCGGCCGCGCTGTTGCGGGTGACGGCGGAGAGGAGCAGCCCGATGCAGACGATCGCGGCGATCGGGATCAGGTAGATGAGCAGGCTGACGTACACCAGCTCCAGCGCCTTGGGGGCCGAGACGATCGTCCCCGACAGGCTCTGCAGCGAGTTGAAGCCCGACTGGAGGCTCCCCGCGATCACCGCCACCGTCCCGCAGATGAGGATCGCCAGGACCGCGTACGTGGACGCCGCCAGCGCCTTACCGGCGAATATCTGCCAGCGCTCCAACGAGCGGGTGAAGATCGTCTTCAGCGTTCCGTTGTGGTCTTCGGAGGCGAAGATGTCGCCGGCCACCAGCGCCGTGATCAGCGGGAACATCCACACGGCGCCGAACAGCAGGATCACCAGCGGGACGGCCAGGCCGCTGCGATCCAGATACGAGGAGAAGGCGAAGTCCCCGCCCCGGCCGCGGTGGCGAAAGTGGATCGCCAGCACGAACAGGATCGGGACGAGCACCGCCGCGCCGAGGCCGAGGTAGGTGCGCTTCTGGTGGCGCAGCTTGAACAGCTCCCAGCGGTAGACGGTGGCGACGCTGGGCATCAGCCGGCCGCCGGCAACGGGGTGCGATCAGGGCGGGCCATCAGCGGGCCGCCTGCGCCGGAGCGGGATCGGAGGTCGGCGGCGCAGCCGCCGGCTCGTCGCCCTCGGTAAAGCGGAAGAACAGGTCCTCGAGGGTGACCGTCTGGGGCGCCAGGGCCCGGATCAGGGCGCCCGCCTCGACCAGCGCCTGCGAGAGCTCGGCGGCGCCCGGCTCGTCGGTGGTGAAGGTGATCTTTCCGTGCTGGATGCGGACGTCGGTGACGCCGGGCTGGGCGTTGCAGACCGCCAGCGCCCGCTCGTCGTCCGTGGTCTCTAGCCGATAGGCGGTGCCGGCGCCGCGCTTGAGCGCCGCGATCTCGCCTTCGTAGACGATTCGGCCCGAGCGCACGATCGCCACCCGGTTACAGACGTCCTCGACCTCGGTCAGCAGATGGCTCGAGAGCATCACGGTCATGCCCTGGTCGGCCAGGCGACGGATCAGCAGCCGCATGTCGCGCATGCCGGCCGGGTCAAGGCCGGTGGCCGGCTCGTCGAGCAGCAGCAGCCTGGGCTCGCGCAGCAGCGCGGCGGCGATCCCCAGCCGCTGGCGCATCCCGTGCGAGTAGCCACCGACGCGATCCTTGGCCCGGTCGGTCAGCTCGACGGTCTCCAGCGCGGAGTCGATCCGGTCGCCGGCGCCGCCGCCGTCGTAGGCGGCCAGCATCTCCAGGTTCTTGCGAGCGTTGAGGTACGGATAGAAGGTCGGCGCTTCGACGAAGCCGGCCACCCCCTCGAGCGCGCTGATGCTCTGCATCGGGTCGCGCCCGAACAGGCGCACGCTGCCCTCGGTGGGCTTGATCAGCCCCAGCATCATCCGCAGCGACGTCGTCTTGCCGGCCCCGTTGGGACCCAGGTAGCCGTACACATCGCCGGTGTTGACGGTCAGGTCGACACCGGCCACGGCGGTCAGCTCGCCATAGCGCTTGACCAGTCCCCGAACCTCGATCGGCGCGGCGCCCTCGGTCACAACCCTCGTGCTGCGGCGTCGGCCGCCGTGGACGGGACCGAACCGATCACCGTATAGGCGACGCCGCCGCGCGTGAACCGCACCACCGTGCCGAGCGCGGTGTCGAGCTCCTGCCCGGTGGCCCCGTTGATCGAGACAGTCGGCAGGCTCAGCCCGCGGCCGTTGCCGCCGTCGGCGGAGGCGTTGGCCTTGCCGCTCCGCGCCGCCTGCTCGAGCACCGCGATCCCGCCCAGGTTCTGGCCGTAGCTGACGATCGTGGCGGGCTCGCCGCCCCAGTCGAGCAGCTGCACGTTCTTGCGCGGCAGCCCCACCAGCTTGCTCGGAGCCACGAGCTTGAAGGGAAGCCGCCGGGCCACGGCGGCCACGCCGGAGAGCTCGTGGTGGGCGCGAGCGCCGTGCTTGGCCATCTTGGGCGCCTTCATGCCCTTGCCGGCGGTGGAGACCTTGACGATCTTGGAGCCGGCCGGCGGCGTGACGTTGAACGTGGAGGCGGCGACAGTGCCGTAGGAGATGTTGGTCGCCTTGAGCTCGAGCACGGGGGTGTTGTTGTTCTTGGCGTAGACGGCGATCCGCAGCGGAACGCCCCTGATTGCATCCCAGGCCAGCTGGGCCTGTCCCAGCAGGCCCCCATCGTGCTTGGGCGACACGCTCACCGTGTAGGCGGCCTGGCCGGCGACGTCACTGGGGGTCGCGCCAGAGACGTTGACGTGCCGGCGCAGCTTGGTCAGATCGCGCTGCAGCTGGCTCACCGTGGGCACGCCGTGATCGCTGGCCGGCTTGGACCTGGCGCCGGGCTTGTCGGCCGGCAGGGTGCCCTGGTAGACGGTGTGCGACGAGGGGTCAGAGACCCAGAACGAGCGTTGGTTGACCACCACCTGGGCGTCGCCGTTGTCTGACTGCAGCTCCAGCCGCATCCGGTGGTCGTTGGAGAGCCACAGCCGGCCGGTGGCGCCCTGAAGGATCGGGTCGACCTTGCCGCCGGCGAAGTCCGAGGAGTCGATCAGGTGGTTGGTGAAGGAGATATCGGCGGTGATCCCGGTCACCGGGGGAGCGGCGAGCGCCTTGTGGGCCGCCGAGGCCAGGCGCTGCGGTCCGGGGACGGGGCCCGGACCCGAGGCGGCGACGGCGATCGCGGTACCGGCCGCGATCGCGATGGCGAGGCCGACGATCGTGGCCAGCAGGCGGCCGGTTGAAGCTGTGCGAATGAATCTCATCGGAACTCTGCCTTTCTCGGGACCAGCCCAAGATCGCAGACAAGCTTGAAATTACTCTGACAGATGCGCCGGCCCGGCTGGCGTCTGCGATCAGCCGATCCCCGACAGTGGCTGCGGCGGGGGCTGGCCGTGGGGCGGTGGGTCGGCGGCGACCAGCTGCGACACCGTGACGAGGTGAAAACCGCGCCGGCGCAGGCCGCGGATGATCCTTGGCAGGGCGGCGGCCGTTTCGGAGCGGTTGCCGCCGCCGTCGTGCATCAGGACGATGGCCCCCGGCGCGGCGCCCGAGAGGGCGCCGGAGACGATCTTCGCCGTGCCGGGCCGGGCGTAGTCGCTGGTGTCGACGCTCCACAGCACCATCAGCAGCCGCTGCCGGCGCAGGATCGAGAGCGTGGTGGCGTCAAACGAGCCGTACGGGGGCCTGAACAGCGACGGGTTCGGCGCGCCCGCGTGCCGGATCGCCTCGGCCGCCCCGGCGATCTGCTGCTGCTGGACGCTGGGCGAGCTCTGCTGCAGGTAGGCGTGGGTCTCGGTGTGATCTGCGACCTCGAACCCTTGGCGGGCCTCGTCGGCGACCAGCCGGGGGAAGGTGCGCACGTCCTCGCCGATCGTGAAGAACGTCGCGGTGGCGTGGTTGCGTCTGAGGATCGAGACGATCTTGGCTGTGTACGGACCCGGGCCGTCGTCGAAGGTCAGCGCGACGTCGCGGCGGCGATGCCCGGCCAGCCTGACGTACGGCGTGTAGGCCAGCACCTTGCCGGCCTGGCGCCGCTGGGACTCCCCGCGGTCGACGACCGAGTCGGCCAGCTTCTGGTGGTGTCTGGCCTGGCTCTGGCCGGCGTCGGCCCCGGCGCCGTGACCGGCCCTGACCGCGGCCCGCCCTTCCGCGGCGCCGGTCCGGCTGTTGCCGCCGGTGCCCACCCCGACGAGCACAACCGCGGCGATGACCACGATCATCGTCACCAGGGCCACCACCCGCCGGCGCCGTTGCTGGCGGCGCTGGCGAGCGCGCCGTGCGCTCAGCTGCCCCGGGGAAAGCGGCACCCACGGGCGACCGACCTCTCCAATCGGACTGTCACCCCGCATTTGGAGCGATTCTGTCAGCCGACAGGTGGTTGTTCATAGCCTTGCCGCGAACGTTGCAGCGCTTGGTACCGTCGGCGGTCCAGCAATGTGCCGCCTGTTTGGAATGAGCGGAGGAAGCGAGCCGGTCGAGGCCACCTTCTGGCTGCTCGAGGCGCCCGATTCGCTGGCCCAGCAGAGCCGGCACGAACCCGACGGCACCGGCATCGGGACGTTTGCCCCCACCGGCAGACCGGTGGTGTCAAAGCAGCCGCTCGCCGCCTACGAGGATCAGGAGTTCGCCCGCGCGGCCCGAGAGCTTCGCTCGCCGACGTTTGTGGCCCACGTCCGGTACGCCTCCACGGGCGCTCTCACCCTCGCGAACACGCATCCGTTCGAGCAGCACGGGCGACTGTTCGCCCACAACGGCGTGATCGGCGGCATCCCCGAGCTCGAGCACGAGCTCGCCGACGCCATGCAATCCGTGGGCGGGGAAACCGATTCCGAGCGGTTCTTCGCCCTGATCACCCGCGAGGTGCAGGAGACCGGCGATGTCGAGCAGGGGATCGAGCGTGCCGCCGGCTGGGTGGCGGCAAACCTTCCCGTGCTGTCCTTGAACTTCGTGCTGATCACCTCCTCTGAGCTGTGGGCCCTGCGCTATCCCGACACCCACGAGCTGCATGTCCTCGAGCGCGCCGCCGGCGGTGCCAGCGGCCAGCGCCACCTGGAGCAGGCCAGCGCCCGCGGTTCGATCCGGGTGCGGTCCGGCGATCTGGCCGCCCGCCCGGCGGTGGTCGTCGCCACCGAGCCCATGGACGAGGACGCAGCCTGGCGCGGGCTGGAGTCCGGCGAGCTGCTGCACGTCGACGGCGATCTCCACGTGACCCGCCGGCGCCTGCTCAGCTCGCCGCCGGCGCATCCGCTGTCGCTGGCTGACCTCGACGCCCGAGCGGCAGCCTCTCAAAGGGCGGCGGCGTGAGCGCAACGCAGACCACCGCCGATCCGCCGCGCGGCCCGCAGACCGCCCCCGGGCTGCCGCCGGGCCCGCCGCTGCCCCGCGTCCTGCAGACGTTGGGCTTCCTGCTCGGTGGCGCCCGCTTCCTGGAGGCCTGCCGGCGCCGCTACGGAGACGCCGTCACCTTCGGGACGCTGTTTGACCAGCAGTTCGTGATGGTCTTCGATCCCGAGCTGGTCAAGGAAGTGTTCAAGGGCTCCAACGATCGGCTGCATGCCGGGGAGGCCAATGCGCTGCTGGGCCCGATCGTCGGCCAGCGCTCGGTGCTGCTGCTCGACGGCGCCGAGCACCTTCGCCACCGGCGGCTGCTGTTGCCGGCGTTCCACGGCCAGCGGATGCAGGCCCATGCCGCGACGATCCGCGACTCCGCTGACCGCGAGATCGACTCGTGGCCCGTCGCCGAGCCGTTCCGGCTGCTCGAGAGCATGCAGTCGCTGACCCTGCGGGTGATTCTCAAGGCGGTGTTCGGTTACGAGCCAGGACCTGCCGAGGCGGAGTTGCGCCGGCGGCTGCGAGCGATGATCGAGCCTCTGTCGCGCCCCCGCGGGCTGATGATGATCTCGGCCGTTGTCCGCGGCCGAGATGATCGGCGGGCGGCGCGGGAGTTCGAGGCCCGCAAGCGGGCCGTCGACGAGGTCGTCTACGCCGAGATAGCGCGCCGGCGCCAGGAGCCCGACCTGGCCGAGCGCGACGACGTCTTCTCGGCGCTGCTGCTGGCCCGCGACGAGGACGGTGGCCGCCTGTCGGACCGCGAGGTCCGCGACGAGCTGCTGACGCTGCTGCTGGCCGGGCACGAGACGACCGCCACCGGGCTGGCCTGGACCTTTGACCTGCTGCTGCACGACGCCTCCGTGCTGGCCCGGGCATCGGAGCGCGACGATCGCTACCTGGACGCGGTCGTCAAGGAGGCGCTGCGGATCCGGCCGGTGATCCCCGGGGTGGGGCGGGTGGTCCGCGAGGAGCCCTTCCGCCTCAACGGCTACGCGGTCCCGCCGGGGATCGAGATCAACCCGTCGATCCGCACCATTCACCGCCGCGATGACCTGTACCCCAATCCCTCGCAGTTCTCGCCCGAGCGCTTTCTGGGCCCCGAGCCTCCCGACACCTACACCTGGGTTCCCTTCGGGGGCGGCACGCGCCGCTGCCTGGGGGCCAGCTTCGCGTTGATGGAGATGCGGATCGTCGTCTCGCGGGTCCTGGAGCGGACCACGCTGGCCGCCGTCGACCGCCAGCGGGCCAAGGCACAGTTCCGGGCCATCACGCTCTCACCCAAGGGCGGCGTGCCGGTGACCCAGCTCCGGGCGCCTCGCCCGCGGCCCTGAGTCGCAGGCTGCTTCGCTACCTTTGGCCGCGCCCTGCCGATGCTGCTCTACAACAATGGCCTGTCGGGCAACTGCTACAAGGTCAGGCTCCTGTTCGCCCTGCTCGGGATCGAGTACGAGCGGCGTGAACTCGACGTGTTCGATCGTTCTGATCGGCCCGACGTCCTGGGCGAGGTCAACCCGGCGTTGCGGGTGCCGACACTGGTCTTCGACGACGGCCGGGCGCTGGCCGAATCCGGCGCGATCCTGTTTCACTTCGCCGAGGGGACCGAGTACCTGCCGGTGGACGCGTTCGAGCGCGCCCAGGTTTTGCAGTGGCTGTTCTTCGAGCAGTACAACCACGAGCCCAACATCGCCGTGGCCCGGTTCTGGGAGATGGCCGGGACCCACGTCCCCGAGGCCGAGCTCGAGGCCAAGCGCAAGGCCGGGACCGACGCGCTTCGCGCGCTCGACCGCCACCTGACGACGAGGGACTTCCTGGTCTCCGACCGCTACACGATCGCCGACATCGCCCTGTTCGGCTACACCCACGTCGCTCCCGAGGGCGGTTTCGAGCTCCAGCCCTACCCGGCGATCCGGGAATGGCTGGCCCGGGTCGCCGCCCACCCGGGGCACATCGCGATCACCGACTGACCGCCTCCTGCGCGTCGGCGTTGGCCAGGATGGCGTCGTGGACGTAGACCGCCAGGCCGTCGGAGCCTGACGTCGCGTGAGAGTCAAGGCCGGGCTTGCCATTCGGGCGCATTCACTAAGCTGGCGCCGATGCGTGACGCTCTGATCTGCGAGCCGGTTCGCACCCCGGTGGGCCGGTTTGGCGGGATGTTCCGCGACGTGCCGGTGACCGACCTCGCCACCACCGTGCTCAAGGCGGTCATCGACCGCGGAAGGCTCCCGGTCGACCAGATCGACGACGTCCTGCTCGGCCAGGGCTACGCCAACGGTGAGGCTCCGGCCCTGGGGCGCGTCGCCGCCCTGGACGCCGGGCTGCCGGTGGAGGTGCCGGGACTTCAGATCGACCGCCGCTGCGGGTCGGGACTGCAGGCGGTGATCGAAGCCAGCATGCAGGTGCAGACCGGTGCCGCCGATCTGGTCCTGGCCGGCGGCGCCGAGAGCATGAGCCAGACCGAGCTCTACTCCACCACCCTGCGATGGGGCGCCCGCTCGGGCGGCGCGATGCTCGAGGACCGGCTGGTCCGCGGCCGGGTGACCGCCGGCGGAACCAACTACCCGGTACCGGGCGGGATGATCGAGACGGCCGAGAACCTCCGCCGCGAGTACAAGATCCCCCGCCAGGAGCAGGACGAGCTGGCGGTCCGCTCACACCAGCGCGCTGTCGACGCCCACGAGCGCGGCGCGTTCGCCGAGGAGATCGTTCCCGTCGAGGTCAGAGACCGCAAGAACGGCACCCGGACGATCGACCGCGACGAGCACCCCCGGCCCGACACCACGCTTGAGAGCCTGGGCTCGCTGCGGCCGGTGATGATCCGCAAGGACGCCGAGGCCACCGTCACCGCCGGCAACGCCAGCGGCCAGAACGACGGCGCGGCCGCCTGCATCGTCACCCATGCGCAGCGCGCCGAGGAGCTTGGCCTCAAGCCCCTGGCCCGGCTGGTGAGCTGGGGAGTCGCTGGAGTGGCCCCCAAGACGATGGGGATCGGGCCGGTCCCGGCCACGGCCAAGGCGATGGCCCGGGCCGATCTGTCGCTGGATCAGATGGACCTGATCGAACTCAACGAGGCATTTGCCGCCCAGGTGCTGGCCGTGCTGCGGGAGTGGGCGCTCGCTGATGGTCTGGAGCGGGTCAACGTCAACGGCTCGGGGATCTCGCTGGGACACCCCATCGGGGCCACCGGAGGGCGGATCCTGGCCACCCTGCTGCGCGAGCTTCACCGCCGCGGCGGACGCTATGGGCTGGAGACGATGTGCATCGGCGGAGGCCAGGGCCTCGCCGCGATCTTCGAGAACCTGCAGCCGGCGTGAGCTCCACGGCGCCGGGTGAGGCGACCCTGCGCGAGGTGGTCGATGCGCTGGCGCCGATCGAGCGGCGCGCCGGCTCCGACGGCGAGCGCCAGGCCGCCGAGTGGATCGCCGCCCGGCTCACCGCGGCCGGCTGCCCGGCCCAGGTCGAGGCCGAGAAGTTCCTCGACGGCTACGCCCGGGTGATGAGCTCGCTCTCGGGCGCCAGCGCGCTGGCCGGACTGACCGCCCTGGCCAGCCGCCGCGGCGCGGCGCGAAAGCTCGCCGCCGCCTCGGCGGCCGCGGTCACCGCCGCGGTCGCCGACGACGTCTCCAACGGTCCGCGCCTGGCCCGCCGTGCCAGCGGGCCGCCCAGGACGACCTGGAACGCGGTCGGCACCTGCGGCGACGCCGGTGCCGAGCGGACCCTGGTCGTGCTCGCCCACCACGACGCCGCGCCCACCGGCAAGATCTTCGACAACCGGGCCCAGCGGTGGTTCGGCGACCGCTTCCCGGGCCTGCTCGAGCGCAAGGACACCTCGCTGCCGCTGTGGTGGCTGGCGCTCGGTGGACCGCTGCTGGTGACCTGGGGGGCCGCCCAGGGCCGGCGGGGGATGCTGACGGTTGGCGCCGCGGCCTCGGCGCTGGGGGTGGCGACGTTCGAGGACATCGCCCGCAGCCCGATCGTCCCCGGCGCCAACGACAACCTCAGCGCGGTGGCGGTGCTCGTCGCGCTGGCCGAGCGGGTGGCGGCTCAGCCGCTGATCGGCTTGCGGCTGGTGTTGGCCTCGTGCGGCGCCGAGGAGGTCGTCCAGGGCGGAATCTACGGCTTCGCCCGGCGCCACTTCCCCGCCCTGGACCGCGACCGGACCTGGTTTTTGAACCTCGACACGGTCGGCTCGCCGAAGCTGATCATGCTCGAGGGCGAGGGCGCGGTGGTGATGGAGGACTACCACGACCTGAGCTTCCGGGACCTGGTGGCCCGGGTCGCCGCGCAGGCCGGGGCGCCGGTCCGCCGGGGGCTGCGGGCGCGGACCTCCACCGACGCGGTGATCCCCAGCCGCGCCGGCTACCCGACGGCGACGCTGGCCTCGATGGACCGCTATAAGGCGCTGTCGAACTACCACCTGATGACCGACACGCCCCAGAACGTCAACTACCGCACCGTCCGCCATGCCCTCACCGTCGTCGAGGCCGTGGCCCGGGAGCTGGCCACCAACCCCTGGATCGCGGACTGACGACGATGCCGGCGGCGACCGAGCTCGAGCTCGCGCACTTCGACCACACCGACGTCTCGCTGCGCGGGGAGCGCTACCGCGAGGCGATGGCTGGGCTGCGCGGCCACGACGGCTGGCTGGCGGCGTGCCCGTTCGGCTTCGTGGTCCTCGATCGCCAGTCCGGTGAGTTCTTCCTGCGCACCAAGGACGCCGTCTTTCCCGGGCTGACGATCGCCGGCCTGTTCGGGATCGCCGACGGGCCGCTGCACGAGGAGATAGTCCGCAACATCATCAACATCAACGGCGCCGACCACCGCCGGCTGCGCAACCTGGTCAACCCGGCCCTGGCTCCGCGCGCGGTCGACCGCTACCGCCCGGCCATGCGGGGCTTTCTGGAGCAGCTGCTGGAGGCGCTTGCCGACGACGGGCGATGCGAGTTCATCGAGGACTTCGCCAAGCCGTACCCGTCGCTGGTGATCGCCGAGGTGATGGGGGCCCCGCACCGCTACGCGCCCAAGCTGCACGAATGGTCCAACTGGATCCAGCGCCAGTTCGACGCCGCCAGCCTGGTCGAGGACCGGGCTCGGATCGTGCAGGCCGTGTCCGAGTTCTACGAGTGGGCCGACGCGCTGATCGTGCAGCGGCGCCAGTCCCCCGGCGCCGACCTGATCACCGACCTGATCGCCGCCGAGGCGGCGGGCGAGAAGCTCGGCCAGGACGAGCTGCGCAACCTGATTCTCAACGTGCTGGTGGGCGGCGTCGACACCAGCCAGAGCCAGCTCGCCCACGCCGTCAGGCTGCTGGCGCTTCACCCCGAGCAGTGGGAGCTGTTGCGCTCCGATCCGCGGGGGCTGGCCCTGGCCGCCGTCGACGAGGCGCTGCGCTTTGAGCCGATCACCCCGTTCACGGCCCGGATCACCACCGCCGAGGTCGAGCATCGGGGCGTCACCTTCCCCGCCGGCACGGTCGTGCTGGTGTCGGCCTGGCACGCCAACCGCGAGGGGCTGGCGGTCGACGAGTTCGACATCTCCGCCGACCGCGGCGGGGCCCGGGTGCTCACCTTCGGCGCCGGCATCCACTACTGCGTCGGGGCCAACCTGGCCCGGGCCGAGATGCAGGAGGGCCTGGTCGCGCTGGCCGAACGGGCCCGGACGGTCACGCTCGACGGCGAGCCCCAGTTCGGGACGCCCTCGGGGATCTACGGGCTCGAGCAGCTGCCGGTGCGCTTCGGGGACTGAGCGCGCGCCGGTCCGCCCCACGGCAGCTGGCTAGCGCGGCGGGCGCCACAGCGCGTCGTCGCCGAGCGGCACCCGCTCCGCCCGCCCCTCGGCCACCAGCTCGATCAACGCCGCCTCGGCCGCCGGCCGGTCGGGGGCGTCATTGCCCTCGGTCAGCAGGGCCGCTACCTCCTGGGTGGTCAAGCCATCCGAGAAGTGATCCAGCAGCTGCGCCGGGTCCTCGGGGGGCGGCTTGCGGACCAGCGTCGGGTCGAGGTTGGCCACCAGCACGTCGTAGGCCTCCACGGGCTGAAAGCCCCCCGCCACCAGCGAGGTGCCGTTCGACGCGAACACCACCGACGGGGCGGTGAAGCGCACGGGTCCATCGGTGGTCGCGGTCTTGCCCTGGAGCTCGGCGGCCGATCCGGCTGCCTCCCGGGTCTGCGCCTTGTCCTGCTCGTAGGCCTCCGTGACCTCCGCGGAGTCCAGCGCGGCCACGATCGCCGCGGCATCGACTCCCGCAAGAGGGTCCAGCGCCTCGCGCAGCTGCTCGTCGTCCTCGAGCACCAGCGGGGTGGTGAAGTTGGCCAGCTGCAGCGCGCGGAACACTCGCCACTCGCTGCCGGGATCGGCCAGCCGCGCCGCCACCACGGCCCGGCAGGCCCGGGCGGTCGCGCTGAGGCGGGCCTTCGGCGCCGGTGAGAACGGCATCCCGTAGCGCTTGAAGCGCAGCTGTCCCAGCGCGCCACGCAGCGGCGTGTACCCGCGGGCGGCGTACTGGGAGGCGTCCTCGGTCAACCCGATCACCGTCAGCTGCCAGTCCAGCTGGTCGCCGTAGCGCCACTCGATCACCCGCAACGCCGGGCTCTCGGAGTACGCCCAGGGACACGCCGGATCGCTGTAGAGAGTCGCCTTGATCATCGAATTCCTCGGGTCTAATGGCTCATTTCAGTTGACGCCTCAAGTATATGCACCAGCTGCCCTCCCGGACCCGGGGCCAGCTCGACCAGCTTGGACGCCGGCTGCACGCTGGCCGAGGCGAACCCGGCTGCCCGCAGGGCCGCCTCGGCCTCGGCGGCATCGTGGAAGTGCAGGTAAACGCGTCCGCGCACGAAAGCCGACAGCACGAGGCGAAAGCCGCGCACGGCGAGGTTCTGAACGCTGCCCAGGTGCAGGTCGGAGATGTAGCGCCCACCGGCAAATTCACTCAGCGTCGCGGCGAACCTCCGCCACAGGCTCGCCATGGCGTCGGGGGCCAGATAGCCGAGCAGCCCCTCGGTGATGATCGCCAGCCCCTGGGAGCGGTCCAGCCCGGCGGCCAGCGCCGCCAGGCTGCCGGGGCCGTCGTCGCGCAAGGCGTCGAGATCCTCCACCCGGTGGCGCTGGCCGAGTGAGCCGATCTGCTCAAGCGCCCGACGCTTGCGAGCCGCCATCGCCGGGAGGTCGGCTTCGACGTAGGTGAGCCGGTCGCCGTAGTGCCTGGCGAACCGCCACCCGCGCGGCGACAGGCCCGCCGCCACCTCCACCACCTGGGTGATCGAGCCCGCTTCGATCGCGCGCCCCAGCAGCGCGTCGATCGCCCGGTGGCGAGCGAGGAGGTAGCTCTCGAGCGAAGGACCCCCGAACGCGCCGCTGGCCACCATCACCGGGTGAAGGGCGTCGAACAGCACCCGCCCCTCGATCGTTCCCAGCCGCGGGTGCGAGAGCCCGTTGCGCAGCCACACCTGGCCGGTGTAGTGGGCCGTGGGGCTGATCGCGTCAGACGCCGTGCTCACGGGCCCACGGCTTCGCTGAGGCGGTCCAACAGCGCCGCCTGGGCGGGATTGATCTTCTCGCGCGCGTCCGCCAGCCCGAACCACTGCGCCCGGTCGACCTCGGGAAACCGCTGGCGCCGGCCCGATCGCGGCGGCCACTCCATCTCGAACTCGTTGCTGGTGATCCGCTCGGGGTCCAGGTCGCCGCCCACCGCCCACGCCCGCACCAGCTTGCCGGACTTCTGGCGGATCTCCCCCAGGTCGAGTGTCTCGCCGTCAGGAGCCGGCGATCCGAGCTCCTCGGCGAACTCGCGGCGGGCCGCGGCGAGGGGATCCTCGTCGATTTCGTACTCTCCCTTGGGTAGCGACCAAGCACCCAGGTCGCGACGGGCCCAGATCGGTCCGCCGGGATGCACGAGCAGCACTTGCAGCCCGCCGGAGACGCGCCGGTAGAGAAGAATGCCGGCGCTCCGGGAGCGCGGACGTGGTTTGCGGACGGACGTCACAGCGGGTTGCGGATACAGCCTGTAAACCTAATGTCGCCGGTTGGGTGTTCAATCGTCATCGCAAGTGAGCCGACCGAAACGCAGGCGGTCGGCAGTCTGAGAACCCGGAGGTAGCCGAGTAGATGAGAAAACTAGCCCGCTGGTGCTTTAGACATCGCGTCATCACAGTGGTCGGGTGGATCGCGCTGGTGGCGGGACTGAACCTGATCCACGGCGCGGCAGGGAGCGCCTACACCGACAACTTCAAGCTTCCCCACACCGAGAGCTTCGACGCCATCCGGCTGCTCCAGCGGGCGGTGCCCAAGGCCTCCGGTGAGACCGATCAGCTGGTGATCGCCGTCGACCACGGCAAGGTCACCGATCCGGCGGTACGAGCTCGCGCCCAGCGTCTGTTTGCCGAGGTCGAGCAAGTGCCTCATGTGGCAACCGTGGCCTCCCCCTTCGCGCCGGGCGCCAGCAAGCAGATCGCTCCCTCGGGCCAGGTGGCGTTCGCCAACGTGACCTTCGACAACGCCGCCAACCAGAACAAGATCACCGCTGCGGCGGCCAGGAACTTCGTCGACAAGATCACCTCGGCCTCCGGCGACGGGGTCCAGTTCCAGGTCGAGGGCAACATCGCCCAGGCCGGCAACGCCAACAATCAGGGATCCGGGCTCTTATTCGGCTTCATAGCCGCCGCGATCGTGCTGTTCATCGTCTTCGGGTCGCTCACGGCGATGGTGCTGCCGCTGGTCGCCGCCGGCGTTTCCCTGGGCAGCGGGATCGCCGTGGTCGGCCTGCTCTCGCACGCAATCCAGATCGCCACCTTCTCCAACGAGCTGGCGCTGCTGATTGGCTTGGGGGTGGGCGTCGACTACGCCCTGTTCATCGTCACCCGCTACCGGCAGTCGCTGCTGCGGGGCAACAGCCGCGAGGACGCCGTAGTTGAGTCGCTTGACACCTCCGGGCGGGCCGTCCTGTTCGCCGGGCTGATCGTCTGCATCGCGATGCTGGGAATGTTCGCCCTCGGCGTCACCTTCCTGTACGGCGTCGCCATTGCGGCGTCGGTGACGGTGGCCTTCACGGTCCTGTCGGCGCTGACCCTGCTGCCGGCCCTGCTGAGCTTCGTCGGCGGCAAGGTGCCGCGACGCAGCGAGCGCCGGGCGATTCGCGAGGGAGAGCTGCGCCACGACGACGAATCGGCCGCCTGGGCGCGCTGGACGCGGGCCATGAGCAAGCGCCCGGCGGTGTTCGCCGCCGTGGCCGCCGGGGTGATGATCCTGATCGCGATCCCGTTCTTCCACATGCGGCTCGGTTCGGCCGATGCCGGCACCGATCCCACCAACACCACCACCCGCAAGGCCTACGACCTGCTGGCCAAGGGATTCGGCCCCGGCTACAACGGCCCCATGGAGCTGGTGGCGCAGATCAACACCCCGGCCCAGGCCGCCGCCTTCCTGCGCACCGAGCAGGCGGTCGCGGCGACCCCTGGAGTGGTCGGCTCCGCGCCGGCGAAGATCATCAGAGGGATCGGCGGGCGGCCCACCGTGGGGATCGCCAACGTGTACCCCAAGGGATCGCCCCAGGACGCCTCCACGACCGATCTGCTTCACCACGTCCGAAACCAGGTCGTGCCGGCGGCGACCAAGGGCACCGGGCTGCACGTCCTGGTCGGCGGTACCACAGCGATCTTCGAGGACTTCAGCACCGTGCTGTCACGCAAGCTGCCCCTGTTCATCGGAGTGGTCGTCCTGCTCAGCTTCCTGCTCTTGATGGTGGTGTTCCGCAGCCTGCTGATCCCACTCACGGCGGCGGTCATGAACCTGCTCTCGGCCGGCGCCGCGTTCGGGATCGTCACCGCGGTATTCCAGAACGGATGGGGAGCGTCGCTGATCGGAATCGACAAGACCGGTCCGATCGAGTCGTTTTTGCCGGTGCTGATGTTCCCGATCCTGTTCGGGCTCTCGATGGACTCCGAGGTGTTCCTGATCAGCCGCGTCTACGAGGAGTGGCACCGGCGCCGCGACAACCGGGCCGCGGTGACCCACGGGCTCGCCGCCACCGGCCGCACGATCACCGCCGCGGCGGCGATCATGGTGCTGGTGTTCGCCTCCTTCATCCTCGGCGGGCAGCGGATCATCGAGCTGTTCGGCATCGGCCTGGCCAGCGCGGTCCTGCTCGACGCGCTGGTCGTCCGCTCGGTCCTGGTGCCCGCGCTGATGATGCTGTTCGGGGACTACAACTGGAAGATCCCCGGGTGGCTGGATCGTTTCCTGCCCCACCTCAACATCGAGGGCGCCGGCCACGATGACGCCGGATCAGTTCCCGAGGGCGCGACGCCGGAGCCGGCCGCCGGTTAGGCGGCCAGCACGCCCTCGGGGTCCGGGTCGCCCCGGTCGCTGATCGCCACCAGCTCGGCGTCCGGGACGGCGCGGTCCGCGACCTCGTCGGCGACCTGGTCAGAGGCCCGGCGGCGCAGGGCCACGGCGGCCACGGCGGAGCCGGCCAGGGCGAACCCGGCGGCGACCGTGAAGGCCTGATCGAAGCCGTCGGTCAGCGCCCGGGCCCCGGCCAGCGCGACCTCGCCGTGGGTGGTGCTGGCCGCGATCGTGCTGAGGATCGCCAGACCGAGTGCGCCACCCATCAGTCGCGAGGTGTTGAGCAGCCCGGAGGCCAGCCCACTGCGGGACCCGGGCACGCCCTGCATGGCCACGATCGTCGAGGGCACGAGCGAGAACCCCATCCCCAGCGCGGTCAGCACCGCGCCGGCCAGCACCGTGCCGACGTAGGTGCCACCGGGGCCAATCCCGGTGAGCAGGACCATCCCCGCGGCCATCGACAGCATCGCCGTGACGATCACCCGCCGGGGGCCGAACCGAGCCACCACGCGGGGGGCCAGCGTGGACCCGGCGAAGATCGACAGCGTCATCGGCAGGAAGCTCAGCCCGGCCTCGATGGCGCTGTAGTGGAGCACCTGCTGCAGGTACAGGGTGATGAAGAACCAGGCCGGGAAGTTGGCCCCGTACATCAGGAGCACGATCAGGTTGGCCGCTCGCAGACGCTGCGCCCGGAAGATCGACAGCGGCACCAGCGGCACCAGGGCGACCTTGGCCTCGACGTAGGCGAACGCCGCCAGCAGCCCCAGGCCCGCCGCCAGCGGGAGCAGGACGCCGGTCGAGCCCCAGCCGAGGGTGTCGGTGCGGACGATCCCGTAGGTGATCCCGATCAGCCCGGAGGTGATCAGCGTCGCCCCCAGGGCGTCGAAGTGGCGCGGGCCCTCCACGGGGGCGATGGCGGGGATTGCGCGCAGGCCGAGCGCGACTACGAGAGCGCCGAGCGGCACGTTGACGGCGAAGATCGCCTGCCAGCCGAACCATTGGGTCAGCACGCCGCCGAGCAGCGCTCCCGAGGACGCGCCCAGGGCGCCCATCGCGCCCCACAGCGCCAGGCCGCGGTTGCGCTCGGGGCCCTCGGGGAGGGTGCTGGTGATGATCGACAGCGTGGCCGGCGAGGACACCGCGCCGGCGATCCCCTGCACGGCGCGGGCGCCGATCAACAGCCCGCGGGACGCCGCCAGGGCGCAGACCAGCGAGCTCAGTGCGAACATCGCCGTGCCAGCCAGGAACACCCGCCGGCGGCCAAGCAGATCCGCCGAGCGGCCGCCGAGCATCAGCAGCCCGGCGAAGGTCAGCGTGTAGGCGTTGACCACCCACTGCAGCCCGGTGGTCGAGAAGTGAAGCCCATTGCGGATCGACGGCAGGGCCACGTTGACGATCGAGACGTCCAGGATGACCATGAACTGGGCCAGGCAGACGACGACCAGGATCAGGTTGGAGTTCTGCTTGCGGTCCCCAAAGGCGTTTCTGATTGCTTGCATGATCGGTATCATGCGAGCATGCTTATCCAGGTACAAGAGAAGGAGTTATCCTGGTAGTAGAGATTCCCCCCATCGCTCCCGAGACGCTTCCCGCCACTCCCGCCCAGATCGTCGGCACCAACGGAGAGCGCCGCCGCTCGGAGCTGGCGGA